>CAYLWY010000043.1:8284-9913 GCA_964387665.1 uncultured Candidatus Peribacteria bacterium
TAACGACATATATATGTAATGTGTTATTCATTTCAAGAGAGAAGATGGAACCATTGGTGTATGAGCTGTTGTTTTATGGAAGTCGAATAGTGCTATTTTTCGTCGTGCTGCATCGACGACGTGCGTTACGAACAGGTCGTGTCATTCGCTTTTGTGTGTTAACTGTTATTTTTACCACGTTTGTTCGAGTGAGATGGATAGAGCCACAACAGGTAGCTCTCAGAAGAGCTGACTTGGACCTAGGAGTAGGTAAAAAAGCTGCACTCATTGCAGACTTGCATCTGTGAGTGTACAAGGATTGGACCTACCTGCAGCGTGTCGTAAACACCATAAATAAACAACCATGAGTTGATATGGTGTTTATCGCTGGAGATCTGACGTTTCGACCTTCCGTAAATAGTGAAGATATGAAGGAATTATTTCAACCATTAGCAGATCTTCGCGTACCGGTATATATGGTTTTGGGAAATCATGACGTGGAGAAACCGTGACCGAAACTGAGAGATGAGCTAGTAAAGATACTAGAACAACTGGGAGTAACGTTTTTGGCAAACGATGTGGTAGATTTCTGATCATGGAAGTTAGTAGGACTTGGCGATCATGATGGAGGAGAGGATGATGTCTTTTTACTCAATCAGTTTCATGTAGCTGATACGGTGATTGTCTTGACTCATAATCCAGATACAACCTTGTCGTATGCAAACTATAATGTCGATGCAACGCTTGTAGGACACACGCACTGTGGGCAGGTAAGGATTCCTTGGATACATGATTTGATAGCACCATATATCATTCCTACGAGAGGTAATTTTGATTGTGGTCTGATGACCACAAAGTATACAACACTTTTGATAACACCATGACTTGGTGAAGTAATTTTACCTATCAGGTGGTTTAACCCTCCAACGATAGATATTGTTAGTTTTTAAATGGGATTATTTATTGCATGTGACCGTTATTTGATACTATTTGTACGCTACCTGTTATTACTTATATGAATAAGTGATCGAAAACAGTAAGTCATACTGATTGTAGAGTTTTGTTTTTGTGATGATCTCACTGTGTTTCTAAGGATATTTCAAGAGTCCTGACAGAGAATCAACGCTTAATAACGACCTGATGAGAAGAACAGTGTTATGGACTATATGCTCATATAGCTAGTGCAAACGGTGTTATGCAATATTCTACTACACAGAAGCAAGAGCTTATAGGAATGTTGCATACCCCAAATAAAAAAGACTTTGTTACGCTTTGTTCTCAGATGTCTCGTATTTTGTGATCTATGAACAATGAGGATGTAAGACATGAAAAAGAAACACAGTTTCGCATTTTACTTGAATATGTTTTTCGTTCATGATTGAAAGTGCGTAGAGATGTGTGCACTACTGGTAAAATATTTGATTTTCAACAGTGATGTTTAATTGATAAGCAATGATATCCTAGCCAGATAGATGAGTTACGTAATGGAAACACACCTACACCTACGGTAGTGCAATACGCAGAAAGAAAGATATTAGCAAACAGGGAAGATGCTCTATCCGATATGTATGCTTTTTTGCAAAGAAGGTTTGGTGATGAATTTGTATTTCATGCTTTTCAGCAGGCGTGAACATTCGCTACAGAAATGTA
>CAYLWY010000044.1:0-2942 GCA_964387665.1 uncultured Candidatus Peribacteria bacterium
ATGTTTGACGCGTACGATGAGGAGACGTACACTGCTGGAAGTTGACAAGAAGAGACAAGAGTAGTGGTAAGATTTCCTGTACAGATTGCACCCGTGAAGGTAGCTTTATTTCCTTTGATCAAAAAAGACGAACAACAAGTAGCTATCGCTGAAGAGTTGCGGAAGAAACTTTCCAAAATCACTACGGCTGAGTACGATGATGGATGAGCAATCGGAAAACGTTACCGTAGACAAGATGAAATAGGCACACCACGATGTATCACGGTAGATCATGCTTCTGTAGAAACAGGTATGGTCACTCTCAGAGATAGAGATAGTATGGAACAAATAAGTTTACATCGTGATGACGTCGTGACACGAGTAAAAGAAAAACTTGGACTATAGCTTTTAGATTTTTTCGACATGAAACTGAAATATATAGGTGTTCTTATGTGTATTCTGGTGAGCAGTATGTGTTCACTTACTTTTGCTTCATTGGTGCGTGAACAATTTTCTGCCTTTGAATCTAGTGCAGAGTTTGAGAAACAGACCCTGTATACGTTTATTCAAGACAAATCATTACTTGATTCAGCAAAACGTGTCTGTAGTGATGATGCGATTGCGAAAGGAGAACGTTTTGGAGAAAAACTTAATGAATTACTAGATGAACGCTACTGACGCATGAACGATGCTGAAATGTTGCTTGACAGTTTGGATTTACGAAACCGTGTCCATGCGATGCATGGGCGTCTTTCAATCAGTAGCAGTGATGATGATTTCTGTATACGTAAGATCTTGATGTATAGGTTGCAAAAACATCTCAGAAAGCGACATATTGAACTTATTGATGAGAAATGACTGATTGATGATTTTAACATGCAACGTCCTCCACTGCGTGAAGTAGCCTTAAAAAAACAAATATTGGATACATTGTTGCGTAATTCATCATGACTTATTTTACCAAAATTGTCTACTCGTGTCGAGAATCCTGACTTTTTAGAATCCCTTTCTGCTGACGAACGTGATCTTGCAGAACGTTCACGTTTACTTATGGAGCGTGCGTTGGCTGAAGTACTTGCCTCGTTTGTGAAAAAATGACGATTTACTCAGCAAGACATAGACCGTATTGCCGATCATATTTTTCTAGAGTACACAGCTGATTGCACTTCTGTAGCAGGTAAGTATGAAGTCACTTACGAAGTTGATAAACAAGGAAATAAGAAAAATATAAGAACAACAGGATTGCAGCTTACGGTGAGCACGTGTACAAAAATTGGTTTTGTTTTGCAAAAACATTTGTTGTCGAAATTGATCGTAATTCATGAGTTGTGACATCATGTCTGGTGGTATAAAGATAGCACACCAGAACGTTTTACTCAACTCTGTCGATCAGCAGATGATACACGTACAGATCGTTGTACTGAGCGTGATTTCGTGAGTGAGTATGCTCAGATTGCTCCAGAAGAAGATTATGCAGAACATTTTCAGCAGTGGGTTATTCAGAGAAGATCAAGACCATGATTTATCGACACGAAACTGCGTTACTTTGATGCGTTGTTTAAGTAGTGAGCAGCACTTTCTAGTTGATTTTCGACTTTTTTTTCTGATATATATAATTGTGTCATAGTTGTGTTTTGTATTGAATTCTGAAACATTTCTATCAATTCGTTATTATTGGTGTGTATGAAAAATCGATCACGTATTCATCATTATTTACTTTCATGAGTTGTTACTGGTATAGTAGCTGTTTTTTGCGTTGTTTTTATCATTTTTTACGATTGGACAGCGCCTGTTTCTCCACAATTTATAACGCAAGCGGTTGATTGTAATCAGTGATTTTTGTGTGACTGGGATGGAATATGTGATCCGATATGTGAAACTTCTACAACTTGTCCTTCCGATTGTCATACATGTGGAAATGGACTCTGTGAACCAACCGAAAATAATGCTAATTGTGCTTCTGATTGTCCAAATAGTGCTAACTGTGGTAATCGGTACTGTGAATCATGAGAAGATTACTTGTCTTGTGCTTCTGATTGTGCATTGTGCGAAAGACAGATACAAGAGTTTATTTACCTATCCTGATGCTCTGACTACAATATTCAGAATGGATATAATATTGACTTAGAAAATATCTGTGCTTGTGGTTCACAGTGTCCGATTTGAATGACAGGCAATTTTTCTTGTCCTTACGTGTGACTTTTTTTTCAAACAGAAGACGGGGCTTGCGACAATGGCATAGATGATGATAATGATTGAAGTGACGATTGTGCGGATAGTGACTGTTTTGGTGACGGTACTTGTTGTAGCGATTGAATACTGAATGGCGATGAAGAACAAATAGATTGTGGTGGTTCTTGTTCTTTGTCTTGTAATGCTTCATGATGAAATATATTATGAACAATTATTGTCCGTGATAATGATGATCCAAACTCTACCAGTGGAACGTTGTCAGAGGTGTTGTGATGAGCAGATTATCTTGTCATTTGATACGTGGAGACATTGTGTTGACCGTGCCAGACGTTTTGAAATAACCTCAATGCAAATAGCCAGATACAAACTGTTTTTGCACAATGATCTTGTGCGTTTGTTACTGTGACAGATCCTACTATTTATAACGGTGTTTTTTCTTCTTGGTTGGATGCAGTATGAGCATGATCATACGTATGAACACATTCCAAAGAACTTGTATCAAGAAACACATTTATAAATACGTATAACATACAATGATCTCCACAGGTGTTGTTGGTTGATGCACAGTGAAACCTTATCAATAGCAATATAATAGCTAGCAATAATAACGCTTGATTGACATTTGCTCAGGATTTTTATACCTACTGTGATAGTTGATGATGAACATGATCAGCGGAAGTGTGTACTTGATGAGTAGATGAGGATGTAGACGGATTGGTGGATTGTGCAGATAGTGATTGTGCACAAGATAGTGCGTGTACTGGATGAGG
>CAYLWY010000044.1:3042-6841 GCA_964387665.1 uncultured Candidatus Peribacteria bacterium
TGGTGGATTGTGCAGATAGTGATTGTGCACAAGATAGTGCGTGTACTGGATGAGGGTGATGAAATGGAACATGATCAGCGGAAGTGTGTACTTGATGAGTAGATGAGGATGTAGACGGATTGGTGGATTGTGCAGATAGTGATTGTGCACAAGATAGTGCGTGTACTGGATGAGGAACTACCTGAGATAGCTGTCAGGATACACAACTCAATGGAACAGAAACTGACGTAGATTGTTGATGAGATGTCTGTGATCAATGTGCTACAGGAAAGAGGTGTATGGTGGATACAGACTGTGTGAGTTCGACCTGTGTCTATGGCGTAGTATCCATGCCTACTGTATCACCAACACAGAGTCGTTCCTTGCAATGATGAATGGGTCAGGTTACCTTACCTGTCGTGACTAGTAGTGTGCAAAGAGATCCTTCACGGAAGTGGTATGACAATAGATTGCTTATAAAGTTCAAAAAAGAAAATAATCTCTTGCTTCCTGCATACGCAGATAACATGATATTAAACTCTGAAGAAAGGTATATTTGATATCTTATAGGCAAAGTTACTGCACTATACGAACAACAAGGAGTAGCGCCGCTGATGATGGTGCGTGCGGTAGATCAGCTCTTTGATTATACCGTTTCTTCTATAGATCATGTATACGATCTTGCAGGAGTAGCGTCTTGAAATGATGATTTAGCACAGATCTATAGAATTACGTTTGACGAAAATAATACTGACTTGGATGCTTTGGTAGCACAGTTACAACAAAATCTTGCTGTCGAGTTCATAGAAAAGGAACCGTTATACACCTTGACTTACACCGATCCGCAAGCGGTGCAACAATGGCATCTGAATAAAGTAGAAGCAGATAAAGCAAGGTATGCAGGAGCTTCGTGAAATAGTTCTGCAGTGATAGCCGTGATTGATAACTGATTTGATCTTACTCACCCTGATTTAGTGTGAGCATTGGTACCGTGACGAGATGTTGCGGACAACGATAGCGATCCTTCGTTGCCAAATTCACGACTCACCAAACAATATGGCAGTCATGGAACACATACGATATGAATCGCATGAGCAGTTACTGATAATTCACTTGGAGTAGCATCTGTATGATGATGAGTTAAAGTCATGCCGATCAAAGCAACGAGTGACGTTTATGATCCAGTCTATGTAACGCATGCATACCAAGCTTTGCAATATGCTGTTTCTAGACCTGAAGTGGACATAATTAGTATGTCTTTCTGATGACCGCCATCTTCTACGTTGGAATCATTGATTATTGCACATCCAGGAAAAATATTTGTTGCTGCAGCATGAAATGACAACGTGAGTACACCGCAATATCCTGCTGCATATGCTTCTGTTATTGCCGTTGCTGCCTCAAACTCATTTGATGATAAAGCACCTTTTTCCAATTATGGTAGTTGGATCGATATTTCTGCTCCTGGTGTTTCTATTCTTTCTACAGCTCCTTCAGGAACTTACATCTTTCATGATGGAACATCGATGGCGACACCACTGGTGGCAAGTGCTTTGTGATTGCTTATTTCATTATGAGATACGACTCCTATACAAACATTGCTGCAGACAGCTGATCCGATGAATTCATCACTGTTTACGAGCAATTTGCTCTGAGCGTGACGTATAAATGTGTGTAATGCAGTAAAGAATACTGGCATACCTTGCGTTTCATCTTCATGATGAGGATCGTCTTCATGATGATCTAGTACAGGAGGAACGACGACGTGAAGTGTCCCCCCATCGTGATGACAATGAATCTGTTTGTTATTGTGATCTACGTGATCTGGTTCTACAACTACTTCTGGAAGCACGTCGTGATGATCTACTTCAAGTCAAACGTGATGATGATCGACGAATACATGACAACAGTATCCTGTAGGAAATATTTCTATCAGTGTTAATGATTCTAATCCAGACTATGGCGATACGATACAATGGACGATGAACTGGATGTATACGACGTATTGACCAGATTATCCTATGGCGACCTTGGATATGTACGTCAATTTGCCCTACTGATTGACTTATCTAAATGATTCTTATATTGTTGCAGGTGATGGATCATTCTTATGATATGATCAAGATCAAAATGGTGACTTAGTATTTGTAGTGAAGATTTCTTGACTTGCGAATACCACTACAAGCAATTCAAGGGTGTATGCTTGAACGATTAGGTTTAAAACTACCGTAGCATCGATCTGAGCTGGTATACAGACAAATGTCGTGAGTAGTATGCAATGTTATGCGCTCAGTACAAATAGTTCATACGTATGATCAGCAACTTGTTCTACTTCTTCAAATCGACAGAGTGGGATTGAACTCAGTAGTGATACACAAAGGTTGACGATAAGCCAATCGAGTAGTAATGGGTCGACAACAAATGGATCCACAACATCTACGAGCTGATGAACAGGAGCTGTCGTGCCAGTGTGATGATGCCGTGATGGTATTGTACAAAGTGGTGAAGAATGTGATGATGGTAATGCGCTTGCTGGAGATGGATGCTCAGCTTCTTGTCGTGTAGAGCAGTGACGAAAATGTCTATCTACCTCTCCTAGTCAGTGTGGTTCAGATGATTGTTTCACGCATGGTAAGTCCTTCAAAGACACAAATATTTTTTGATCGTGCTGTGGTGGATTGAGTGAGATTGTCGTTGTTCCTAGTGCTTCTATTCTTTCTTGAGTAGTCAAATCTCATATTTGTTATGACCCACGTATAGGACAGCCTGTATGTAACACCCAGGCAGACCCTTCAGGTTGGCGAGTACCTACGCTATCTGCTTCATGAAGTCGCTTAGTGTTTGAAGATTCATGTAGATCAATTTATAAGGACTACTACAAAGATTTGTTGGCACAGTTGCAAGGAGTACATACGGCATGTGTCTTTACAGATATCCCTTATGATCAGGTGAGTTTTACCGATATAACATCTACAAAACAGAAAGTATCCATTCAGACCTTGCGTGATGCGTGCATTGTTCAGTGAGTTAGTCAAAATCTAGATACCTACTGACCAAATCGTCCCATACAGAGAGCAGAACTTATAAAAATGGTCGTAAAACTATTAATATTAGCTGAGGGAGCTGATGTACAAGATAATGCTACTTATTCGTGATGAGTACAATTTTTTGACGTTCCACCGACGTTTTGGTGAGCTCCGTATATAGATGAAGCGGTACGTCGTTGATTACTTTCTGCACGAACTACACAATGACAGATGACTTTTTTCAAACCGCATGCTTCGGTAAGTCGTGAAGAATTCATTGCTCTCATTCGTCGTATTGATGTAGGTCAGATGCTTAGTCGTGATGATATTGAATCTATTGTAGGAAAAAGAGCTCTAGTGACAAGAGCATCAACCGCGGAAGTATTGGTGAAAAAGTTTCTCTGAACACTTCAGCCCTACTTTTACTTTCAAGGAGATCAGGAAGAATACTATTGGAGATTGGTAGAAGAATTGAGAGGTAAAAACTATCAACAACAATATGGCGTGATATTGTCACAGATAGACAAACTTTCTGAAGAAGATGAACATGGTAGTCCCGAAGTGCGAAATAATAGTTTGGATCCATACTGGATGCAGCAATTTCTTCGTCAGTTGATCTATTAATGAACCTCATACATACATCTTGAATCATACGTAAGGTTCAACATTACCTGATTTTTTATTCTTTCTCAATGTAGTAATAAAAAATGTATGTAATATTTGTTGTTTCGTCTATTTTGTAACGGTTTTTTTGCAATTTCGCATAATATATAGTATACTTTGAGAAGATTTAT
>CAYLWY010000044.1:6941-9897 GCA_964387665.1 uncultured Candidatus Peribacteria bacterium
TTTATTTTTCTTCTCGGAGTATGAAGAAATACGCTATCTATCTGACAAGCTGAGTATTGTGTCTGCTGTGAGTCATTTTGCTTTTTGCATGACTTTTTTTCGATAGTCACGATATTGTAAAAGTGCGATGACAATCAATTATACCAAATTCTCAGGTAATACCAGGTACAGGAATAACAGCGTGATTTCCTCCATTGAGTAATTCTTGCGATGAAGTCTTTTTCTGCAAATATCCGTGTACAACAGCTGGTACTGGTGTAGATTGTGTTGATTATTGTGCTCCTGGACAGTCACTATGAGCTACTTGTACTGGTTCAAATAATGCGACAGGAATCTGTGTGGGCATATGTTCGTCTACCTATCAATCTTCTAATAACTGGATATCATGTAATCAACAACCTACAGATCCGTTCAATTGTCCTGTATGAGATACGTGTAGGTGATTTGCTCCGCAGCAAACTGCTACGTGAGGGGTTTGTCAAGGTGGATGTGGTTCGTTACACTTGAGTACAGGAGCAGTAGGCACCTTGCTTTCTGGATCTACTCCGTGACTATGTACGTGATCTTCGTGGTTGGTTACGTGAACCTTGGCACAGACTTCGTGATGATGGGCATGGACGTGCTGATCAACTTCCTGATCGTCTTTGTGTTCAATGCAGATACTGTGAACTCCAGCTTCTCCTAGAGGGTGAAAGCCGAGTAGCATCTGATCTGGATCAGTACCAAAAAAAAACTCATGAGTGATTGATCATACAAAACCCCTTCCACAAAAGTTTAATGGCCGTTTACGTACCGCACTCGATAGATTTGCTTCATCATGTGCGTATACAGATATTGATTACCGTTCACTAGTATTTCATGATATTCAACGAAATCCAGAGCAAGATGCTATCAAAACGCTTCAAGCATACTGTATAGTCAAATGATATACTATTAGTCATCATACGCAATACCATACAGAAGCTGCTACTTCGGTCTGAGAAGCGATAAAAATACTTACCAAAATAGTAGCGATGGACGAAGGAGTTTCTTTTGATGAGTTTGGGTGGTACAATGGACGCTTGCCCTATAGCGACATGTTGCCTAACGCTTGGTATACACCCTATGTCATCTATGCTGATGAATATGGCTATCTTGATGATATTACCTCATGGAAGATATTTTGACGTAGTGCATTGAAAGCATATACGCCACTTACCAAAAAACAATTTAAACAACTTCTAGAAAACTTTGGTAAAGATAGTTCGGTGTATGATACGTACTTTATGAAATCAGGTAAGTATGTCATGAGAGATGACCTTGCTGCTCTAGTGGTTGATGCGTTTGCAGATGATTTGGTAGATTACAAGTACTTGTATGGAAATAATACTATTTTCTATCGTTGGCTTCTTGCTCGTCTAGAAAAAAAGAGTAACCAAAAAGCATACCTCCAAAATCTCATCGTTGCGATGAAAAAATGGGACTATGATATTATGGGATGGAAATACAACTTAGACGTAGCAGGTATTGTCACATTTTTGGAGGAACTTATCGCTGAGTAGTGTTTTCTAGGATCGATTTCTTTGTGTACATATCCTTCAGTGATTAGATACTTGTATAGTTATTTCTTTCCACGTCGCGTCTGCATAATGTTGTTCTCGCTTTGGTCGTTCTATGACTATGTAGGGGTACTGCTGCATCAGATCAAGCAATCACAACGTATGTAACTGCTTTTCGTCTTCTATTCTTCGCATATCTATGTGGAGTAATTTTGTCTCGTAGATGTGTATGTACGTATAGGTAGGACTTTGTATACTAGCTGGGTCGATTCAAAGTCATGATGCAATACCTTTCGTGATTGTTGTTTTTCCTGCTCCTAGGGTTCCGTGAAGAAGAAAAGTAGATCATTGTCTTGCAAGGTCTTTTCCGTAAGAGGTCATTTCTTCTGCTGTTGTAAGATGCTGTTCCATAGATTCGCTTGTTTTAGATTAGAGATATCCTATATGTAGGTTTTTTAGAGGTAATCGCAAGACCTGGACTTGCAAAATCAGTTGAAACTACTACAGGTAGGTAGGTTTTGTTTTTCTTTTTGCCGATGTCTTCTATGATTCTTGATGGGTCGTGATTTGTCTTTAGAGCGTATTATGCTATTCCAGAGTTACATGATCGTGCATGACACAACGTAAATGCAGTGTTTTGATTTTTTCGTATGTTGTTGAAACTTTTGGAAAGCAAGCCAAAACAATTTGTCATCGCATGGGATAGCCCAGTAAAGACAATTAGAAAAGAACAATTTGTTACCTACAAAGCCAATAGAGTGAAAATGCCAGATGAATTTAGTTGGCAGATGGGTATGATTCACCAGATAGCTGATGAAATCGGTATTCCTGCTCTTCAAGCACCTGGGTATGAAGCAGACGATATTATTGCGACGCTTACAAAAACATCAGTAGGTAAGGTAGATGAGGTACGTATTGTAAGTAGTGATAAAGATATAAAACAACTCATTCAATTATGAGTTGTTGTGTATGATCCAGCTAAGGATATTGTTACTGACTACGACCGTTTTGTGGAAGAGTTTGGATTTCAACCATCACAACTCCTTGATTACTTGAGTCTGATCTGAGATACTTCTGATAATGTGCCTGGAGTCTCTGGTGTTGGTCCAAAAACAGCTCTTGACCTTATCAAACGTTTCTGATCTCTAGAGGAGATTTATAGTAATTTGACAGCTATTGCATCTGGAACAGCAGAGAAACTTCGTGTCGGACAAATCCAAGGCCAAGAAAGTAAACAACTTATTTCGCTTATGGATGTGCCTACCTTAGAAAATCGTACACTCGAAGAATTTCCTCGAGATCCTGATTTCAATCGTATAGGATCTATTTTGGTAGATCAATATCACTTGCATTCGTTAGCATGACTGATCGCGAGTTTGAAAAAACAACGACAGGGTGGCGAGCAGTTAAGTTTGTTT
>CAYLWY010000045.1:0-9677 GCA_964387665.1 uncultured Candidatus Peribacteria bacterium
GTAAAGTTTGGATTTGCAGCTGCGTTTCAAGCAACAAGATTAATAAAGTTAATTGCTCACGACTTTGCATTTGCCATTCTATTGTTGGTATTCATACTACCAGAAACATCGATGAGTAAGAAGATATTGTGGTATCAGGTTCATCCATCACAGGTCTCATAACAGAACACACATTCGTCATCTGGTAATGTACACGTTGATGAACATAATCATCACAAGATACCATTATTCTTACCTAAATCACACTCTTCAGCACCAACCCCATTGTTTGCTGGTCAGTTGCTATCACGATATCCGTCTCCACAATACTCTACTGTACAACTTGGACTACAACCAT
Source organism: uncultured Candidatus Peribacteria bacterium (assembly GCA_964387665.1). Classification (GTDB taxonomy): domain Bacteria; phylum Patescibacteriota; class Gracilibacteria; order Absconditabacterales; family Absconditicoccaceae; genus CAYLWY01. Next base: position 338 of record CAYLWY010000045.1, read on the forward strand.
CTCATGGATTCAGATTTCCGTCATCACACTCTTCATCATCTGCAGTTCAAAGAATATCATCCGCTCCATTTGCATCTTTCGCACCATCTCCACAAGTACCCAGTGTACAAGTCGCACTACATCATCCTAACGTACGAGGCTTACATTCAAATGCACCATTTGCACACACTGAAGCGTCACGAGTACAATCAGTACCATTATTACAGTAGCTTCAATTATCACATGTCTCATCGTCATAGGTAGCTATCGGGTTAATACCGTCAGGATCTATATACAAGTCACCACAACGCGATGCTTCACACGATGGATTACAGTTATCGGTAAGACGAGGTCTACACTCTGTAGGACAAATTGATGCATTGTTTGTACAAGATCTTCCATCGTTACAGTAGCTACCTTCATCACACTGCTCTCCTGCATCAATGAAACCATTTCCACAATCAGAATCAAAGATAAATGGAGTAAGAGCTACATATCATCGGTTACCTCCATGGTCTTTTACTGCTAGTGAACACGTATGTAATCCACCTACCGTCGGAAGTAAAGAAACTTGTACTTGCCCATTATTTTGATCAATATACGATGGTGTTACTTGGAGTGCTGTACAGCTTCATCATCACGTTGCTACTATCTCCATACCTATACCCAATTGATTAACTGGATAAGAGTTTTCACTGATAAGCAATGGCAACGTAATCTGTGAATTAACAGGACTTAGTATAGTATACGACGTACTCAATACTGGAGGAGTAATATCTCCCTGATTTGTAAGATCAATGGATAGAATATAGCTAATCCACGAAACTAACGCATTAGGAACTACCGCCTCATGATCCACTGTACGATCTAAGTTATTTCATTTTACATTAAAACTCTCCATTACTGTATTGTTTTGTAGTGCAAGTGGCAGTGTTCACTTAAATTTGTTATTTGCTAAGTTCAAAGAAATGACGTTTATCCAAGATCATATCACATCAATTGTCCCTACAAGACTATTGTTACTCACATCTACTTCTTCTAATTGGTCAAGTGTACTCCATGAGGTAGGTATTGCTCCATTTATCTGGTTATTTTGTATGAATAAGTGAAGTAATGAGTCTACTTCAGACCAACTACTTGGTAGTTGTCATGAGATTGTATTATGAGACAGATTCAATGTTTCGATACTACTAAATCATGATCGTGCAGTAGGCAATGATCCATTAAATTGGTTATGACTCAAATTAAGGTACTCAAGCATAGTCATTTGCCCTAACTGTACAGGAAGAGCTCAGTTGAACTGATTATGACTTAGATCAAGACGTTCAAGTAACGGTCGCAAGTTAAGTACTGAAGGCAGACCTCCAACCAACTGATTATTACTTACATCTAGCGTAGCAAGTTGATTCAATGATCACCATGAAGTTGGAATACCTGCTGACAAGAAGTTATTGGCAAGACTAAGGTTTTCTAGTACAGTCAGTGATGACCAGCTACTTGGCAGCGCACCAGTAAAGTTGTTGTTGCTTAACGTAAGTGTCGTCAATCAAGTAATACTACTAACCGTATCAGGCAATCCACCATAAAGTGTGTTATTATCAAGTTTTAGTGTCTGTAAGTAAGGTAATCCTCAGAAGTTAGTCGTCAAGCTACCAGATAGATTGTTTCCTGTTGTTCCGCTTACTAAGGTATCTTCCTCACTTGTTACATCATTTCTATGAAGAAGTAGCTGTGTCACATGCTCTTGTCCATTCACTTCTGTTGTGTTTATACCAAACCACTCATCCACATCAGGTGTAGAGAACCAATCATTACTATTACCGTTCTGTGCACTACCATTTATCCAACTATCACCACTTGTAGCTGTGTACAAGTTATAGAGAGCAAAACATTCAGATTGTGGTATCGTCAACGCTGGATCGAAACACATAGTAGCATCCCCATACTGGTACAAGAATGTAGATAACGTAATGCTATTAGAAAGATTTGTTCCATGGTCTCTAAGTTGCAATGTACAATTTTCGTATATTCATGGTTGTACTGGTTGTATCGTAATACTTACTGTACCTGTCTTCACAAACACATTCGATCCACTTAGCGTACTACATGCTCCAGATGTGCCAAAGAAGAGCGACATACCCTGACCATTCGTCTTGACGGCAAATGAGTTTTCCTGCACCGTAAGTTGGTAAGTAACACTACCAGAAGCAGTAAGATCAAATGGAATAGCTCCCGTTCACGAAATAACTGGTGGCGTAATATCTCCTTGATTTGAAACATCCTTTGTCTGGATAGCATTGTACCAAGACTGGAGCGATGCTGGGATCTCTGCAAAGAATGTATTGGTACGATCCAAGTTGTTTACAGACACGTTAAATTCATTTGCTCACAACGGCGTTCCATTTGGTGCATTCATATTTACCAACTGACTAAACGTTGTAGGCAATGTTCCAACCAAGTTGTTTGATTGCAAGTACAAATATTTCAATCATGTCGCATTACCTAGTCATGCAGGAATAGTGCTATTGAATTTATTGTTTGCCAAAGAAAGGTAGAACATATTATTGAGATTACCAAGAGATCCAGGTATTGCACCAGTAAGTTGGTTTATTGACACATTGATTCATCTCAATGAACTAATCTGACCCAGAGATGATGGTAACACTCACTGGAAGAGATTATCTTTGATATCGATGATTTCTAACTTATTCATCAAATTGATATCTGTAGGCAAACTTCAAGTAATCTTATTGCTTCACGCATAGAAGTTCACTAGCGAAGTAAGAGAAGTGATAGATGCTGGTAACGTTCCAGATATCTTATTCTTGGACAAGTTGAGATCAGTAAGATAAGGCAGATTTCCAAGATTTGCTGGCAATGGTCAGACAAGATTATTTCCATTTCGAGTATTAGAATTACCATGTTCGTCAATACCTGTAGACTTCTGGAGGTAGATACCATCAACATGTCTGAGTGTATCTCCACTTACTGCCTTGGTATGAATACCGAACCAGTTTTCTACATTTGCTGTTTGGAACCAACCTGATTTATTTATCCAGTTTTGTCCATTTGTTCACGTATACACCGCAACCAGTGCGAGACATTCGCTTTTTGGTATAGTCAAGCTTGGATGATCACACATACCAGCTAACTCTGTAGATAGTTGGAAAGTTGCAAGAACATGAGGAACAGAAAGATTGCCTGCGTGATCACGAATTTGAAGCGTACATCCTGAGTAGGTTCATGGGTTTACTCATCCTACAGAAATAGTCTCACTTCATGTACTCGTCATAAGCTCGTTTGTTCAGAGTGTACTACAGTATCCTGCCCCACTGAAGACAACACTGAGTCCATTTCATCCTGTAGAAACAGCATATGAGTTCTCATTCCAAGTCAACGTATAGTCAAATATATTCAATACAAATGCTGGAATAGTTCACGTAGCTACCAATACAGGAGCAGTACTATCTGATTGGTTGCTTACATTTTTACTGAATCCTACACGATTCCATCGTGTCTGATCTAGGTGATCTACTTTAGCTGTCCATGTATTGGTACGGTCTAATTTATTGTTTTGCAAGTAGAATGATGTAAGACTATTCATCGTACCAAACTCGACAGGTATAAGACCGACAAGTTGGTTATTACTCGCGTACAAGGTCTGAAGTCAAGTAATCTGTGCAATAATATCGAGACCACCAGTTAGTTGGTTGTTGTGGACATAGAGATGGTCAAGCGTACTTACACTCGCCAACGAAGCAGGTAATGCGGTGAGTGCATTTGCTCTAACATCAAGAGAAATCATACTAGTCCATCAAGCCAATGTATTCGGAAGAGTCGTCAATGCATTTCCGCTAAGATTCAAGTGTGTCATCGCTCCAAGCGTACCTATATCACTCGGTAATGAAGTAATATCATTCTCTTCAAGGTACAATCTCAACAATCCATTCAATCCGCTTAGATTAGAATTCAACGAGGTCAACTGATTGTATCAGAGATTTAATTCATCTAGGTCAGTAAGACTCTGAAGCACATTACTAGGAATTGTTGTGAGAAGATTACGTGAAAGATCAAGAAGATCGAGTTGATTCAACGATCATAGAGTTGTAGGCACTGTACTAATTTGATTGTTGTTGAGTTTCAATACATCTAGATCAGCCATGCCACCTATTTGTGTTGGAATTGTAGATAAGTTGTTGTTTCACAAGTAGAGAATATCCAACTGATCAAGGTTATCTACCGTACTTGGTAAAGCAGTCAATCCATTGTTTTCCATAAACCAGCTATCCAAAGCGATAAGGTTGCCTACTTCGTTTGGTAATGTCGTGATCGCATTATTACTCAAGTAAAGTTCTCTGAGATTTACCAAAGATCATACAGCAGTAGGAAGTGACGTTAGCTGATTGTTACTCATATTCAATGTCTGTAATCAGGTGATACCTGTCACTCCTGTACCTAAAGCAGTAATTGCATTGTTGTTTAGGATGAGTTGCTTCATCTGTGAAAGATTACTCATCTGTGCAGGAAGCGTATTTTTGATATTGTTTGCGGGCAAGTTGATAGCCAAAACATTTTTCGTCGCTCCTGCGCCAGTCAGGGTAATACCATACCAGGTACTTACATCTAGATTTGTTAATCGATTTGTTTTACTAGTCCAAGTAGTTCCACTCATAGTCATATACATACTTGCTAACGCACGACATTCTGCTGCAGGAATATTTAATGATGGGTGGTCGCATATCGCATCCAGTCATGATCCATACACAAATGTTGGGAGAGTGATGACATTTGACGTATTTGCAGCGTGATCGCGTAAAGAAAGAGTACAGCCGCTATATAAACCATACGTCACTGGAGAAAGTATAACAGAAGTAGTTCACGTATTAGCCGTAACGCTTGTACTAACGATCGTCCCACAAAGGTTTATTCAACTTGTCGTAACAGGCATTCCTGCGCCACTTGTAGCAACAGCACTTAGCGTTCCTGCTATAGGATATGAGTTTTCATTGACCGTAAGCACATAATTTACTGGTCACGTCGTCACAAAGAAAGTTGTATTACTTGAAATAACTGGAGAAAAGACATCTCATTGATTGGCAATAGACTTATCACTCACTCAAATAACGAGGTTATTATATCGTGTTTGTTGTGCAGGTGTAAGATAAGCTTCATGGGTATTCGTACGATCTAGATTATTATTATTTAACCTGAAATAGGTGAATATCGTTTGTCACAAAAATGATAATGGAACAGTTCCTGTTAGTTTATTATTATCTACTCTAAACCAATCTGGTTTTACTGTAGCACCAAAATAAGAAGGAATAGTTCATAAAATTTGATTATTTTGTACTTGGAATCTTGTCATATTTACTGATCCAGAAAGCACACTTGGAATAGTTCATACAAATCCATTATTCTGTATGTTCAACTGATTTAATCCTGGCCAGTATCCTATCCAATCTTCAAGAGATCATGTCAATGAATTATCGTTAAGAGAAAGTATAACTAAACCAGCGATATTTTTGAATCATGACGGCACTTGTCCAATCAGTTGATTATTATTCAAATATAGTCTTTGCAAATTCGTCAAAAGTCCATAGTTTGAAGGAATTGTACCAACAAATTGGTTTGATCACAGATTTAACCAACTCAGTCATAAAATGGTTGAATTAATTGATGTAGGCAATGCACCTACTAAAGAGTTTGCTGAGAGGTCAATCCTAGTTAACCATGCCAACTGATCAAATGAAACAGTTTCTATACTTCAAGATAAATTTCTGTTTGCAAGATTAATTCTATCTACATGTCCAGCACTTGTAGTAATTCATAACCAACTACTTACACTTGGTGACGTCGTCCAATTCGTATTTGATGACCATGATGATCCATTCGTACTCTCATACAATTCTACTAGTGTAAGACATTCATTGGTAGTCACATCCAAAGCAGGATGGAAACAGATACCAGCAGCTCCAAGTCCGTATGAAAATGTTTGCATCGGTACTCGATTACTCCAATTACCTGCATGATCACGAATCGCAAGTTCACATCCTATATACGCTCAGGTAGTAGTAGATGAGAGAGTAATATCGATAGTTCCTGTACTTACAGTAACCGCAGTAGCTGAAAGATTAGAGCATATTGTAGCTCAAGAAAATGAAACTGGCATACCAGATCCACTAGAAGCAACTGCACTTAGTGTTCCAGCTAGTGGATATGAATTTTCATTGACCGTGATTGATCCAGTAAATGAACCTTGCACATTGTACGCACTACTTGAGAAACCGATAATAGGAGCAGTTACATCTCATTGTGAGATAAGCGATTTAGTACCTGTTCTCGCATCATACCATGTTTGGAGTGCTGGCGTCAAAACAGCCCAATGAGCACTATCACGATTCAAATTATTACTGCTCACATTAAATTCAGTCAACGAACTCAAGTTAGTATATGAATCAGGAATAGATCAGACAAGTTCGTTTCCTTGTACTCTAATCGAAAGCAAGCGGTTGTTTAATGCTGATCAGAATATTGGCATAGGTCAAGTGAAATCATTTGCATAAATATAGAATCTTCTCATGTTCGTCCAGCTTGATATGTCTGGAAACGATCATGTAAAATTATTACTATAAATGTACAAGTAATCCATCATCGTCCAATTACTGATTGATGCAGGTAACTCCCCACTCAATCCAACCCCATACAAGTATAAGATTCTTAAATCAGTCATTGCACCCCAAGAATCTGGAATAGTCCCACTAAACGTATTACCGTATAAGTAGAGATTACGTAGTGCAGTCATTCCAGACCAAGCAACAGGGAGATTTCAGGTAAACTGGTTTCTATCCAAATATAAGGTAGTCATATTCGATAATGCTCCCAAAGTATCAGGCAAGGTTCCACCAATTTGATTATTTCTAACAGACACCGTCAATAATCAAGTTATACTAGATATATTTTCTAATCATCCTGTCAAAGAATTGTTGTCAAAATTAATATAATTCAATGTTGACAACTGATTCATTGTTGTCGGCAAAATACCAGAAAAATTATTATCATATAAGTATAGGTAATCTATACTACTCAAACCACCTATACCTGCTGGAATAGCTCAACTTAACGAATTGTACATCAGGTAGAGTCTACGCATATTGGTGAATGCACCTATGCTATTTGGCAACTGACCTACAAGATTATTTCCTCTTATTCATACAGTAGTTGTTGCTGCTGTCGTTGTAGAGTCATTTCTATGTAAGAGAATATTATCTACATACTGTTGAGATGAAATAGTTCTGAGTTGAATACCATGCCAGTTTGCAATATTAGCATCAGTCATCCATCAACTATTATTTGTCCATGAGGCTCCATTGGTACTTGTGTAAATATCCACAAGTGCTGAACATTCAGATTCTGGTATTTGGGTAACATCAAATGTTCATCCATCACAGTCCTCATCAATAAGGTTACACACTTCTGGAGCTCCAGGATAAACTGTTGAAGCAGTATTGTTACAATCTAAACTTGCACAGTATCCATCTCCATCTGTATCTACACAAACAATTGAAATAGTTACGTTTCCTGTCGCTACTCCACCATTACCATCACTGACAGTGTAGGTAAATATCGATGTACCACTACCATTTTGCGGAGCAGTAAAGGAAAGCTTGTTTCCTGTAATCACCACACTACCCTGAGATGGAGTACTTACCGCAGTGATGGTCAATATATCATTCTCCACATCAATATCGTTCGCCAGTACATCAAGCAGCACACTCGTATTTTCGGTTACACTACTTGTGTCTGCATTCGCTACTGGAGCATCGTTAACACTAATTACCGTCAGAACAAAAGAATCTGAAGCAACTCATCAACTAGCATCAGTCACCGTAAGCGTAATGAGTCATGTTCAGAACGCATTCGCTACTGGTTGCATACTCACGGTACAGTTTGGTGCTGTTCATCCGATCGTAACATTTGCTGCTGGAATAAGAGAACCATTGCTTGTTGTCTTCGACACACTACTTGCACAGGTCAAGGTATGATCTACATCGTTGATAGTAAATGCGACATTATTTAACGACACATCCTCATTGGTTGTTTGATTATCCACATCACTGATAGTAGGGTTGTCATTGATACTAGTTACTTGTACTATAACAACATCTTGACTCTGATCGAGATCTACTCCTCCATTTGCGGTTCCTCCGTTATCTTGTACTTGGAAGGTAAATAGTGTATATGGTGTACCGTTTCCATTTGCCACTGGCACGAACTTCAACAATCCGCTCGTGATGCTTGCCACCGGTATATTTTGTCCTGCAGTTACATTCACGTTATTCAACTGTACACTTCCCACTGTCGGCAATGTCGTAATTTTCACGTTAGTAAATGCATTTTCTGGATTATCATAATAGTCACTAAATCAGAAATCATTCACACCAAATGTATAGGTCACATCTTCATCGGTCACTACTGTACCTGAAACACCTCCTCCGATTTCAAATTTTGCTCATCGCAACAATATTGACTGATCCGCAGTAATTCATGCAATATCTGCAAAGTTATGACTCGGTGAAGCAAAAGGAAAGTCTGATGCAGTAATTGTAGTACTATACTTTGTCCATGTATTTGTTGCGGTAAACGATCTAGACTGCTTATCTCAAATATCCATCGTAAACGTGTTATCAGGATCTGTATCTGACGATTTTGCTCGCACACTAAACGTATACGTACCCGTACCTAAAGAGATAAAAGGAATACCTGTATGTCTAAACAAATCGTTGCTTCAGTCGTTTTTCTTAGTTAGTTTCCATGCAGTTGATGTACCATCTGGTGCCGTAGAAGCAGTAAGTGTATATCTGTATGCAGTATTCCACCAGTTGAGAGCAATCGGATAGGTCAATAAGTTAACTCATCATCCATGAGGAGCATCATTTACTGATGTGACATTGATCGTGATCGTATTTGGACTCTGATCGAGATCTACTCCTCCGTTTGCTATTCCTCCATTGTCTTGTACCTGGAAGGTAAATGTCGTATATGGCGTACCGTTTCCATTTGCTACAGATACGAACTTCAACAAATTATTGTTGATATCTGTAACACTAACATACTGCCCTGCAGTCACATTTACTCCATTCAACTGTAGATTTCCTACACTCGGTAATGTCGCAATTCTTACGCCACTCAACGTATGTGCCGGACTATCGTTTGGATCACTAAATCAAAATACTCATCCTGTAAGGGTGTACTGCGTATCTTCATCGGTCGTGACTGCGTTATCAGCACCTATTGGAGCATCGTTTACTGCGACAACGTTAATCGTCATCGTATTTGCACTCTGATCGAGATCTACTCCTCC
>CAYLWY010000046.1:0-9457 GCA_964387665.1 uncultured Candidatus Peribacteria bacterium
ATACCTTTGTTCTTACGGTTACTAGTGTGAATGATCTCCCAGAGTTAAATAATTTACAGTTGTTGTATACGTTTGATGCAGACGATGCGAGAGATGATTCTTTCCATGGGTATACAGGAACAGTAAATGGAAATGTAGCTTTTTGACCAGGACAGATGGGGAATGCTGCTGAATTTGATGGCACGAGCGATGAAGTAGTATTTAATGAAATATGACTTGAAGTAAGTTCAGGTGCAGCATGGACAGTTGCTTACCGATATAATCAGAGAGCTACATCAAATATGACTCTATGAAAGCAGTGAATTAACTTTAATAGAATATATCATACTACAACTTTCACAACACATTTAGATAATGGTAATACAGTTGTGGTTAACGGATTTAATCCAAATAATAATCTGAACGCATGGCATCACTTTGTACTTGTTTTTGATGGTAGTTCTTTCAAGTGATATGTCGATGGTGTGTTGAAAACCGTATGATGAACATGGGCTGGAGCTGATACTATTTTCAAAATAGATGCTATGTGATATGTCTATACAAATCATACATATGATTGGGATGGATTTTTGGATGATGTCCGTATTTATAGACAAGCACTTGATGCTACACAAGTATCTGAACTCTACACCACCGTAACGACCAATGAGGATACAGCAACCACATGGAACTACACGATAAGTGATGTAGAAAGTACGGTTGACTGTTCGTGAAGTGTGGCGGTTACGAGTAGTAATACTTCGCTACTTCCACTAGCAAATATTACCAAATCAGGTACAGCGCCTACGTGTACGTTGAATCTGACACCAGTAGCAAATCAAAATGGAACGAGTACCGTTACAGTAAGCTTGACTGACGGTAATGGAGCGGTAGTAAAGGATCAGTTTATCTTTACCGTAACGCCAGACAATGATAGTCCTACAATCAGTAATGTACCAGATCAGAGTACAAATGAAGACGTTGCAAAAAATAATGTAGCGTTTACGATTGGAGATATTGATAGTACACTAACTTGTACAGGAAGCGTAACTGCTGCGAGCAGTAATATGACGTTGTTGCCAAATGGCAATATTACTCTTTGAGGAACCTATCCAAACTGTACAGTAAGTATGAACCCAGCAGCAAACCAAAATGGAACGAGTACGGTGACGTTGACCGTAACTGATGGAGCAGCATCTGCACAGGATACCTTTGTTCTTACGGTGATTGCAGTAAATGATGCACCGACGATCAGTAATATAGCTGATCAGACAACCGCAGAAGATACAGCAAAAAACAATGTGTGATTTACTATCTGAGATATAGATAGCACTATCAGCTGTGCAAGTACGACATGAATCACCTTCTCGAGTACAAATACGACGTTGCTTCCCGTAGCAAATATCACGAGAGGAGGAACGTATCCAAACTGTACGGTGAGTATGCAACCAGCAACAAATCAGAACGGAACCACTACGGTGACCGTAACAGTGAATGACGGAAGTCTTACTGCACAGGATACGTTTGTGCTTACGGTAACTGCAGTAAATGATGGTCCTACAATTAGTAACGTAGCAGATCAAAGTACAAATGAAGACGTTGCAAAAAATAATGTAGCGTTTACGATTGGAGATATTGATAGTACACTAACTTGTACAGGAAGCGTAACTCCAGTAAGCAGTAATACGACGTTGTTGCCAAATGGAAATATTACTCTCTGAGGAACGTATCCAAACTGTACGGTGAGTATGCAACCAGCAACAAATCAGAACGGAACCACTACGGTGACCTTGACGGTAACTGATGGTACCTTGACTGCACAGGATGATTTTGTTCTTACAGTAAATGCGGTAAATGATACACCTACTATCAGTAATGTTGCTAATCAAACGACACCTGAAGATACGCCGCTAAATGGTGTTGCAGTAACGATTACCGATGTAGAAACTACCTTGGTATGTGCTACAGCATTGTCAGCAAGTTCTTCAAATACGTCCCTCTTGCCAAATGCAAACATTACTATCTGAGGAACAGCACCAAACTGTACGGTAAGTATGAACCCAGCAGCAAACCAAAATGGAACGAGTACGGTGACGTTGACGGTAACTGATGGAACAGCATCTGCACAGGATACCTTTGTCCTTACGGTTACTTCTGACAATGATACACCGACCATTAGTAATGTAGCAAACCAGACAACAAACGAAGATACTCCAACGTCAGCTATAGCTTTTACTATAGACGATATTGATAGTACATTGAGCTGTACATGAAGTGTGACCGCAAGTTCTGATAATCAGTGAATAGTAGCTAATGCGAATATTGTGATCTGAGGAACAGCACCAAACTGTACAGCAACGATTACCCCACTTGCCAATCAATATGGAGTAGTTACTGTTACCTTGGTCGTTAGCGACGGAAGTTCACAGGCACAAGATACATTTACGTTGACGGTAACTGCAGTAAATGATGGTCCTACAATTAGTAACGTAGCAGATCAAAGTACAAATGAAGACGTTGCAAAAAATAATGTAGCGTTTACAATTGGTGATATTGATAGTACCTTGACGTGTGCGAGTAGTGTGAGTAGGACAAGCAGTAATACAACATTACTTCCAAATGCAAATATCACGATTTGAGGAACGTACCCGAACTGTACGGTAAATATGCAACCAGCAGCAAACCAAAACGGAACTACGACCGTGACCTTAACAGTAAGTGACGGAAGTCTTACTGCACAAGATACGTTTGTGCTTACGGTGACGGCAGTAAACGATGCACCAACGATCAGTGATATTGCGAACCAGACAACTAATGAGGATACCCCATTGAATAATGTAGCGTTTACCGTGAACGATATAGATAGTACTATCAGCTGTACAAACACGTCACATATCACGTTTGCAAGTACGAATACAACTTTGCTTCCAGTAGCAAATATCACGAGAGGAGGAACTTATCCGAACTGTACGGTAAGTATGAATCCAGCAGCAAATCAAAATGGAACAAGTACAGTAACCGTAACGGTAAGTGATGGATCATTGAGTAGTCAAGATACGTTTGTGCTTACGGTGACAGCGGTAAACGATGCACCTGTTATCGTCAATTTCGCAAAATCGACAAATGAAGATACGACTATGAACTTCGCTCTTGCTGATTTTACTGCTCATTATGCAGATATAGAAAACACCTCATTGAATAAGATCAAGATTGTAACGTTACCAAATGGAGCGAACGGTGTTTTGAAGCTTAGTTGAGTAAATGTAAATGCTGGAGATGAAATCGCTGCTGCAAGTATCGCAAATCTTACGTTTGTGCCAACAGCAAATTACAACGGTAGTGCTTCACTTATACGACAAGCGTCTGATGGAACTGATTACTCAGTGATGATGGAAGCAGTAACCATTACGATCAATCCAGTGAATGATGCTCCTGTAGCAAGTGATTTTAGTGTGAGCACCGACGAAGATGTAGTCTATGCCTTTACGCAAGGTAATTTTACAGGCAACTTTAGCGATGTGGATGGGGATAGTTTGGATAGAGTAAGAATAACCAGTTTGCCAGATAGTAGTGAATGAGTTTTGAAGTTGAGTGGTACGCCAATTACAGTAAACCAAGCTATATGATTGGCAAATATTTCTAATATAACGTTTGATCCAGAGTTAGATTTTAATGGTAATGCCTCGTTTACGTACCAAGCACGTGATGGAGTGCTGTACTCAACAGATGCAACGATTACCGTGAGCGTATGAGCGACAAACGATGCACCTACGGTGACAAATGATACACAACAACTCTCTGAGGATACCGTGTTTACCTTTGCTCTTGCAAATTTTACTAATGCATTTGCTGATAGTGACTGAGATTTATTGTTGAAGATTAGAATCGTGAGCTTGCCAAATGCAGGTCATGGAGTGCTCAGACTAAATAGTGTAGATATCATTGCAGGACAAGAAGTAGATGCAGGAGATTTGTGACAGTTGACGTTTGAACCTGTAGCGAATTGGAATTGATCTACAACGTTTACTTGGCAAGGCCATGATGGCATTGTACGAAGTAGCAACACAGCTACTAAGACCATGCAAGTAAACCCAGTGAATGATACGCCGACCGTAAGTAACTTCGGTAAGAGTGTAAATGAAGACACGTTACTCACGTTTGCTGTACTAGATTTCACTACTAACTTCAACGATGTAGACGCTGATAGCTTGACGCAGATCAGAATTACTTCGTTGCCAAGTCATGGAGTGTTGAAGAACGGTTCGACTACTCTAGCGATAAACGATACGGTACCAGTTGCACAATTGGCTAATCTGAACTACCAATGAGCATCGAATAATAACACTGCAGTGACCTTTACACGACAAGGATATGATGGAACGGTATATAGTACAAATAGTACGGTATCTATAACGATCAACGCAATGAACGATGCGCCAACGATCAGTGATGTAACAGATCAGAGTACAAACGAAGATGTAGCAAAGAACAATGTAGCGTTTACCATTGCTGATGTGGACAATACACTAACGTGTGCAAGTAGTGTAAGTAAGGCAAGTAGTAACACCACACTGCTGCCAAATGCAAACATAACGATCTGAGGAACAGCACCAAACTGTACGGTAAGTATGAACCCAGCAGCAAATCAACACGGAACAGCAACGGTGACGTTAACAGTAAGTGATGGAAGTTTGACCGCACAAGATACGTTTGTCCTCACCGTAACGAGCGTGAACGATGCACCAGTGATCAGTAATGTAGCAGATCAAAGTACAAACGAAGATGTAGCAAAGAACAATGTAGCGTTTACCATTACTGATGTGGACAATGCACTAACGTGTGCAAGTAGTGTAAGTAAGACAAGTAGTAACACCACACTGCTGCCAAATGCAAACATAACGATCTGAGGAACAGCGCCAAACTGTACGGTAAATATGCAACCAGCAGCGAATCAATATGGAACGACAACGGTGACCTTAGTGGTAACTGACGGTACGCTAACTGGACAGGATACGTTTGTCCTTACTGTGACTAGTGTAAATGATTTACCTACTATTAGTGCAATTGCTGATCAGACAATCGATGAAGATACATCGACAGCAGTGTTACCATTTACCATCAGTGACGTGGAAACGGTCTTTACTTGTGGTGATGTCGCAAAGGCAAGCACGCTTACTTCTCTTATTCCAAATGCGAATATTGTGATCTGAGGAACAGCACCAAACTGTACGGTACAGGTAACTCCAGTTGCAAATCAAAATGGATCAAGTGAGATTACTCTTTCTGTAACCGATGGATCATGAGCAGTTGCACAAGAATTGTTTACCGTAACAGTTACGCCAGATAACGATAGTCCTACGATTTCAAATATAGCAGATCAAAGCACCAATGAAGATACAGTTTTGAGTGGTATAGCGTTTACTATCAATGATGTAGATACACCAATATCATGTGCGTGAAATGTGTCTGCAACAAGCAGTAATACAAGTCTCGTAACAAACGGAAATATTGTCTTCTGATGAGCATACCCAAATTGTACAGCAACGATTACTCCATCAACAAATGCGTATGGAACAACTACAATCACTGTTACTGTTAGCGATGGTACTGCTTCTAGTCAAGATACCTTCCTCTTGACGGTAAATGCAATCAATGACGCACCAACGATCAGTGATATTACTGATAAGAATACCAATGAAGATACAACCATTACTGGGGTAGCGTTTACTATCTGAGATGTAGATAATACGATAAGCTGTGCGAGTACGACTGGTATTACCTTTGCAAGTACGAATGCTTGACTGCTTCCATTGTGAAATATCACGAGAGGAGGAACTTATCCAAACTGTACGATAAGCATGCAGCCAGCAGCGAATCAAAACGGAACAACCACGGTCACCGTTACGGTAAGTGATGGAAGTCTAGTTGCACAAGACAGTTTTGTGCTCACGGTAAATGCAGTAAACGACGCACCTACGATTAGTAATGTAACGAATAAAACTACACTTGAAGATACTCCGTTGACAGGTGTTGCAGTAACCATTAACGACATCGATTCTACATTAAGCTGTGCGAGTAGTCTCACTGCAACCAGTAGTAATCAAACTCGTTTGCCAAATGCAAATATTACCATCTGAGGAACAGCACCAAACTGTACGGTAAGTATGAACCCAGCAGCAAACCAAAATGGTACTACAACTATAACATTGACTGTTTCAGATGGTACATTGACAGCAGTGGATACGTTTGTTCTTGGTATTACGGCAGTGAATGATATTCCTACTATGAGTGATATAGCGGACCAAACGATTGCTGAAGATACATCGACAGCAGTGTTGCCGTTTACTATACAGGATGTAGAAACGAACTTATCTTGTGCAAGCGTTGTGAAAACAACTAGCAACAGCTCGCTTATAGCTACAGGTAATATCGTAATTGCAGGAACAGCACCAAACTGTACTGTACAAGTAACGCCGTTAGCAAATCAAAATGGCTCAAGTACCATTACGTTAACCGTAACTGATGCGTCAGCAGCGACGGCACAAGACTCCTTTGTCGTTACGGTTACGCCAGACAACGATAGTCCTACGATAAGTGTTATCGCGGATCAATCAACCAATGAAGATACAACACTTGGTGGTGTGGCATTCACGATCAATGACATAGATACGAGTTTGTCGTGTGCAACTAGTGTGACTCCTAGTTCATCAAATACGACGGTACTCCCTGTTTCGAATATAACCCTTACCTGAACAGCACCAAACTGTACGGTAAGTATGCAGCCAGCAGCAAATCAGCATGGAACGAGTACGATTACTTTGACGGTAAGTGATGGGACAGCGAGTGCACAAGAAGATTTTGTGCTCACTGTAGTAAGTGTGAATGATTTGCCAACGATTACTGATATACAAAATAGAACTATACTGGAAGATGCAAGCACAGGAGTGAACTATACCATCAACGATGTAGATCATACGTTGAACTGTTCTTCTAGTATTAGTATTTCAAGCAGTAATACGACGTTGTTGCCAGTAGTAAATGTAGTAAAATGAGGAACAGCACCAAATTGTACACTTACAATCACGCCAGCAGCAAATCAAAATGGAACAAGTACGGTCACCGTTACTGTTACTGATGGTGCGAGTGGATCAGCAGTTGATACGTTTGATTTGATCGTAACTCCTGTAAACGATGCACCGACGATTACTGCTATTAGTGATCAATCAACCAATGAAGATACTCCAAAAACAGTTACCTACACGATAGGCGATATTGATTCTACTGTGGACTGTCCAAACAGTGTGAGTGTATTCACTGACAATCAAACACTGCTGCCAAATGCAAATCTCTCATGGTGAACAAGTGGATCTGTTTGTTACCTGACGATGAATCCAGCCGCAGATGCGTATGGCACTACACAAGTGACGGTTAATGTAACTGATGGAAGTTTAAGTGCGCAGCGTGTGTTTACTCTCACGGTAATCGCAGTTGGCGATGCACCGACGATCAGTGATATTCCAAATCAGACAACCAATGAGGACGCTTCATTAAACAACGTAGCATTTACTATCTGAGATGTAGATAGTACGATAAGCTGTACGAGTACTACGGGTATTACGTTTACAAGTACGAATACTGGATTGCTGCCAGTAGCAAATATTACAAGAGGAGGAACTTACCCAAACTGTACTATGAGTCTAGTCCCAGTGGCAAACGCGAACGGAACTGGAACAGTGACAGTGACGGTGAGTGATGGCACATCTACTGCACAAGATAGTTTTGTCTTCACGGTCAACGCAGTAAACGATGCGCCGACCATCAGTGATGTAGTAAATCAAACAACCAATGAGGATGTAGCGATTACTGGTTTAGCACTTACTATCTGAGATGTAGATAATACTCTAAGTTGTGCAAGTAGTGTGACACCTATATCATCAAACACGACGTTGTTGCCAAACGGAAATGTAGTCGTAGCAGGAACAGCACCAAATTGTACCATAACGATCACACCAGCAGCAAACCAGATAGGTTCGACTACGGTGACCTTGACGGTAAGTGATGGTACGTTGACAGCAGTGGATACCTTTGTAGTGAATGTAACAGCAGTAGATGATACACCTACAATAAGTAACGTAACAGATAAGAGCACAAATGAAGATACGGCATTGAATAACGTAGCGTTCACGATCAATGATGTAGATAGCACGTTGACGTGTGCAAGTAGCGTCAGTAAGTCAAGTAGTAATACAAACCTTCTGCCAAATGCGAATATTGTGATCTGAGGAACAGCACCAAACTGTACAGTAAGTATGCAACCAGCAGCAAATCAACATGGAACGACTACGGTAACCTTGACGGTGAGTGACGGTAATTCAAGTGCACAAGACACATTTGTCCTCACGGTAGTTGCTGTAAACGATGCACCAGTTATTAGCGATATCGCAGATCAATCAACCGATGAAGATGCACCAAAGGCAGTAAATTATCTTATTGCAGATGTGGATACTACACTCCACTGTTCGACATCTATCAGTGTAACGAGTAGCAATACTACACTCTTACCAGTAGTGAACGTAGCAAAGTCTGGTACTTTCCCATGAGCATGTACGCTGACGATGAGTCCTGCAGCAAACCAAAATGGAACGAGTACGGTGACAGTGACGGTGAGTGATGGTACGTTGACTGGAGCAGATACTTTTGTTCTTACGGTAAATGCTGTAAATGATACTCCAGTGGTTAGTAACATATCAGTAACAGCGGTAGAGGATACGACCTATACATTTACTGGATGAGTGTTTGTTTCTGCGTATAGCGATGTTGATAATGATGCTCTAGATGTCATTAGGTTTGTCACGCTGCCTACAGCACCTCAGTGAGTGCTTAGACTATCAGGTGTTCCTGTAGTTGCATGAGAGAGTATCTCAGCTGCACAGTTGTCTCAGATTACGTTTGTGCCTGCAAGCAACTATAATGGCAACTTCTCGATTACTTGGCAAGCAAATGATGGTACAGTATGGTCAAATATGTGAGCAATGACCATTACAGTAAATGCCGTAAACGACATTCCAGTCGTAAGTGATGTGAATGTATCAACTGATGAAGATGTAACCTACACTTTTGCGGTATGAAATTTTACAGGTAACTATGTAGATGAAGAAAACACTCCTTTGAACGCCATTAGAATTGCTTCACTGCCAAGTGCAGCTCACGGAGTGTTGAAATATAATAACAGCAATGTGACGGTAAATCAGGTTATTACAAGTGCAAATATCTGACTCTTGACGTTTGTTCCTACTCTAGATTACAATGGTAATGCGGTGTTTACGCGACAATGATCTGACGGTACAGATCGAAGTAACACAGCACAGGTTACTGTCGTTATAGGTAGTATAAACGATATTCCTGTCGTGAGTAATTTCTCAGTCAGTACCAATGAAGATATAACACGTACTTTCAGTGCAGCTCAATTTACTGGAGC
>CAYLWY010000047.1:0-3900 GCA_964387665.1 uncultured Candidatus Peribacteria bacterium
GATGCGTATTTTTGATATATGGTCTGATCTTTGAAATGAAGAAAAAAGAAATATGTTGCTTAGTTTTTTTGAGTTGATTGAAAAAAGAATGGGAAGTGATTTTATGCTGTTTTCTCGAAAAAATATCATTAATTCATCAGCTAATTCGACGTCACTATTCGACGTTTGTTTTTCTCGTATAAAAAAACGATACATGATCCATCTTAATAAAAAATCGTCATTACAAAAAAACACCTACAAAACACTTTGTGTAGCACATGCAACGAAGGAAGAAAAAGAACAGCAAGAACAAGAAAAATTCCTCGATCAAGCAATTTCGTCACTATAACATTTGGTCTAATTTTTACCTACACGTTCACCCATGAGTAAAGAAATTAATGAACAACGTGATTCAAGTGAATCTACTATTCACGATCGAGATATATTACTAAATGAGTGTACTATGGAAGATGCAACATTACTTCTGGAATCATTGGGTACACCAGAGATGGCGTATATAGATACAGTTACTGCAGAAATTACACAATCTATACAATGAGCTGACCAAAATTGGCAACAATTTCTCGAGCAAGCAAAAGCAGAACAATTTAGTTCTTGGTGAGCATGTAAAAAATCGGGGAATGAGATGATTACTAACTTTGCACAATGTTTTACCAAAGCTGTAGCACTTAAAGAATTTGTACGTAGTTTTTTTGATACTCGTATTGATGCACTTGAAAATCAGTATCGAATTATCCGTAGACAATACTTAACTCTGCAAGATAAGTTACCGAAGTGACAACCTCCAACAGCAGAAATGATCCAATTGAACGAACAAATGGAGGCAATAAGCAATTTACAATCTCAGTATAAGCAACGTGCGAGCGAACTACTTCCCATACTTTCTGATTTTGTATGATTACTAAAAAATAAGATAGATCAACATAAAGTGATCTTGTATGGTATGAAATATAAGGGAAAAAGACTTTTTGAAAAAGAGGATGAAGATAAAATAAAAATAAAAGCTAAAAAGTGAACGGCAAGAGATCCTGAAAATGCAACAAAATATCTTTGATGATGACCTATTCACGAGAGCGGAAAATGTGGAATCACTGATATGCAAATAAAAAAAGATGCACAAACCATGAAAGATATAAAAAAATCTGCTAAGAGGTGATGAGGAGAAAAGCGAACGTGAGTAGTAGAGTGGACTCCACAGACAAATCAGTCTGTTCCTGAGATTTCACTTGATGATCTTGCAACACAAATGACAGAGTTGATGACAAAAATACCCGAACTGCAAACTACTTTAAATGCTGTGCAACAAAAGTAAAGTAAATAGCATCAAAAACAGAATGTAAGAATGCAAGGCAAACGGCGATTTATAAAATATTTCTTAAAGAAATATTTTACGTAAAAAATTCTTGTTTCCTAGTAGCGCATCAGTATAGAATGAATGATATAGTAAATAAATTTTGCATGTATATGATTGAATTGTACAAAATCTATTTACTACGTAGAAAATAGATACAAATAAAGTTCAATTTTATAATCGATTTTCTACATTCTATTTTTTCTGTATTATGAAACTTATTTCATGACCGTACGGTACGTTACTCGAATTCGATGAGAGCGCACAACACTACTGACTAGAGAAATGACTTGCAGAATACTATCAGTCGAAACGATGATCGTTTTATATCGTCCTTCATCCCCAAGGAAGAATAATCCTTCGTCAGATTGCTCAGGAGTATATAGATGCATGAGTAGATGTCGTAATTACGCCAACGTATAGGTGAGGAAACCATTTTCTCAGAGATGATGATGATGTGCTTTTGTGTAATCATCGAACACAGGTGATAGCAGAAGATATCGTGGCAGTTGCCAAACCAAAGTGATGTACCGTATGGTGAAGTATCTGACCGATCGGAGATTCGTATACTGCAGTCGGCTCTCCACATACACTGCGACTTGCGTATGAGAAACATATCTGACATATCAGAGCATTGCAACAAGCATGAGTGGATGCACTACTGTTTGAGACGGCAGTAAAACGTGAAGAAATAAAAGGAGTAATGAAGTGTGCAGAGGAAGTCTGACTTCCCTTATACGTTTCGTTTTATGTCAACGAACGAGGACAAGTCCCAGAGCCAAACAATCCACAATCGTTGGATGACATGATTACCGATTTGGAGCTTTTTGCAAAGACGCTTACTATAGATGTTGCCTATGGTATAAACTGTGCTCAGAAGAAATCTATCTTGAAGGCACTGCAAGAAAATATCTCAGCAAAACAGCATATAAAGGTTATCTATCCAAATGCATCGCATCCTACAGCAACGTCATACACTAGTCTAGAACATGATCACGATGGTACGTTAGATGAATTTTTCTCAGCAGTGCAGGAGTTGTGATATACTCTTACGCACGGATGAGGGTGCTGTGGCTATGGTCCTCGTGACATCTCATACGTTACTTCATAAGTCATATAATCTGTTTGTAGGTTCTGATCAGATCGCTTTCTGTTTTTACTCAGGGAGTAGGAATGGTTATTCATTTTTTACGCAGAGAGACGATGGCTGATGCGACCAGTTCTCGAAAAGAGCCAAATCTATTTTTTTGGAAATTGGGAGATGTTTTATTGATAGTCGCTATTTCTTTCATGGTTTCGAAGTGATGCTCGAGGATAGTATACTTTTCTTGGATGGAAAGTGACTCATCGTAGACATGGGTAGGTATTCATCATCACGCGTTACATTCTATGATACGGAGTTCTCCTCAAAGCAATCAGTCGAGACTTTTTGCTTTTATATCAAATCTTCCTACAAAAAGCCGTGGTAGCTGTGCCAAGAGATCTTCTAGAAGGGTATTAAGTTGTTGTTTTTGTTGCGTCGCAAGCGTTTTAGTAACATCGGTATAGGTAGTTCAGAAATCTATACTCGCTTTGCGTACGACTTGTACTGATTGTCATGCATACGGTATGTAGGTGAGTGTTTCTGGTTCTTCGTGTTCTAGTGTCGTGATTACTTTTTTTTGCTGAGACTCTGAGAGGGGTAATTTTGCTATGAGTGTTTTGACCGTATCTATTGCGTTACCTATGACGTAGGGAATGTTTCTTTTTACCAAAGATCATATCTGCATTCAGTGATGTGGATGACGATAAAATTGTAAACATCGTTCTTCTGGCCAATCACAGAATGTCTGCAAGGTACTTGGTTGCCAAGGTTCTTTCTCATGTTCGTATTTGTCCATGAGATCGTTTCGTTTTTCTTCAGTGGAAATAAAGTAGATACCTACTCCCCTTTCACCAACATTTGCTTTTAGCATACAAGGAAATTGTATATGATTTTGTTGGTGGTAAAGTGACATACATTCTTTTCCTGGGAAAGTAGTTTCTAGTATATCGACATGTGTGATCATGTATTTTGCAGGAATACATTCATAAATAGTGTGTTTGTCATATTCGGTGAGTCATCAATTACGTATAGAGGGATTAACCCAACTAAAAAGAGAGATGTCTTTCCAGTATCTGAGCAATAAGGGTCAAAATTGTATTAAGAAAGGTAGCTGTTGCCGAGCCATAGGTTGTTTGTCGATTGGCAGTTCTGCAATATAACGTTCTATTGCAATTGCTAGTTTTTGTGATAAGAGGAGGTTTGTTTGTTGGAGTAGTTTCTGGAGTACCTCTTTTTCTCTGGTGATAGCCATATTACCAAGCTTTTTTAACTAAAAAAGTTGTGTAAAGAATGATACAACACGCTAGTGTGAGATAGATGTCTGCGATATTGAATACGGGTCGATAGTGGAAGTCGATAAAATCTCTTACTCATCACCACACCACTCTATCGTATCAGTTTCCTCCTGCTCCTGCAATAAGCAACAGCGTCCATCGCGGAAATTCTTTCTTTTTTCACATTCGTC
>CAYLWY010000047.1:4000-6015 GCA_964387665.1 uncultured Candidatus Peribacteria bacterium
CCTCTCTCGAAGTCTATAAATGCAATCGCAGGTTCTTTTTTACTGAGTTTTTCCGTATTTACAAGAATGTTGTTCATTGGTCTATCAAGTTCACCGTGAACAATGCCGAGACAGTCGAGCTCGTACGCCTTGTTGATGAACTCGGTGATGAGCTGCTGTTTGTTTTCTTCATGTTGATTATCAAATACTTTATCAAACGCTTCTCAGGTGATTCGTGTATAAGAAAACCATCACTCTCCCCTTTCTTGTAATTGTGGCACGAAGGTAATACCAGCAGAGTTTAATTTGGTAAGTATATCTGCTTCTTTTTTAATTGCACCGTGACGGTGTTTGTCGAGCGCTTTTTTGGTTGCTTTTCGAGGCGTCTGCTGTGTATCTACTTCTACTACTCCTCTTCGTCAATGAAACTGCATAATTATATTCTAGTTTGAAGATAAAATGTTTTCGTATGGTTGAATTTTACTTTCACTTATCTATACACAATCGTATAGTATAGTAAATCTTTTTACATTTACTATACATTGACATCGATACTCTATAATTTTGTCATCAATTTTCTATATGTTTTTTTTAGTTTTTTATACGACCAAATATGTACGAAACCTGACCTCGTAAAGACTATCAAATGATTATCTATACTGCTCTCATTATCTCTTGGATCATCATTATTTGATGAATTTGGCGGGTATTTTTTCGTCAAGACAATGTAACAGTCGATGATACAGATACTAGTGCTGATGAACAAATGACCAGATATTTTATGGGAGAACAAGTGATGTTGGAAGGTATATTGACGATGTCAGATGATATTAGTCAATTTTCTCATCTTCTCACGACAAAGGAAAAACAACAGTTTGGTTTGAAAAGTTTTGATATAGCACTGAATAGTTATACTGGTAGTGTGCAAGTCAAATGAGAGGTGACATGATTTAAACAACAAATGCCTATCATACAAGTTGCTGATGTGGTCTGAGTGAGATGATCAGATGAAGCAACTACTTCATGAGGAGATAATATCGGCAATGGATCGTATACCTATGTCGCTTGAGCTAATTTATGAATTGATCTTTCAGTTTTTCCTGGATATGCACTTACCCAGCTTGGTAATGATATCCAAATACACGATGGAACAAATACAAAGCTTATCACTATAACACCTTTTAGATGTACACCTGGTGACGCAACTAAGGATTGTACTGTATTGAAGAGTGTTGTAGAAAATGCACAGCGTTTCACGAATGCGGCTGGTATGGTGTTTTACAACTTATCAGAAACTGAGCAGTGGATAGCATTCAACTGAACTATGCAATGATATACGCTTACTGCTGAACCAGATGTTCAGTTGCAGACATACGCTTCGGTTTTCGAAATCGTTGACCCTACCGTATTTGATAGTCGTCTAGATGAGATGAAGACACTATGTAAAGATATTAACTCTCGTCTAGCAACAGTAAGTACGCACGAAACGGTTATAGAAACAAATGGTGTCGTCAATATAGGTATGGATGGATCGACGAACGCATGAGTTGCAGCATCTTGTATTGTTACTACATCACTGTCTGATCCTACATTTGTAAAACTCACGTCGTATACATGACCATCTACACCAGAAGATCCGACACCAGTAGTACAACCTACTCCTGACGAACAACAACCAACAGTAGGTACTCAACCACAACCTACGGCAACAACTGTTCCTACTCCTGCATGATACGAAACGTGGACGACGTATCCTTCAGTAAGATGATGGACGATGTATGTAGAAAAAAATGTCATAAGCTACCAATGAGATGTATGGACATGACAAGCAGGATGTATGTATAAAATGGATCTTTCATATCGAAATAACGCAACATGAGCCGCTGCTGATGGAGTTATTTACGAATGTACTCCAACGTGAGCAGCTACGTTGAAATCAGCTGGGTATATGACAGTAGGAGTTGCTACTGGAGTTGAATTTGTAAGAAAAGATGTGGGTAGTACCTTACAATGAATTGATATCTTTATCAAGTAGT
>CAYLWY010000047.1:6115-9457 GCA_964387665.1 uncultured Candidatus Peribacteria bacterium
TATTTTTACGCTCGCCAAAATCACGTTGATGAGAATAAAAAGTAGTCTTGATCTCGTGATGAGAAAAGTTGCTTTAGCAGTAATTTCTGCCTATCAAGCAACACTTTCTCCTGATAAGTCATTTCTGCTTCGCCCTTGGTTAGCTGGTCGTGTATGTACTCACATTCCTCATTGTAGTGCGTACGCACGTGAGTGCTTTCAGAAATATCCTTTTTTTACAGCACTCCACTATACGATGGAAAGAGTGAGTTCTTGTCTTCCTCGCTACGAAAAGCAGTACGATCCCTCGTCGTATCGTGTGGTCTTTTTTTCTAGTGCACCTATTGGTGTACCGTTTTTGCAAGAGATTGCACAAGATGCTAGATTTGATCTCGTCTGAGTGGTAACGATGCCAGATGCGCCTGTAGGCAGATGAATGCATCTCCAAGAAAATATTATCAAACAAGAAGCAAAGAAAATACTGCCTACTAGATACAAAAAGATAGTTTTGCTTCATGGTAAAGATGCCACTCCAGAAGATAA
Organism: uncultured Candidatus Peribacteria bacterium; assembly: GCA_964387665.1. Lineage (GTDB taxonomy): Bacteria > Patescibacteriota > Gracilibacteria > Absconditabacterales > Absconditicoccaceae > CAYLWY01. Next base: position 6,638 of record CAYLWY010000047.1, read on the forward strand.
ACGATATAAACGATTTATTGATGAAGCAAAAAATCGTAATATAGCTGTTGTTGCTCCCTACTTACCTCATGCAGATAATCCAATTTTGGAGGAATGGTTACAGGTTATGGATACGGTAGATATCGATGATGAAACATGTGTGGTAGCTCATTCTCGTGGCGGAGTCGCACTTTTGAGGTGGTTAGAAACAAGAAAAAAGAAGATAGGAAAGATTGTTTTGGTAGCAACAAACGATGCTGTTTTTCCAGAAGATAAAAATTGATTCTTTGGTAGTGAAGATTATGTGTATGAGACCATAAAAGACGCCTGTGCTGATATTACTGTTTTACACTCTAGAGACGACGAAACAGTACCATTTGCACATGGTGAAAAGATTGCACAGTGATTATGAGCAAAAACATGGTTTCCTACTTGATTTGGACATTTCTGAAGAAGTTTATGAGGAACATTTGAGCAACTTTTACCGTTTGTTTTTGATGTGCCTATAGCTACTCCTCGCTCACTACGTCTAGATTCAAAAAAATACGCAATTGATGCACAAGTGTTTCAGCAACGAGTGAATGATCTTCAGCCAGATTTATTTGTAGTTATTGCATACGGTCATATTATGCCGCAATGGGTACTCGATGTTCCTCGTTTTTGACCGATAAATGTGCATGGCTCACTGTTGCCAGAATACCGTGGTGCTTCTCCTCTCCAATCGATATTTCTCGATGGAAAGGAAAAAACAGGAATCACGGTGATGTATATGGACGCTGGTGTAGATACAGGAGATATGCTAGCAACTCTTGAAACACCAGTCCCTTTATCACGAACAGTACGTGATCTTATAGAATGGATCAAGACACAATGACCACGTTTTTTAACTGCTACCTTACGAGATTGGGCTAAATGAATGGTTACCAAAAAAGCACAAAACAGCGGATCAGCTACTGTATGTAGGAAATTTGAAAAAGAAGATGGACTGATAGATCCTTTTAAAAACAATATGCTTGAGGTGCGACAAAAACGACAAGCATTTGCTTTATGGCCAAAATTGTATTTCTTCTTGTGAGAAAAAAGAGTTACTATAGATTTGTTCTCACTGAGAACTGGTATAGATCGTTCTGATCTCGTAGGAAGTTGTATCACGCAAACCGAAAAAGGGTATACGTTGCATCCTGCTGTACAACATATTCGTTTCATTCCAGAGGGAAAGAAACCACTTTCATGGGATGAGTTTCTTCATTGATATCTTGCGAAGTAGTGTGGCTACATGTATTTTTTACAAAAAGAAAAACCTTGATAGGTAAACTTATCAAGGTTTTTTTGTTTTGTAATCGTAGTTGATTATCCGTTAAATCAAGCGAGTACTTCATCAAGATTGGTAGGACCAGCTACTTGGTTTACTTCATCCATATCTTCGTTGACATAAACGAGGGTGTGCTGTGTTGTTACACCATATTTTTCTTTTAACGCATCGCTCGTATCGTAATCTACTTTAAAAATCATCGTATCAGCTGGGATGTTTTTGTAGTTGGTTTCAATGTTTCCGTTTAAAGCGACGCAGTTTGGACATCGTGAAGCCCAAAAAAACAACGCTACTTTTTTTCCTGAATCAAGAGCGTCTTGTACCACTGCTTCGTTGTATGTTGCATATCCTTCAGCAGCTTCTTTTACGGTAGGTTCTGTAGGTACAGTATCATCGCCTTGCTCGTTGTTATCTTCGTTATCATTCATCTCATCTGCGGCTTGCTGGTCATTAGCATCGCCTTCTACTCATCATTGATTTTCATCGTCCGTTGTAGCGGCACCTGGAGAAATATAATTTATTGCTTGCATAAGAAGTGGTTGGTTGTCCTCATTTTTTATGAGCAGACTTACACCTACTGCAAGTACGATGCAGATAATTATCCAAGTTGTTTTGTTCATTGCAATAAGGAAAAATAAAAAAAAACACAACCAAACCGTAGTGATCTGATTGTGTTTTGCAATATGTTTTCAATGCTTCGATAGGGTCCGATTATTGAGCTGCTTCAGGAGCAACTACCTCAACACCTGCTTCAGCTTCTACAGTAGGTTCTACCGCAGGAGCAACTACTTCATCATCAGCAGCATCTCCGTTTGCTTCAGGAGCAACTACTTCGTCAGCCGCATCATCAGCGTTTGCCTCAGGAGCAACTACTTCATCAGCAACAACACCTGTATCTGCAACAGATCCACTGTCTACTACAGCACCTGTATCAGTCATTGCATTGTTAGCAGGTCTAACATAGTTAATTGCCTGGATAATGATAGGTTGATTGTCAGCGTCCTTGATAAGGAAACCAGCAGCAACAGCCAAGACAAGAGCGATTACCATCCATGTGTATTTATTCATGTAAGAAAAAAATATATAAAAATATGACGGCATACTAGTGATGTCGTCATATCTTGCAAGGGGAAATTTAAGGAGAAACGTATAGTAAAAGGGTTTTAAATTTAGGAGAATTGTTTTTTTAAAATCCTTTTCCTACGTAGTAAATTCAGTATTGGAATCGTCTGATTTTAAACTGAATTTACTATATTCTAAAGAATCCCACCAAAAAGATCAGAAAGTTCTTGAAGGAGATCTTCTTCTCATAGATCATCTTTTGATACTGCTACGTCATCATCATCGTTTTCTGTAGATGTATCTGATGATGTCCATATATTTTTTTCGTCTGCATAATCATCATTATTGCTGGTGTATGATCACTCTAGTGATAGTACTTTATTTACTCCATTTGCAAATGAAACGTAGATGTCTGTTGGATTTGTAGATGATAGAAATGCTACTTTATCACACTGATCGTAGATACA
>CAYLWY010000048.1:0-9139 GCA_964387665.1 uncultured Candidatus Peribacteria bacterium
GTTCTTACTTCTCCTTCCAAGCGTGCTATATCATCACCTACTTGTGCATATGATGTCCTCGCGTTATCCAGTATGCGTTCAGTATGTGTATAGATTCTTACTTTATCAGTTTTTAAAACTATCTTACCGTCTTCGAGTACAAGCACCTTTCACTCTCACAAAGGTCCCACGTCAAATATTTCATTTACCTTGCCATATCCACTCAGATCAATTCACTTTGCATTGAACTGTTCTACAATACGCTCCACATGAGCCATATTTTCTGGGTTAGCAACGATATCGTCGATCATCTTACGAAACACAACTTGATCATCAAATAACTTTCCAAGATCCGTCAACTGTGGAGGGTCTCCAGTTCGAAGCTGTTCCCTAAATGGACGGAAGTGATTCACTCTTCATTCTACCAACGCAATATCATCTACTAGCTTATTGTATGAGACAACTTTATCTCGAGGAACGGTAGATCAACTGACTCACGGTTTAGCTATAGCTTTTCATGTTATAGGGTCAAAATCCATATATACATTTAATTCATGACTCAGAGCACTCATTTCTCATTGCATTTTTTGAATTTCTCACACCGCAAGATCATACTCCTGAAGATACGCAGTAGCTTTTGCATCTTTAAAAAATCTTCAAAAAAATGGTTCTCACTTTGACATTCTATACATTCATTTCATCAACCAAAATCATGAGGTCATTTCCACAGCAAACTGAGCAAGTTGTTTTGGATTATTACGAGCAAAATCTAGTGCCTGTTTTCATGACTCATACATAGACTTTCATCAACTTACTGCACCATCTCTTGCCTTTACCAGGAATTTTCCCGCAGAAGCTGCTGCTTGTGCACGTCAAGTTTTCTTTGCTAGAGAAATGACTTGCTTTCCTATGTTTGCTGTACCAGACAGTAACTTACCAGGAATATTTGCTACGGTTTTTCATACACTAACCAGTCAACTACCCGTAGATTTTGCCAAAGAAACAGTAGCTGCCTGCACGTATCTCATCTTAGCAACTAACAATCACGCCTTAGAAGCAGTTGCAGACAAAGAAGCTGCTCTTCCTGCCTGTCACGCTTTTGCAACGGCATTCAACTCTCCAGCTCATATAAAAAACGAGGCAATATTTCATACTGCTTTTCATGCAGTTCTTCATGTATTATTTTGCCATTCTTCTGCCGATCAAAACAAGAACGTTCACATCGCAGACCATGCATCTCCTGCGGGTGTATCTCACAATCACACTAAAGTTCACAGTCATACCAACGTATCTACAGGATGTTCTATCATCGTAGCAACACCATCCAGTAATCACGCTGCAGCATCTATAACTCATGCTGCTGGCTGCACAGCTACTTCGTTGACAGCACTAAGTCCGTAAGCAAGTATTTTAAATCACCATCATGATTGCTCAGCTTCAGAACGCATATTCGCACAAAGCACATCCAACTGTTCTGGCAAATAGGTAAGACCTGTATGCAATCAATCTACAATCCGTTTTACTCATTGCATTAGTTTTCACGCTGTTCATCTCCAAAACATGGTAATTCCTCATGGCTCATCAAATTCTACTGTATGTACCGTCTCAGTATATACTCACATCGCAGATTCAAACGAAGCAACATTGATATTGGTATCCATCACCAATCAAGCCACCTCTTGATCTAACATATCTTGTTGACTTCTTCTGACCTCATATTGCTCAGCTTGATCCGTATACTGTTGTATTGTCTGATCTGACATTACTTCCAGCGTAGCAAGCTGTGTATCTAGTGTAGATATATCTGTTTCAAGAAGTTCACTTTGTTCACTAATTGCGTTTCAAAACTGATCTACCTCTTCTCATCTTACAGATAGTTCTTGTGTGACGTCAGTATACTTTGTTTCAAGTCATGAAAAATAAGCTATACGCTGAGCTCATTGAATTACATCATCAAAATCTGCTTGAAATTGTCCAGTTTGCTGAACTGTTGCAAATATGTTCACCTGCTCTTCTCATCATAGAAAACTGGTCAATCAAGTAGTATCATTTGCCGCAATAAATCATGCTATAGTTACCATATCTTCTTCAGTAAGTTGTCTTGTGGCTCATCAAGCATGTAACTGTGTATTCAATCTAGACAATTTTGTAGCAACGGATTGTTCTTCATACCCACGAGAAGCGACAACATCATTTTTTTGCACAACAAGTTCTGTTACTCAAGAGTTTAATGCATCTTGATATCTTTGTAATTGTTCTCTTTGCGCTTCAAGCTCAGCTTTTTTTGCTTCCAATGCTATTTTTTGGGTTGCTGCTTCATCGGTCTTTTCTACTACAAGGCTATGTTGCTCCATTAATTCTCATTGCGTTTGTGCTTGCAACGCGTCTTCCTGCATCATAAGTCACTCTGGTGCATCATTCAACAACCTTCATGCACTATCTATTGTTTGTCTTGCTGACTGAACTGTTTGTTGTGCTTGTTTAAACTTTCCTTGTAACAGAGCAACTTTTGCTTGCATAGCATCCATTGCTGCTTTAAATTCTTTTTTACCTCAACTCATCCATGCCCACATATCATACTCAGATTCAATTTTTTTGTATTTTTCTAATGCTTGTTGAAAAATAAGAAATTGTGCTGATATTGATCAGAAGTATTCCGCAGTCTTCGTACTATATGCACTATACGACTGCATAGCTAAAGAAATAGCGTGTGCACTCGTAAGAGGAATACCATTGATCGTTTTCCCACCTACTTGTAGTGGCGGTAATTCTGCACAATCAAAAGCATCCATATCCATACCGTCAAGCAATCATGCTACATCTTTTGTAGGATCTTGTTCAGGTTGACTGCCTTCGGCAACAGGATTTTCTCAAGAAGTTAAGCGAGTAAGCTGAGCATCAAATTCTTTTTCGAGTTGCCTTTTTTCTGCCTCGTCATCTAATCTCGTAGATTTTTTGTAATACTGTTCTCTTTGACGCATATACTCATCAAGTTGTTTCTGCTTTTCCGTATCTGAAACTTTCAGTTTGATATCAGCAGCGCGACTACTACGTAAGTCTTCTGAACCCATGCGTGAACAAAAAATAAATATTGTAGTAATAGTATCCATTTCTACAAATACTGTCAAATTTTGTATTGGCTTTTTCGGCGAGTAAAACAGCTCACATATTTGACAATACTTGTCTTCCTCGCTATACTTGAAGAGTATTTGCAAAGTTTAGTTTACATAAAATACATATATGGTGGGTTCATCTCCAGAACAAGTTCTATCAAACACTAAAATTGACGAGCAGTTAAGTCAAGAAATTATTGAGATGGCAAACAAAATTGACGATCACCTTTCTGCTTTAGAAAAAATAATTAAAGACGGAGACAGTGACAAAGATATAGAAAAAAATCATAAAGCTTTGGAAGAAGCAGTAACAGTCCTGTTGGCTAAAGTGACAGACGAACACGTTCTTAGTGATGAAGCAAGAGTCGCAATGCATTGACTTCAAGAGCGTATCGTGCAGGCCGAAAAATCTGTAGAAAATGCACAAGAAAGTAGTTATGAAAATAGTACAGCTGCAACAAAAGCGGAACAATTAATTAAAAAACGAAAACTTCCTGCTGCATTAACTATATGAATAGGGAAAGGTATCTGGGAAATACGTCAACAAGTCAAAAAGGAAAAATGATTTCGAAACAAAGCATGGTGATGGGTTAAAGGTATATTTTCATGACTTTTACGATGATGACTCACCTATGCATGAGCAAGTGTTCTCGAGTATGGTGCTCAACTTATAGATGGTCTTGATCCACGTAATCGAGCAAAAAATGCAAAAAAATCTGTATCTACTTGGCGAAACAATCTCTTCCGTAAAACAGGAGAAAGATATGACCCTGAGAATCAAGCAATACAAGATGCGAGACACGATAGCAACCTAGAACAAGACTGATTGGAATGACCAGAACTTTGGATGGATGACCTTAACCGTCCAGTTTTTTGATGGAAAGACGGGCGCACCGAGATGGCAGTAATTCCGAATGATATACTCCTCCCAGATGTATACAAAAAAGATCAAGTAGATGCTCTCTATGGTGATCCATGTTTCACTGACCAGTACCTCCTCACCATCACGACGGTAAATATGCGAACTCAAGCAGCACGTAAAGCTGACCAAAGTGGATGAATATTTAGCACAAAAGATAGTGGGATCTGAAGCATTCAGCTCAGAGAACAAGAACTTCTACAGATACAAGAAGATATACAGAACCAACGTCCTAAAGAGCAAATTCTACAAAGCATTAAAAAACTATTAAACAACATTCAATCATTTGAATATAGTCAGAAATGAGTCATTTGAAGTGAACGAAGCAATGATGTGATGCCAACAATTACTTCGTATAGCATAGATCAAAAAGATAGAGAAAACGGATATGAGGCCGCTCAGATCAAAATATATGATGCGTTTAGAAAAACATGAGGAGTAACGCATGGAGACAGTACTGTCGTAAAAAATCGTCTTTACGAAGATTTGCTAAAAAAGGCAAAGTACGAAAAAATGGATGATCTTTTTGATGGAGAAGCTTGAATAATTCTTTTCGATCAACTAAAAAAAATATCTCCTGAGACAACGTCAGATGAACAAATAGCAAAAATAGTATGAACACATCTGCATACCAACAATTTTCTTCAGAATAGTGGGAAAAAAATTGCCGGTCTTTCAGAAACAGTCATAGCAAAAATAACTGAAAGTATCATCACAACCTATCATAAAGCACAAGAAAATATTAACAATAATCTTGGTGAGTTTAAAAAATACTTTACCAGAGCGTATGGACTTGAAATTGATACAGATCAGGGGCAACAACAAAAAATGATCTCTGCATACGAACAGATGTACGGAGAAGAAACACTCACCGCTTACGCTGAAAAAAATTGATTATCTTATACGGAAAATAAACGAACGGTCGTACGAAAGTATGCACGAGACATGGTGAAACAAAATGCACTTCACGGAGCAGTCATTACCGCATACCAAGATGTATTTTTTGATCATTACTTACCGACTCAACGTATAGTTACTTGAACACAAACAAGCTTTGTAGGCACATCAGATAGGGTAACTACAAAAAACACGTACTGATATGCAGACAAGAAAGAAGCATTACTTGCAGATGTAATTTGAGCTGGAGATGACATTTCTGACAATACCATAAATAGCGCTATAAACATAGGAATAAATATTGCAGCATCGTTAATTCCTGTATTGTGAGTAGAGTTTGCGGTAGCTCGTCTTGCTTGAGGCATGGTAGCTAGAGGAATACTAACCGCATGAACTATAAGCTCCAGAGTAGCTGTGATTAGCATGAGAGCTGTGTTATGACATATAGCTATGACTACTTTTTCTGGAGTAGCAAATGAACAATCATGTGGGGATATTCTCGGGAAACTAACCGACCGAAAAGAATTTGCTCAAAATGCAATATTTTTTAATGTTATTTGACAAGTAGGACCGCGAATACGCAGTAACGTAGGGAAAATACCGAGATGGGGAAAAGTCAATCCAGCAACCTTAGAAGGAATCAGTGCACACCGATTGGGAAAAGTTGCAATTATGACTTGATTATGATGAGCTGAAACTGCGGTTGTCGAGTGAACAAGAGCACTGCTAGATCCCAACTTCGAACGAAATCGAGGGGAAGTCATGACTGTATTTATGCTTTCTACTATTCTCATGGGAAGAGTATGAGCGAAGGCAAGAGAATATACAGCAACAAAAATGCCAAATGGTAAAATAAAAATGATACCAAAAGACACTGCACGTATTGCTGCAAAATTAGAATCAGGAAGCTGAGGTCATCCGTCACTACGAATGAGATATGAACAACGTCTGAGTCAGCTTGCAGAATGAGAAACAACAATCATGGGAGAAACTGTCGTCAAGACGACTACTAGTGGAACAACTACCTATACTATCAAATGACAATCCACTGTATTTCACTCACCCAAAGAGATCATAAAATACGTTAAAACAACCAAATTCGGTGCTGCGGTACCGCCAGAACAAGTAAGAATTTTGCGGGCTGAAGAGATGGGTGCACAAGTAGAAAAGATGGTTAGTTCTGGAAAGACGTTTACTAGATGATGAGAGACATATAAGTTCCAAGTCGATGCAGAGTGAACTGTCCAGATTATGAAAAAATGAGCAAAATGATTTGCCCCCATTGCTGAACAAGAACTTCAGTTACTCTTGAAAAACAACGAAAAGTTAATTTGACAGACAAGTAAAAAGTTTTTTGAAATATGTACCCAAAGCAAAAAACCACTTGCGGATTTACGAAGAAGTTGAAAAGTAAACAAAAAAGAGTTTACTGATCGATGCAAAACACATAACATTTCTCGAGTAGAAAACATGTTCGTAGGGGACTTTTTCAAGCTATTATGAGAAGGAAAAATACGCCAACTTTTGTTTGGTAAATTTAAGTTCAATTGACTTACCAGTAATCAAGCACTCATCCCCACCAAGACAGCAAGAAGAATCGTATGGACTGGAAAAAACGCAGGTACCCTATTCAACATTTGATCACTACTATATGGTGGGTTCGTAGGTGATGATGGAGACGCAGGGCGAGACGAATGAGTAGAGAACTACCTTCTCTATAGTGTCTTATGACGTTGAATTATTGGCAAAATAGCATTGGCTATATTTGACTGATCAGATATTATTATTTAGTTAAGTATAAAAAAAGACGCAAGCAGAACTCGCGTCTTTCTGAAAAACATATGGTACGGATATCATACTTCCTACACAGCTCTACACCAAAGCTATCAGAGCTGGAATTGAGATACAGAAGGCGCAACCAATAGGGTATGATTTTTTTACGTAAAATTATTAACGATATTATACTTCCAATAATACATACTTCTGAATTTGTATACAATCTACTATATTATTGAAATCTATATCTAAGCACTCCAAAAACCATTCCTGGGTAAGGTCATCTTCCTTGACTGTCAGACTTATCTCCATCAACAACTCACTCAAATGTATCTGAGTTGGTAATAAAGTATGTTGATTGAGCACCTATTCACAAAGTAACTACCTCACCAAAATTAACGTTTGCTCACACAACAGGTCACCAAAATAACCTCCCTCAGGAATATTCGTAAGGAACTCATCAGTAAATTCACTCCACTTGAGAATGTATATATCATCCCTGTATACCAGCATAAGGAACAAAAGATCGATCTGAACTTCATGCAAGCATAACTCTTCCCGCTACATGAGAAAAGTCTCCTGTATACTTATTGGCTACGTCCTGTACTTGTCACAAACGTCCATATCATAAACCAACTTCCACCATAAGTACAGATTGATGGAAACTTCAGTTTATTTCTAGCGTTAAACCATCATTTGTATGTCAGTTATTCGCACTCAAGACATCAGTAAAGTTTGTAGTGTTTCATACTTTTAGTCATACTTCAAGATTTGCCTGTGCTCCGCAACACTGCGCATCAGCTTGTGACGCAGACAAAAGGAGTATAAACAAGGTGGTCAGAGGTATATAGTTCCTTCTCCTAGAGGATAACCACTGTTTTCAATATTCTGTCATCTGTGTTAGTCAGTTTTTAACAGAAGAAAAACGCAACACATCGCGTATTTTTCCTCAAAAATGTTTCTGGAAAGATCACCATCTTGATTGTTGCGGAGAAGTATCTATACCAGCAGGAGATTTCTGTGCACTAGTTACCATTAACTTCTATAAGGAGTAAAACCTACATATACGATCCTTATATATATTATATTAAAAAAGTCAATATAAACTTGACTTTACTCATATATTAATTATTAAGTAGATGTTTTAATGTTCGCTTCCTCATGAAAAATGTGCTCTTACCTCTTTTTGTTACCATGGTTGCAACTGCCTGCGATCCACTAGGCACTTGAGATGATATATGACTGCCGTGATGTCTTCCAAATCAAATCAAAATCACACACTGCGAAATAACTCAGTGAAACAAAATAGTCACGTTTAAAGTGCTCACCGCATCGCAAGGATGTGATCCAAAAATTGCTGTACCGATTAGATTTGATGTGCATGGGGCTAATGGGACAGTAGCATGATTTGTCATTACCGATAATACGGGAAAAATATGGGATGATAGTAATGACGTACATAATGTTGCTAATCTACAAGATAAAGATTTTACCGTAGAAGTAACCACAACAAATCCTGATGCATTATTTGAGCTTGATGCCTTTACTGAAGGGCAAAACGGAGAGTACAATTTTGATGATGCACCTTTGGATTGCGATCCACCATGTATCATAAACGACGCAACAGATGGTGCCTGTACCAGAGTTGACAACAATACTACATACACTATATTTACCCTACTTAGCACACTATCTACCTGTACTGGTGCAGAAGAAAGTGATATATGAATAACCGTCACTGCACCATGATGAGTAGCATGATACAATATTTCATCAAACGGAGGCACTCTTTCTAGCAACATTCCAGGCATTACCGTACCTGCAGTACCCGGAACACAATTTTCCTGATCTATCGACACAAATACTCCTGGAGCAATACCTACGATACAAATACGAAAAAAAGACGATCAAGGCAATCAGATAGTACTGCACACCTATACTCTAGATGAATGTCCTCGAGAACCTCCTTGTGAAAATCAGATTACCTGACAGTGTAATATCCTAACCAATAACAATACTGACATCATATCACAAGTGAGCTTCGAGAACTGCACACCATTCAGTGCAGAAATTTGTTTTCTTGCAGATTTTCCGCTCAAGCAATGAGCAAATATACATCGGACACTGGTCAACACAGAAACAGGTGATATAGTACAACTCCCTAACCAATGACGAACACCAAATGGCATTAACATAACTGTCCCAGCAGGGAAGTGGACACTATCTGTCCAAGCATGGGCAGCCATGTGAACACAAATTCCTGTTTCTTCTACAGTATTCACAAAGATACGCTTCCCAAATAGTACGTATAATCTACAAAATGGCATATTTGGCATTTTCCCACCAAATGATAATTGATGATTTTCAGTAGTCACTGCTACGAATGTTAGCGGTTGTTAAAGTTTTTCAAAAATGTAAAAAAATCAAAAACGTAGGAACATTTTTTGATGTTAAG
>CAYLWY010000049.1:0-8373 GCA_964387665.1 uncultured Candidatus Peribacteria bacterium
TATGTGTTTGGGGATAATATAGAAGCAAGAGTAGGACACACGAGATTTGTTATCTTTTACTTGTTGTGAGGAATAGCAGCTGGTTTGATTCATGTAGGGTTCAATGCGTGAAGTGGTATTCCTGCGGTGTGAGCATCGTGAGCAATTGCTGCTGTGCTTGGAGCATATTTAATTATGTTTCCTCATGGACGTATAAAGATGTTGTTCATGAGAACGATGCAGACGTTTTTGATTCCTGCGAGGCAGTTTTTGCTCTATCGAATAGGTCTACAGTTTTTCAGTGGTGTAGGATCGTTAGCATCATCGTGACTTGATGGAGGTGTAGCACGATGGTCGCATATAGGTTGATTTGTCTTTGGTGTGGTGGCAGTGTTTCTTCGTATCGTACATAGGTAACTGCCACGCGTGTCGAATGTTTTTAGTAGATCTTGTAGATATGTACTACCTATGAATAGATCCATGAATTCGTAAGTTGGGGTATGCACTGATTGATGATCAGATGCAGGTGATAGATGCAGGTGTGTTATTGCAAGATGATACAAAACTCACTAGAGAAAAACAATTTGCAAGAATGGAGCAAATATGGACGTTTTTTATAGCTCTTTTAGAGAAATATCCTATTTCAGCGGTTGGCATGGAAAAACTGTATTTTACCGATCGTAATATGAATAATGCTGAGTTTGTCTATGGTATTAGGGGAGCACTTGCGATGTTGTTTACTACAAAGTCGATACCTTTGTATGAACGAACACCAAATGAAGTAAAAAAGCGAGTCACCTGAAATGGACAAGCGGCAAAAGAGTTGATGGTAAATGTGATTACCAGACTGTACCAGCTTGCAGAAGCACCGAAACGACATGATACAGCAGACGCTCTTGGTCTTGCATGGATGGTGATGAAGACGGTAGAAAAGTAGTATTGTTTACTTTTTTAATGCTCCATAGAGTGTTGTATAGTGTTTTTTTGAAAAAATATTGCAATGCAGGTGATGATTTTTTCCTTTGCCGTGAAAATAGTACGCATAGATGGTAGATCATATCTGTACGGAACCTCTTGTTCATGGAAACATTTTTTTGAGTTCAATTGCTTCTTGTCCTTCTAGTCTGATATCTACCGTAAATCATGACCCATGTGCTTTTGCATGTTTTTCAGACAGAACCGTACCTAGTTTTGTGTTTCATGCTATGATTTTATTGCCCATCCAGTGATCGTATCATTCTGTGGCTCAGTTGATGTATAGGTTTGGCGTTTCGATTCACTTGTTTTTTAGGGTTTCTATGAGAGTAGTTATTCAATCGATGCAATCTTGAGTAATTCATTCTACCGAGGTGTATCATGAAGTATACCATTGCCCAGTTTCTTCGTCTTGGAGATTGGTTGACCAAAACCTACATCATAAGTCTATAAGCAGTTGCGCAGCAGTCTTTCGATCGTAACGGTAGACTTGTAGAGATGTCTTGCCGTATTTTGTTGTTTCTACTCATGGGTTTTTACGAAACATCTCCTCAGCCTTTGGGAGTCGTAGTGGCTCTGGTTCGCTATTTGGATTTGGTTGTACTGATGGTTTTCACTTAGGATATTTATGTTTATCTATAAACGATTGTATTCATATTTTTGGATTGATATTATATTGTTCTTGTCGTTTTTTTATCTGTTCAAAAAGTGAAAGAGGTATGGTATAAATAGTTCAAGATCACCAATCCTGTAGATAGTAACTTAGATCCTGATAGGTAAGATAAAATTCTGTTGGTCTATATCAGAGACATGCTGCAAGTGCTTTTAGGGAGTCTTGGTGCGTGATTCGTTCTTGATCTGTGGCAGTTCTTCGTGCGACAAATTCGTTGTATCCTACTTCTGGGTTTTCTGGAAGTTTTGGTCATAATGTACTAAGAGATGGTATGATAGTAGTAATTTTATCACTTTTTAGTGGAGCAAGTTTTAGAACTCTTTCGACCGATTGTTGTTCTAGCATGCTTTGTTTTACTTCTTGCGTATATGGTCAGTCTACTATAAGGTCTAAGGGGGTTAATCATGGTGAGGGGGTTCCTAATTCAGTATGGTATTGTGACGACGGAGAACCGTGCTGTGCGTTGAGTTCTGTGGAAAGAGAAAAAGCAATAAGCAAGATTAGGGTGCGTATGCCTACTCAGTGCTTTGGTCGAGTATGAAGATGGAGTGATTCAGATTGCTTTAGCATATTTTTTTTGTACAAATACTGACATTTACATACATAAAACAACTACTATGTCAATGAAAGATATCTACGCACCTGATTTGCACACAGTAACGAGAGAAAAGCTTTTTTATACACTCGTGATGTTTCCTTATCCTTCTGGGTATGGACTCCATGTAGGACATGCTTCTAACTTTGTGATCAATGATGTGCTTGCAAGATATAAACGCCTGAGATGATATACCGTATTCAATCCTTTTGGTTTTGATAGTTTTGGATTGCCTACAGAGAACTATGCCATGAAACTAGGCAAACCTGCGTACGAGGTGACTGAAGATAATATAACATACTATAGTAGCCAAGTAGCTGCTTTGGAACTAAGTTTTGATACTGCACGTTCTGTCGTTACCTCTAGACCTGATTACTACAAACGAACACAACGAATATTTCAACAACTGTATAAAGCATGATTGGTCTATCGCGATACGTTGTGGGTAAATCGGTGCCCTGAGTGTCAGACTGTCCTTGCAAATGATCAGGTGATAGACGGTGCGTGTGAACGCTGTAAGTCTGAAATTATTCAGAAAAAACATCCGCAATGGTTTATCAGAATTACTGCATATGCTGACAGATTGATAGAAGATCTTGATCTTATCGATTGGCCAGAAGAGACAAAAATAGGTCAGAGAAACTGGATTGGTCGTTCTGAGTGAACAGAAATTGATTTCATTATAGATGAGAAGATAGTTACTTGTTTTACTACGAGAATAGATACGGTGTATGGGGTAACTGCAGTGGTACTTGCTCCTGAAAATACCTTACTTGATGAGTTATTGGTAGGTAGTTATAAGACAGAAGTTGAAGAATATAGACAATCGACGCTTGCGAAAACAGCTGTGCAAAGACAGAAAGATGTCAAAGAAAAGACAGGAGTATTTTCTGGTTTGTACGCAACTCACCCACTTACCTGAGAAAAAATTCCTGTATGGTATGCTGACTACGTTCTTGCTGATTATGGAAGTGGTGCGGTAATGATGGTACCTGCTCATGATGAGAGAGATTGGGAGTTTGCGAAGAAGTTTGGAATTGAGTGTAGACAGGTTATTGCTCAACATTATGTTTCAGGTAATCCGCCAAAACAGGGTAAGGAAAATACAATAAGGAAAAATGTCTTAGTCATGTTATATAATGAAGATATGACTGAAATGTTGTGCTTGGATTGGGCAAAATCACAGCACTGGAAATCGTTTGTAATGTGATGAGTAGAACAGTGAGAAAGTGTTGAACAAGCAGCGAGAAGAGAAGTCGAAGAAGAAAGCGGTTATACTGATCTTGAGTTTTTGGGTATGATACCAGGAGAAGTACATGCAGAATATTATGCTGCACATAAAGATGTGAATAGATATAGTATGGAATATTGCCCAATGTTTCGTCTTCGTTCTCAGAGAAGAAGCCATGATGGAGAATGAAAAGAAAATCACGATCTTTTGTGGATACCTGTATGAGAGGTACAGAAATTTCTTGAAGACACTCCAGGAGAAAATAATTCAAATCTAATTTTTTTCTTGAGACATAAAGCTGAAAACCAGGCATATACTGGTAAAGGAAAAATTATTAATTCACAACAGTTTGACTGACTAGATTCGGTTGAAGCAAAAATAGCAATCACTGATCATCTTGAAACTATCGGTGCTGGACGCAAAAAGGTTAGTTATAAACTACGTGATCGGTCGGTGAGTAGACAAAGATATTGGTGAAGTCCTATTCCAGTATATTACGATGAGTACAATGAACCTCATCTTATTCCAGAAGAGGAGTTACCTGTCATACTCCCTCTTGATTTGGAAAATTATAAACCAACAGGGAAGTCGCCACTTGAGGACCATCCGACATTTCCAGTGTATACTCCTCAAAATTGTGAAGTGCCACTATTTATCTGAGAAGGAAAGAATGCGCTCATTGACAATAAAAAAATCATTCCTAGAAAACAAGTATCTGTATTGTTATATAATCCGCAAAACCAAAAATACTGCTTTATCAAACGAAATAATCATTACGGTATATCTACAATTGGCTGATGATGGGAATGATGAGAAAGTATGGAGCAAGCAGCTATGAGAGAAGTGAAAGAAGAAACATGATACCAAAACTTTAAGCATATAGAAACGTTAGATGAAGAAGTGCACAGTATTTTTTATGCAGAACACAAAGATATCAATAGGTATATGATACAAACATTGGTTGTTCTTGAGCTAACTGATGATGTTCGTTATGAAACGGCACGTGAAGCACATGAGACCTTTGATATTATTTGGCTTACTAAAGACGAAATTAGTCAGACTTCATTCTTTTGAAATCATCAATATTTATTGAATTCTTATTTCGGGCGAGAAGATACGTTGTCGTATGAAATAACGACAAAATATAATCAATATAATCCTCAACCAACTTATCACCGTGAATGTGATACGCTTGATACCTTTATGTGTAGTTCGTTTTACTTTCTCAGATATCCTGATGCGAACAATCCTGATGTATTCTGAGAAAAAGAGTTATTGAAAAAATGTTTTCCTGTAGATTTTTATATAGGAGGAAAAGAACATACCGTTGGTCATTTGCTGTATGCAAGATTTATTCACAAATTTCTTTATGATCAATGACGAGTAGAATCTTCAGAACCATTTCAGAGACTTATTCATCAAGGTATGGTATTGTGAGCAGACGGACGTAAAATGTCAAAAAGACGAGGTAATGTGATCGATCCTATGGAAGTAATCGAAAAGTATGGTGCTGATGCAGTAAGAACATACTTAATGTTTATGTGACCAGTAGAACAGGAAAAAGTATGGAATGACTGAGCACTTGCTGGAGTAGCGAAGTTCTTGGGTAGAATAGAAAATGTTAGAAAGTTTGTTTCAGAGGAAAAGAACATGGAGGTAGAGAGAGCTTTACATAAGGCAATAAAATGATTGACTGAAGATATGGAGAAGCTGAAATATAATACTGCAGTGAGTAAATTGATGATTTTTCTCAATGCTGTAGAAGAGCAGAAAACTATTACCTCAGCACAATACAAATCTTTGCTTATACTTCTTTTCCCTTTTGCGCCACAAGTAAGTGGACAAGTGTGGACAGATATATGATGTATTGATGCTCTTGATGAACAATTTCGACCTACTTATGACGATGCGTTGACTATAGATGAACTGGTCTCTTTACCTGTGCAAATCAATGGTAAGGTGAGGGCAACTATTTCAGTTCCTATGGATATTGTTGAATCAGACGTGTTAAAAATCGCCTTTGAGGAAGAGCATATTAAGAAGTATACTGACAATCAAGAAATTAAAAAAGTGATTTATGTGCCGTGAAGGATATTAAATCTTGTTGTATAATATTTCTAGAACTAGAGAAGGTAAGAATATCCTTTTTATGGTTATAGAATAAAAGGGAAGATAGAGGACCAAATCGATTTTTTTGGTTTTTAATTGTTTATCATTTTTAAAATGGTATTTTTTATATTATTTTTAAATAATGTCATCTCAATTCGCTTTTAGTAGTTGAACAATGGCTTGATTTATAACCTATATGATTTATTAACTAAGTGATAATCTTTGGTTATCACGTTTTCGATTTTTTTAGATAGCACTGGTTATGTCGAAGTGATTGCCAAAAAAAACTACATCAATACTTATCTCTATTTTTTTCCTTTTTTTATGATTTTTTGTTGTTAATCCAGTATTTTCTGCTGAATGTACATATTGTCAAAATAATTTTGAATGTGGTTGATTTCCGGAAACATGTAGCTCTAATCGATCTTCTCCTGAGTATCGTTGTGATGAAGATGGATCAGAATGCTTTGTCTTTAGATGACCGTGTGGGGTTTCAGGAACCTGTCAGTGAGTGTGTGGAAATGAAATAAATGGTGTTGAATGTGGAAATCGTTTTTCAACCTGATTTGAATCGGGTATTTGTATATATTCTTTGGAATATAATTTTGGTGAACAACGTGTAGGGGATTTTTACTATAATGGAACATGAATCGATAATGCATTATGACTTCCATGATGAGCTATTTCTCCACCTCATTATCAACTTTCAAGTGAAAATGCCTTATTAGAGTCTCATCTTGTTTCTGCGGGAATAAGTTGAGCAACAGTTACGTGAAATAATCCTGTTACTATTACGTTACCTAATTTATGATCATCTTGAGTTTGGATTAACTTACCTTACTGGAGTTGAACTGGCTGGTCAGATAGATTTTCACCCTTAGTAAATAGCTGTTTGTGTTGAAATGGAGTTCTTGATTCTTGAGAAGAATGTGACGATGGAAAAAATTGATCGTGAAATGGGTGTGACAATTCATGTAATCTAGAAGAGCTGTCTTGCGAATTAAGTATCGTGCCAGCTTCTGGTATGGCACTTTTGGATGTTGCTGTTACTGTTACTGGTATACAGTGACGGGAAGATTTTATGCGAATAAATTTTGGAACATGATGAGGAGAGTATACTAATGTAACAGGTTCTGAGTTGACTTATACTTGAACATATACGTTGTCATGACAGTATACAGTTTCTTTTTTTGTAGACTATCCATTTACCTGACACACAGGTACAGGGTATATGTGTACATGAAGCGTAGAAATACTCTGACAGAATGCTAGTTGTGGAAGTTGACATATGTTGTTTTACTATACTGGTTCATCTCCAGTAACGTGAGACTATTGTAGTTGATGAGTAGCGACATGAGTACAATATTTGCCAGGAACTTGACGACAGTGGGTATGTGATGGCTTGTATGGTTGAGAAGGAATAAGTTGTGCTGCTTACGAAAGTTTTTGTGGTGATGGAATATATGGCACATGAGTAGGGTATATTTCGCAAGAGGAATGTGATGAGTGAGTATTGTGATGAAATTGATGTTCTGCTCTTTGTGAAGAAGAATTTTTTGGTCAGTGTATTTATCAGGTCATTGTACCCAATGTTGTGGAATGAGTTTGATGATGAATTATTGATGTAGCTTATGGAATACCATGAACGGGAAATTTATGATTACCTGGCTTTGAAGATATATTTTTGTGATGAAATTTTCCAGACTATGTGAATGTCTCATGATATTATCTTCCTGATTTTCTGAATACTTGAAGCGAATCAGCTTTTAGTGCTGATATGTCTGCAATACTTTGATGACCTTTTTCATGATGGTATGGTCCTAGTGAAGAGTATAGCGTTGTTTTGACATTTAGTTGACTTGCAGAGTGAGACTGGTTTGTTTATGCAGTAGATGGTGATTGGGAAAATGCTACTGCTAGTTACTATGCTATGACTCAAATTTGATGTTGACCGTGAGTTTATGAATGAGTTAATCATGCGACATGTGGTGTATATGATGGTACAGGTTTGTATGATATGAATTGATGATGAGATTTGTTAACCTGATGAACTTCATGACTTTGTAGTACATGACTATTGACCTGATTTTTTTATTCGAGTGTGTGAAATAATACATTTTGGGAACGGTGGTGTTTGTGAACTGGTTGATGACTGAACGAGTATTGTAGTGCAAATGAAGATTTTTGTAGTGATAATGCTATTAATTGACCAGAAGAATGTGATGATGATAATGTAGCTAATTGAGATGGATGTAGTGCTAGTTGTATGCGAGAATTGCCAAGTTGTAGTTACATAAGTGCGGTATGGAATCCAAGTAGTCCGTATAGTGGACAAGTGAGTACAGGAACGTTTAGTACGACACAGACGTGAGCGAGTATATCGTGATCAAATGAAATAGGAGTGAATATCGTGTGATGAGTAAATACATGAAGTGTACTGGTAGTGACAAGTGGATGAACGGTAACCTGTAATGCAACCGTGACATGATGATACTGTGGAGATGGAGCGACAAACGGCAGTGAAGCATGTGATGGAGAAGTGTGATGTACCGTGGGTTGTGTATGGGAAGCTCCGAGTTGTAGTTACGTAAGTGCGGTATGGAATCCAAGTAGTCCGTATAGTGGACAAGTGAGTACAGGAACGTTTAGTACGACACAGACGTGAGCGAGTATATCGTGATCAAATGAAATAGGAGTGAATATCGTGTGATGAGTAAATACATGAAGTGTACTGGTAGTGACAAGTGGATGAACGGTAACCTGTAATGCAACCGTGACATGATGATACTGTGGAGATGGAGCGACAAACGG
>CAYLWY010000050.1:0-8283 GCA_964387665.1 uncultured Candidatus Peribacteria bacterium
TCTCTTTGAATCACTCTGTAGTAGCAAGCGTAGATATTTCCTTGATAAATCACTGATGATGCTTTTTGAGTAATTCTACAGCGGTGATGAGTTGCTCGTAGTTAGCTTCTTTGTCGTCTTTTAGAGTTCCTAGGTGTCTGCTAATTTCTATTTGAGCTGTAACAAACTTTTCGTAGAGATTTATGGTTTGTTCGTCTGCTCATTCTCTCAAGTCTATAAGATCACGATGAATATTTTTTATTGCTTTGATAGATTTTAGGGTACTGTAGATGGCTGTTTCTATATTGTGCAGTTGTTTTACGTTACTGCTTTCCATCTTGAACTGCTTGAGACGAGTACTTATCATGATAAGTTTGTCTGCAACTTTTTTTGTTTCTTCATACAATTTGATGTGATCCTGTTTGTCTCGCTCAAAACGAGAAGAGCGAATTTTGTCTGGATCATATTCTACTCAGCTGAGTTGTTGAAGATGTAGTCAATGAATTGCTGTTATGTATTTATGACCTGATTGAAGTAGTGTTTTTACATCTTCTTGGAGTGCGAGAAGTGCTGGATTGACAAACGATTCATTGGTAATATTGTTTTCTATGCTCTCTATATGTAATTGATGAGAGGTGTCTTTTTTACTTGGAACGCATCGTATGACCAATTTTGTGAATGGTTTCAAGAAAAATCAAAAGATAATACAGGTTGTGAGATTATATACTACTGCCAAGACCGCATTGCTAAGTGCAGGATTGTGAGCAAGTCAGAGGAAATCGTTTGAAAACCAAATAAACTGTCGAAACAACAGTATTCCAAACAGTGTCGATAAGACGTTGAATAAGACGTGACTCATAGCTACTTGTCTTTTTGCTATATTTCATCCTAGTGATGCAAGAAATGCAGTTCGTGTCGTTCAAATGTTTGCTCACATCATAATTGCTACAGAAGCAGGAAAACTAATAATTCATCATCCTACCGCAGTTATCGTAATAATGCCAAGTGCACCACTAGAGGACATAAGTGCAGAAAACAACATACCTAAAACACCAAATCACCAAAGAGATAATCACGCAAAGTCACTAATATCAAAACTATCTTTTATGGCTTCAACACTTTCCTTCATGAACCCTATTCCAATGAAGAATAATCAGAATCCTATAATAAGTTTTGCGTACCAGAGCCGTTTTTCTTGCTTGATAAACATGAGAATTAGTGCTCCTATGCCTATGAGCGGATAGGAAAGGGTAGAAATATCGAACTCATTGAATCAGATAAGGGCAGCAAATAAGGGTAACATAGGAGATCACACATTTGCTCAGATGATTACGCCTATAGCGTTTTGTAAAGGCATAATGCCTGCTCAGACAAACGCTAAAATAAGTAAAGAAACAAGTGTACTACTTTGGAGTAACGTTGTCGTTCGTGTTCCCGTCCAGATAGCCATCCATCACGTCTGGGTATACTTTTGGAGTAATCATTTTAGTTTCTTGCCTCACAAGAAATTTAATGCCTGCTCAAAATTGTGCATGCCATAAAGAAGTATACCAATACCAGCAAGGAGTTGTCGAATATTGAAGTCCATTGATATAGATGTGAAGTAAAAAACTATTTTATGCTAAACATTTCTTCAAGTTTTTGGTAAGAGACATACGCTTGTGAGAGCCCGTGTTGTGTAGAAATCAGTGAAGGAATATCTATTTCTGGTACTTGCACGGCAGCGGTAATTGCAGGAACAAAACTTTGCTGAAGATCTAACAATGGTGGGGATGTTTCTTTATCTACCGTATGTTGGAGGATTTGTTCTTCAAGATGTGTCGTGAGCTCGGTAAATATAAGTTGTTCTGCATGACGAAGATCTTCTAAGTTACTTGCTATTCACTTATATGCTTTTGCGGTATCGGTAAGTAACTCGAGAAGAGATTCAACTCTTCTCATTTTGCTGATGTCCGATCTCGTCAGAGAGGATTCTTGAAGTGGAATGAGAGAGTTATATAAGAAGTCTATACCGTTTTTTAGCTGATGATACTGATCGAGACGTTGTTCATCTGAGTACGTTTTTGTAACGTATGTCTGTGTGGTGAGATCATACGTTTTATTGATAACCGTATAGATGTACTGCTGTAGTTCGTTTTTTAGGAATGCACAGTCGGTAAGGAGTGCATTGAGTTGTATTCATAATGTATCTTTGATTGGTCAGATTCCTCTAAATTTTTCAATCATAAAGCGGTGTTGTTGTCCTGCTTTTTGTGGCGTGAGGTGTTCGATAAAGCGTGCAAACAAATACGGAAACATGATAAAGGGGATTGCTGTGATGACATTGAAAATGGTATTAAACCAAGCAGTCGCAAGTACATTGTTGCCTACGTATCATAGATGTACTGCAAGTCGGTCTTCACATAGCCACCTAAACCGTGAGAAGAAAATAATACCTAGCAGCGCAGCAATAACATTCTGAAAAAAGTGTGCAAGAGCTACTTGTTTGTGTGCTCTCGATCATCACAAAGAAGCGGTGAGTGCGGTCATGGTTGTTCAGATGTTTGCTCAGATGATAATAGCAAAAGCTGGTCATAGCGTAATAATGCCTCCATCGAGTGCGGCGAGGGTGATGATTTGCATAGCTGCTTGTGAGTGGAGCAATGCGGTAATGATAAGTCAAACAATACCAAATGCCCATAAGTTGTGATATTGCGTGAGGTCGACGCTTTTGGCGAGGGTATCGACACTACTTTTCATGTAGTCGAGTCCTACGAACAATAATCAAATACCAATACAGATATGAGCGATGTAGAGCCATGTTTTGTTTTTTGTGACCATATGAATAACTCATCCCACCGCTATGAGCGGCAATGCGTATTTTGCGATCTTAAATTCACCAAATCACATATACGCGACCCAGAGTGAGTTTAGCGTTGTTCCTATGTTTGCTCATAGAACGACGCCTATGGCGTTTTGTAATCACAAGAGTCCTGCTCCCACGAAAGCGACAAGAAGTAAGGAAACAAACGTGCTACTCGTGGTCAGTGCACTAATTCGTGTTCCCGCTCGGATTCACTTGAAGAGGGTTTTGGTCTGGGCTTCAAGGAGACGCTTTAGATGTCTTCCTCATCGTGACTTGATAGCTTCCTCGAACAGATAGAGTCAAAACATAAGCAATCATGCTCATGCTAAGAATTTTCGAAATAAAGGAAGATAGGTCGACATAAGGAAAAACCTTACAGAAATAAAAGCTGTGATTTACTGAGATTGTTTTTTGTCTCGTTGTTCTTTTTTTCATCGTCGATTGATGATAACGAGGGTGACGAAAAATACCACCAGTAAAATAAATGATCGAAAGAGTAGTGGTTTGAGTCGTATTCGCATATTATCTCTGGCGTGCTGAACCCTTACGGCGACCTTGGTCAGTGCATACCAAGCAAGGAGCAAAAAAATAAACACTATCACTCAGATGATGATTCGATATCCTTTTGACTCATGTTGTTGATCGATATTTTCCTGAGAGACCATACGAAATCAAAAATGAAGAAGTTATACCTTATGACTATATTGATTTTCCTCACAAATTGCAAAAAAGTCTAGTAGATTTGCTAGACTTTTTGATGAAAAGAGTTCGGACTTAGTCATTAAAAATATAGAAAATCGATATACATAGAGTCTAATTTTATAATCGATTTTCTACGTAGTAAATAGATTTTAAACTTATCTAGTAGACATATTTCAAAATCTATTTACTATAAACCCTCTATATCTTTTTCTTAATTTTTTCTGTCAGCGTATTTACTTCAATTTTTTCTCCTATGGCACCTACTTCGTTGGCGACGTTTTCTACTTCTACCCAAATCTCTCCTCAGCCGTCTCTAAGTTTTGCGAGATCATCGAAATGAATCCCATCAGCTCTTACATCTTGTATTAGTTTTCCACTACTTTGGGCGATTTCTTTTGTCTTATTGACGATGTTTTTACTTCTCGCTACGGTATCTCATCGATTTCTGATGAGACGATACGTTTTTTGTAGAATTTCGAACACAACCATGAGGAACGAGAAAATCTAAAGTATGGGTAGTTTAGTATACCTATCGTATAGCTTGTATGATGTACCGAGTATGAAGTATGCTAACGATGAGTTTGATGAGTAAGGAGAGTCCAGAACCTATAAAACTTCATCGAGCTGCACGTCGCGCGTGCTGTTTGTCTTTTTTTTGCCATCGTTCTCCAAGAAATGCCCCAACGAGAGGTCATATAACCAATCATAAGGGAGGAAAGAAAAAAAATCAAATTATCGTTCCTAGAGTTCATCACTGGATACCTGCTTTGCTTCATCCATACTTCTTGGTGCCTACGAGCGGAAGAAGATGATCACTCACCATGGTAAATGCCGTCAAGAGTGTCATGATGATGAGAAATGACGTAGATCGCTCTTGGGGAGTAAGTCGTTGTAGCAAAAATATTCAGACAAGACTAAGTAGTGGTCATGGCAAGATTGGTAAGACAGATCAGATGATTCATCCGATGCCTAAGAGTAGGGCAATGATTTGAATGGTTACTGTCATTTTTTATGTGTGTATGGGTTAATAGTTGGCAAATATCACCATGTAATTCATTTATTAGGTATGTATCCTCAAGTATATGGGTGTTTAGTGATATCAATAAATGGTTTGTATTTTCTTTCAAGAGGAGTTTCTTGTAAAAGTAGTCTAAGTGCTTGTTGTGTTATAGAATCTTGGATTAATTCGGGGTGAAGTTCAAGTAACTGAGCAGGATATTCAGTAACTCATATGTGTCCTACATCTTGAGCCCATCACCAAAAAAGTTCTGCTTCTTTGGCAAAGTATCATACTATTTGGTAAGGAAGCGCAGATTCTAGAGAATTTCATGGCTGGTAAATATTATTGATCCGTATATCAATATCAGACGCTGCATCATAGTTGTGTAAACTAATAATTGTTTTGCTTCTTTTCTTGAGAAATAATTTTTTTTGTTCTTCAAAAGTCCTTGTGTGGCTTCTTATCTTTATGAGTACATTTTCTGTTTTATAGTAGTATTTTAATCATTGTGTCGCTTTCGTAAGAACTGTGTCGAGAGTGAGTAGAAAATTCTGAGACGAAAAAGGTTCTGTGGGAGCTACTGGAATTGGAGTAAGTGACGGAATTTCTTTTTGAGGGCGGTATTTTCTCTTTATTCAAAGAGCTTCATTTACTCATGGAATACTATCGCTAAATGCGAGAACTACTAATGCTGCAATAGATAAAGGAAAAATCACAGAAGCAATTCTTTCGGAGAGTGTTTTGTCAGATGTTGGATAGTTAGATGGTTTCATACTAGATTATATGTATTGGTTACTGTCTTGTCAACACCCTAACCTCCTGCTTAAACAAGTTCCCTTTTTCTACAAACCCAGACCAGACTGAAAAACTAGGAGATCAGCATGAAAGTAAAGCAATGGATCATGGAGTAGTATGTTCTGCTGCCCAGACGACTGCATCATGCATGGACCTTGTATACAAGACGTTTACTTTTTGTTTCACTTCTGCATCGAGAAAAGCAAAAAGCAGTTCTCCTGTATCTGGAAAGAGAATGAGGTTACGAATGCTGTAGTCACGAATTTTGTCAGCAACGAGTTGATGATCGTATTCTCCGAGAATTCCACCATAAAACAACGTATCTATCTTACTTCAGAAACTATCAAGTGCAGCACAGGTAGCTTGTGGTGTAGTAGCGATAGCATCATTGTATCGATCTATCTGCTGATAGGTACCAACAAATTCAAGTCTATGTTCTAGTCATCAAAACGAACGCAATACGTTCTGCAGATGTGAGAGATCAATATCGAGAAGCGAACAGATACCGACGACTGCACAGGCATTTTCTCTGTTATGTTCACCTACGAGAAGCATACTTTCATCAGTAAAAAGTTGTTTTTCGTGACGTCGAAACTGTGCGTCGTGTCGGCTATAAGGTCAGTGTTTACCATAGAGCTCAGTGTTTTGGGGAATTGAAATATCTGGAAATTGTTCACTAATGACTGACGCTGCTTGCGTTCATAGTAGTGCATGATGACTATGTTGAAGCAAGAGGAGTTTTGCACGGGCATACGCTTCGTATCCACCATGTTCTTTGGTATGGGTGCTATACAGGGTGTTGAATATCGCAATGTCGATTTTTCTTCCTCTCCAACGAGTAAAGACAGACTCTATCATGAAGCTAGAGAGTTCATAGACCACGATTTCTGGGGGATTGTCTCGATCGATGAGGTCGAGCACGGGTTTCCCTACATTTCCAGCAAGGAGCACATTTTTCCCAGCGTCTTGTAGTGCAAGGTAGGTGAGCATAGAGATAGTAGATTTTCCTTTTGTTCAGGTGATGCCGATGATTTTCCCTGTATAGTGATGAAGAAAATATTCTGTCTGTGAGGTAAAGGGAAGTGATGCGGTAGATTTCTGCGTTACTTGCTCTATAAGGGTAGTTGTGATGCCAGGTGCTCTCCAGATCAACGTATATTGTTCCAGGTTATCAAGATAGGAAGTTCATAGCTGACTCTTACATCATTCTGGAGTTGTTAGCTGTTCGTTTTTGTCGAGGATGGTGATAACTTCCGCTGATATTCACTGAGCACGCAAAAAACGATAGGTCGATTGACCTTCAAGTCCGTATCAGAGAATGGCTATTTTTTCCTGTTTCATAGAACATGGTTCTCATAAAGTATCGAGTTGCAATATAACTCTTTTCCTATAAGGTGCAACTGATTTAGCATATAGTAACTTCTAAATTCTCGCAGTAAAATTGTTGTTTCGCTAATTTTGCGTTGAAAAAGAACGAACTATATGCTGAAAAAGATCACATAGTGACTTTTTTAGTAGTACAAAAATATGATTGGTGTATTTGATAGTGGGTTGTGAGGAGTACAGACGGTACAGTATTTGCGTGCCTCACTGCCAGAGCACAATTTTTGCTACTTAGGTGATACTGCGCATGTACCGTATGGAGAAAAATCTGGAGAGTGGATTCGTGATCGTACCTTTCAATGTCTCGAATGGTTGTTTGCACAGGGATGTCATATCGTCATCATGGCGTGTAATACAGCGAGTGCATTTGCTCTTCGTGAGTGGCAGGAAACGTTTCCAGATCGTAAAGTGCTTTCGGTCACTGTGCCTGGTGTAGAAGCGATTGTCTCATGAAATTTTCACGCACCGTTGTTGCTTGCTACCAAAGTAACTATAGAAACACATATTTATGAATTAGTTCGTCTCAGAGCATTCCCCGACTATGCTATAGATCGATATACTCAGATAGGGACTGGACGAGTAGATGCGTTGGAGAAGTGAGCATCTGATGCAGATATGTACATGTTGATAGAAGCAACACATGTAGAACGTTTTGTAGCATTGATCGATTGTGTGGTGTTGTGATGCACGCACTATCCTTTACTTCAGGAACATATAGAACGCATACTTCCAGGTATACCGATTATCGATCCAGCACACGAATCAGCACAACAACTAGTTTCATACCTAGACCGTCATCCAGAGATAACTAGTGTATGTAGAAAAGATGGACATACCTCGCTGTGGGTGACGTGATCGGTAGAGCAGTTTTCTGAAAGGATTGGATCATTATGGTGATTGAATCTTCCTGTTTCTCAGACCTCTTTTTAGTATAGGTATGCTATGGAAAATTTCTGGTATGGACTTGCTATCTGATGACTGTGATTGTTGATTGCAGTTGTCGTGATGCGACTGACCTGACGTTTGCATTTTTGATAAAAGAAAAACTCCTCACGAGAGGAGCTTTGTACAAAGAAGAAAGGTAATTAATTATTGCGCTGCTCCCGTCTCTGCTGCAGGGGTTGGTTGTACTACTTCTTCGGTAGGTTGCGGTTGTTCTACTGGAGGAGGAGTCTGTGCTTCATTTCCAGAAACGACAGCTGGGAGTTGTTTGTCCATCATATCAGCTTTTTTGTCTTTGTTTCGACCTCATCTGTCGAACATGCATCATGATTTTCCTCGTCATCATTTGTCATGCATTCATCAGTGAAATCATCCCATACCAAACTTAACTCACCAAAAAAATACTGCACAAAGCACTACAACGGCGAGCACGATTCTCGCTAGCGAAGATCGAAATGATTTTCCGCTACAACAAGAGGTGTGTTTACAACAACAACCTTGGCAAGATGCATCTGTGTTTTGATTGGTCATATAAGGAAAGAGGAAAATAAATATCGATATACTAGTCCGACAGGGAGAATTTGCAAGAGGAGTTGCTATTGGTTGAAACAGTAGAAATTTCATATGAATTATAGGC
>CAYLWY010000051.1:0-8182 GCA_964387665.1 uncultured Candidatus Peribacteria bacterium
GCAAACATCTCATCTGGAATATACGGCAGGTTAGCTACAAGAAGAATCGGTTCTCAGGTAGCAAAAGCATTTTTTACTTCTCTATGATCTAGGAGCGAACAGTGGACAAGAGTTGTTTTTGCTTGTTGTTCAGAGTTGAGGAGTGTTTCTTTATTTTTTTGTGCAATAGTGAGTGCGTCTGTACTAAGATCAGTAAGAAATGCATGACTGATATGATTGCTTTCGTAGTAGATAGTACAGATACCGAGAATACCAGATCATGTTCAGACATCGATCAACGTGACAGAGCGAGGATTGGTAAGATCTTCAAAGTATTCACGTACTGCCTCGAGCATGTACTCAGTTTCTGGACGAGGAATGATAGTTGCTGGAGAGACCGTGATGTGGAGTTTTGCAAATTCCACATAGCCGAGGATGTATTCTAGTGGCTCTTTGTGGTGTACATACCTGTCGTACATCAGAGCTATATCTGAGAGTTGTGAGTCAGTGAGTATCTGATCAGATGCTGAAAAAAGGGCTGTCTTAGAGAGTCAAGTAACCTTACACACAAGCTTTTCGAGAATTGGTTTTTGGGTATATTGGGGAGATTTGAGCAGATCAAAGATGGTCATTAGGAGGGTGATGTTGAAATATTGTAATAAACTACAAACACAAGAAATGTGGTACTTGTATATAATATAGTTGAAATAGCTAGTGTTTCTAAAAGGACTTGCATTGTATCCTAAAAACAGTATGTACTATCCGTGTTTATTAGATTTTTCTTATGCTACTTGTACTAGCTCAAGCGTATAGAAGACATGTTGCTTTCTTTTGGAAGAATCCAAGGGAGCGTTTTCTGGTTGCTTGATGTGAAATAAGTATTGTATAATACATCATACTACCCATAAAAATGCTCTTCCTTGGTTGGAAAGAGCATTTTTTGTTTTATGATGTTCTAATAAGCAAATTGCTTGATAGAGGCGCCTCTGTCAGTTTTGCGATAGGTAATTGGATGTTTTTCACAAAATCGTTTGTGAGCTACTTCCTTTCTTTTTACTTTGCACTACTGCCATGCGTACAATTTTTGGGATACAAGAAAAAAGTGAACATACTACAGTTTTACCTAATTGTCTCGTAAAGACTGCTATACAAGATTTAATACATATACTTGTAGAGCAATCACCACAACTTATTTCACTGATAAGAAAAGAATTTCGACCGCTTACTCAAGAAATTGCCTTATGAGAAAATATATCTTGTTTACATAAAATAGCAGAACATTGTAAAATACCAACTCATATCGTCCATGAATTTTTTGCACATTTGCAACATATATGATACATTCCTTGATGCTCTATTGAGGTGAGTGATGCGTCGCAGGAAGGCATACAGGAATATGCATGAAACACAGCACCCGAACAAATCATCAACACGCTACAAATAGAACCTTTTTACCATGAGAGTGATATAGACACAATAGTAAAATTTCTATGTTCACTATGATCATTACCAGTTGTAAAGCAATTATGGAAAAATGGTGTTGGGAAAAAGGAAATGCCTCGATGATTATTTCGTACTATTTCGCTGAATGATATAGACTATTCTCAATTCTTGAGTATTCAATCGTATTTGTCTTTTTTGTTATTAAACTGTAAAGAGCAACAAAAATTATTTTGAGATCAGTATGCTGCTCTCCTGATGGAGAATTGAGGTATTCCAGTAGATGATATACCAGAAAAACAAACAACCATTCTTTCTCCTCAGAAGTGAGTAAGATCTATTAAGTGTATCGAGTTTCAATGAGAAAAGTATCAACTACACATTCGTTTACTGCCTTGATATTCACCAGTAGGTATAGATGTTGCATTATGAATTGACTTTCCAACTGATACGTGAGTAAATAACCAAAACTATTTTGTCGTTGTTGGTGTTCAATTTGAACAGCATGGATGAACTATTGTGCCAGTAGTACATACTATTCAACAGACACCACATAATATATGAATTAATGAACAAGGGAAACTGATTCCTATTCAAGAGCCATTTGATAATGATAAGCTACTATCTCGTTTACAGAGACTTGCTCTCATGGATGCAATAACAAAAGTATTTATCAACAAAACGACACTGCGTGATGCAGTTGAAAAACATCTTGAGTCATTTGGTTTTTCTTCATTTTTTCAGTCGTATTTGCCAGAGGGAGTAAACAAAAAATTTTCTTGAAAAAAAATTTATGGTGAACTCTTTCACCAGGCTGTTGAAACCATAACAAATGAGACAATTAACACACAGTATGACGCTGGATTATCTTTAGCATATGTTGTTTGCTGTTATTTATTTGCAAAGTGATATACAAAGATACAAGTTATTTCTCCAGAAGAAAATCGTCGACTGATGAATCATAATCATGCTAGAACACAATCGTTGCAAAACTCTATGTATAACTTATATACTAAAAAAGGATTATTGTTATGAGGCAATGTGATCTCTTGATGAAGAGTAGAGATCATGCCATACCAAATACTTAGTAGAGAATTGCTATCTGACCCGTGATCACTAAAGCATATAGAAGTATCATCGTTGGTTACTACATCTGTTGATCTTTTTGGAAAACAATGAGTATCAAAAGAAGAATTTGGTATGAACCCTCAAGAACACTATTTAGGGAAGTTGTTTGCTTTAAAAAGATCGTAAAAGAAAGTAAGTGGTTTATGATAAATTAGATATTTTTATTTTACAGGTAGTTATGTATGATCTCTCATTATTGAAAAAATTAGTTACCATTCCTGCACTTGCAGGAAACGAAACTAAGTTAATTCGTTTTTTACAGCAACGAGCAAAAAAAAGATGATTATCATCTACAGTGTGTAACAATCATTGAATTATCTTAGGCAATGTACATGCACCAACCTATGTGATGGCTCATATTGATGAAGTAGGAGCACGTATTATTTATGCTAAAGACAATATTTTACACCTTGAATGAATCGGACGAGTAACGCCAAGTATGTATGTTTGACGTGATATAGAGATACATACGAAGCAAGGAGTAGTGATATGAATAATTGTAGGTAAACCACTTGAGACTCAAGTTGCCTCTTTTTCTGATCTTAAAATAATTCTTGCTAATGGTGATTATAAAAAGGTTGCGTGGTGAGACACTGTGCGTTTACGCACCGTCTGGGAAGAAAGTGATGATATGCTTTTTGCTTCTGTGCTTGATAATAGGCTGTGAGTTGCTCAGCTGTTATGGTCTATAGAAGAAATGTTAAAGAACTGAGTAGATATAACTCACTTGGCACGATGTTTTTCTACACAGGAAGAGGTGAGGAATGAATGAGGCATCAGAATTCTTCAGAAATATATGCCACAGAAGACGATTATTGTAGATATGATTCCTTATGGATTGTGGGATGACATGGTTATGGACTCTATAAACATACTAAATAGTACATCAGATTATAGTAGGGCAGTTTTTCGAAATGGTCTTTTACAATGAGTTACGTATTCATCTATTGATATAACAACTGATGAGATGAACAGAGCAGAAGCTATGCAATTTGAAGCTATTACTTGATGAGAAGCATTGCATGTATTTACTCCGATGTATAATTACCACCATGGGACGTATGCACTAGATAAACAGGTCTTACTTACATGTACTCAGAGTATTGTACAAATGATAACGACCTATAAGTAGAGCATGATCTTGTGCTTTACTACTATCTAAAATGATTTTATTATTGCATCTTCTTTCCCGATAAGTACAGATATGCTATATTATTTTTTTGTTGTCTTATGTCTATCAAATACCTCTCTCAGCGTCTCATCAATAAACTCAAAGCAGGAGAAATCGTCGAACGTCCTTCGTCGATCGTTAAGGAGTTGGTCGAAAACAGCTTAGATGCGTGAGCGACCGATATCGTGATATGGATAGAGGAGTGAGGAAAGACGCTTATCAAAGTGCAAGACAATGGAGCTGGTATATCTGTAGATGATTTACCACTTGCTGTTGCACGTTATGCGACTTCGAAAATAGTCAAGGATGAGGACCTAGAAACGATTGCAAGTTATGGATTTAGAGGAGAGGCGCTTGCAGCGATCGCTGAGGTAAGTTCATGTACGCTCCAGACGAGGACGGCAGATGCTCCTTCAGGTGTAGGGTATATGCTGACGAGAGTAGGGGACGAGTTTGTCGTCAAACAGTTTCCTTTCGCTGGCGATCATGGGACGATTGTTATGATTGAGAATCTGTTTGCTCAAGTCCCCGCTCGTCAGAAATTTCTCAAATCAGCAACGACCGAGTGGCATCATATTCGTCAACTGCTCCTCAATTACTTATTACTTCATCGAGATAAGAGCCGACAAGTCCGACACAACGGTAAGTTGATCTGGAAAGTCTGAGTGACTGATAGCTTACTGGAAAGAATTGTTTCACTAACCAACGATCAGCGACAGCAACATCTGCACCATTTTGAATCAACTTTTGATGGAGGAGTGATTTATGGCGTGATGGGTGATGCGTCCTTGCATTTTCCGTCGCCGGAACAGATGCGTTTTTTCGTCAATGAGAGACCAGTAGAGGACAAGATTATCAAGAAAGCAGTCATGCAAACGATGAAAAGACAGCTTCCTGCGTGATTATTTCCGTTTATGTATTTGTTTGTTCAGATAGAGCCGAAATCGGTCGATGTAAATGTCCATCCGAGAAAAACAGAAGTAAAGTTCTTGGATCCAGGAGCGTTATTTTCTGCAGTGAGTCGTGCACTGCTCGAGCATACAGGAGAAGAGAAAGTCTCCTATGCAGCATTTACGCAAACACCTGTACAATCTACCAGTAGATCTACCAAAGCATATAGCCCACCTCAGAGAACATTTGCACCACAAGCAACCTATCACCAAAAAGCTGATAGATCATTGTTTGATCAGATACAAGCTGAAGATTGAACTGATCTCGTACTGTCTGGAGAACGCGTAGAAATCATAGGACAGCTTCGAGCGACCTATATCTTGGCGAGTAGTGACACAGGATTGTATCTAATAGATCAACACGCACTTGCAGAGAGGATTACCTTTGAAAACATGAAACGTCAGGTAGCAACACAGGGATTTACTCCTCAAGTACTGTTACAGCCGATTATTATGCACCTACCGAGCAAAGAGATAGACATAGAGCAACGACAAGGATTGTTTTCCAAGATAGGTATAGATGCATCGATTTTTTGACCCTGAAAGGTGATTGTGCATACCATGCCACAAGTATTTATCGATCGAGTCGTGGATATACAACTGCTGTGCAATCATCTTCGAGGGCAACAAGAAAAGCGACTCACGGAGTGAGCAAACTACACGCCAGAAGAGTTGTTTTCTACGCTCCTTGAAGAGATGCAGGGCATGAAAGCATGCAAAGCATCTATCACGGCGTGACAACGTCTCAGTGGCACAGAAATGCGTCAGCTCGTCCGTGATGGACAAGCTGCTATACCACAGATGTTTGTCTGCCAGCACGGCAGACCGAGTATCCTAAAAATGGAAAAATGAGCACTCGAAAAAATAGTGGGAAGATAACTCATGTATATCTTATCGAAAAAGATAGGTGATAAGAAGTATGCACCACCCTGCAATGGCAAGATAGAACTTCCGTAAAAACTTCCCTTTGATGGTTTTGTGTCTGAAGAGATGTTGTCCGAGGAGTGCTCCTCATCCACCTCACAAAACTACTAGCCAGAGAAGCTGTTTTTCACTGACACGTCGTTTTTTTGTCGTTGCTTGCCGTTTGTCTCGTCACCGTATGAGAAACGTTGCTATATTGATACCAATGAGATAGCTGATGAGTACGTTTTGCATAGAACAGCTGGACTGAAAAAAATATCTACTTCTCTTTACGAATTTCTTGTCGTTTTTCTAGATAGAGTTCTGAGCGGTAGGATCAGTCAAGCAAACTGCTTATCGGTAAACGATCAAATCGTTGTTGTAGCTGTTTGAATGAGTCTTGGAGGAGCGTTAGTCTATACAGTGACGATTGAATCCACGACCACTCGTCTTGGAGGACAATTCTTTGTAAACGAGGAAAATATGCTGGCAGGAGAGGAGACTCATACGGAAGTTGATCTGCACTCATGACGGCGAGATATTTTTGTATCCGTACCAGGCGTTGTTGCACAAATGCACGTGAATCGTTTCAACGTACCGACCATCACCGCACTGTAGTAGGGAGATCGGCTTGTAGTGAAGGAAAGATGCTCAACTTTTTTTGTTCTACTGAACTGTTGGTAAGTGCTGAAAGAGGTAACCAAAGAGCAGTAGCTCAAGACTGTAGACAAGAAACGTTCATAGTACAGGGTGCATCTGGTGTTGCAAGGAAGAGTTTGGGAAGCAAGGAGATGTTTTTCGCTCAGTAGAGTTGTTGCAGCCAGATATCACTCAGCACAAGAAGCAAGGGATCTGTTAGTGACTGTTTATCGAGAAACTGAAGCGGAGAACGATGCGTTTGGAGAAAGGTTCCTAGGTTGAGATTGTTTGTCGGTGCTTGGGTGACCGTGACTCGCGGATCTAGTGCATGGGGGGTGAACATACTCTTCGATGCAGTGAGGAGTTTTCCTACCTGTGGATGGAAAAGACCAGTAGGAGCACTCGTGGCAGATCGATCTATTTGTGCTCACCGCTGTTCTATGGTAGATACTTCTTGTCGAGGAAGCAAAATTATATCTGCTTGGCGTGCTCCAGTGCTCATGGCGCTAATGGCTCTGAGATAGCTGCTAAGCGTCGTGGGTTGGAGTAGTGTTGGCTGAAAGATGTTTTCTGGATCAATACGTGAAAGTAATTCGTTTATCTTTTCTTGTTGTACTCGAGGAGGGAGAAGGATCGTGAGAGGAAATGGAGAGGGAAGTTTATTTGCGTTTGGCATATTTGCTGATCATGTCTTATTTGTAGAGTTATTTTCTTGTTGTGGGAGTGTATGTGTCTCTTGAGGTTGTTCTTCTGTTGGTTGTTCTAATTCTCCCTGAATATTTGTTGCGATTTCTTCAGGGTCAGGACTGGTACTCAGTGACGTAAACAACCAAAGTCGTCCTACTCCTACGAGCAGAACTGATCACATAATTATTAAAGCGAGACGTTGATTTGGTGCCATAAATACAAAAAGCAACTGTACCGTAAAAAGTTTTTGACTCAAGGTAATAATACCTATGTATTGCAGTTTTGTCAATTTGCGAGTAACTAAAACATTGTTATTAAAGAAACTTTGCATTAGAGTTGATGGTATATTAGTTGATGTGAACGAGTTTTCTTAAACTGTATTCACCTTCCTTTTTTGCCTTGACGCAAAAAAGGAGGCAAAAAAAGTCAAGAAAGACACAGTTCTTCAGTACAGTTGCTTTGATACGCATCGTTGACAAAAGCAACTCCCTCCCAAAGGGTCCCGGTCGTTGCTTCAGTATAGAGTATTTTTCTTGTGAAATTTACAAGATCTCAGAATAATGTGCCTTTCGTTCAGAAAAAATTTAAGAGAGTATAGAAAATTGACTATAAAATTAGTGTAAACATTGCGTCAATTTTCTACGTAGTAAATAGATTTTGATGTGAAATCTGATTCAAAATCTATTTACTATAAAAGTATAATTACTCTAATTCTTAAAAAAAAACTGTAGCACAGCTACAGTTTCTAAGAAGAAAATAATATGTTTGAACTATTTCTTTACTACCGTGAGAGGAAATGATCCTTTAATGTTTTCGTAAGCGAACTGAACGGTATATGCGCCAAGCTGTTCGATTTTTTCATCAAGCACGATATTTTGTGCAGTGATGTTGATATTGTACGTGTGCATGAGGTACTGTGCAAGAGATCTTTCTGTGATACTATCGTACAATGTCTCATTGTCTGTCGCTTGTTTTTCAAACGTTACTCACTCGTTGGTGAGCGTCTCGAGCATAGCTTTTACTTTTGAAGTGATTTCTGCTTTGTGAGCAGCTACCTTCTTCATGTGTGCTTCGTGCTGATTTTGTGCTTGCTTATCGTAGATAACAGCTGTTTCTGAAGGGATGAGCACTTGTTGTGCAAAGTGAAGTTTTACTTCTACGACGTCGCCTGCGTTACCTTTGTTGATCAATGGCTTGAGGAGAAGCACTTTTACTTTTTTCTGCATGAGAATTCGAAAATGGTAAATGTAAATTGACAATAGCGTGATATATAGTTGTTTTGGAT
>CAYLWY010000052.1:0-8050 GCA_964387665.1 uncultured Candidatus Peribacteria bacterium
CAGTGATTTATCAAGGAAATATCTACGCTTGCTACTACAGAGTGATTCAAAGAGATATGAATTACCACACTCGTAAATGTAGATCACTACTTCTTTGAAGCAAATGAAAAAATTGCATTATGATTTGCAAATGCTTATCTCACTCACGAGCAAACAGAAAACTTCGAGACTACCCAAAATATCAACGAAGAAATATATGAATCTTTTACGACAGACTAATCCTCTTAAGGAAACTCTGAAAAAACTCTCGTAAAAGACAGTATTTCTTGTTTTAATTCTCATACGTGAGCACAAACTTTTACGAGTTTCTTTATACCCGAATAGGTGCTCGAGCCTGCCTGTCGGCAGACAGGGATCATCATCTCAAAGTCTTTTCAATACGTTTGTATTTAATATATACTATATCATAAATTCGTACGCTTAGGTACTGTTCAGATGATCCTTAGACTTGCAAGCATACGCAAAAAGACTACCTATAACTACTAGGTAGTTTTTTTCATGATGAACAATACGTGAACACATCGTATACTCCAAAACTTATTTTCTCGAATCGAACAACGAATTCGTCGTATTTTTACGCTTGATCTCAGAGCGTTAGCTGCATTTAGAATAGGATTAGCAATAGTTGTCATCATAGATCTCACGATGGGAGCACTTGATCTTCGTGCGTTTTTCACCGATGCGGGAATCATGCCGACAAACCTGTTGCTTGCCAACTATCCAGGGGAAAACATGCGAGCACTCCATAGTATCTCATGAGCATACTGGCGACAAGTAACGCTTTTCGCTATCAATTATCTCCTTGCTTTTTGTCTCCTCATCTGACGAAAAAGCAGAGTGATGCATATCCTCGTGTGGGCTTTTTTTTGTAGTCTCAACGCGAGAAATCCTATCATCAACAGCTGAGCTGATGCAGTCATGAGAGTATTGCTCTTCTGGGCAATGTTTCTCCCTACGCACGTCTGGCGAAGTGTCGATCGAAACAATAAGCCAAAACCAGCAGACCCCACGTTTTTTTCCCGAGCAACGGTCTGACTTGTCGTGCAAGTCGCGTCTATCTATGTACGAAACTATGTAGTCAAGACCGACGTACAGCGAAAAAGTGACTATACCGCTACCTATACCGCCCTCAGTATCGATATGCTCAGGACATCGCTGTGAACACGGCTCTACCAGTTTCCTGATCTGTTACGTGTCATCACACGAATTCGAGTACATCTCGAAGGACGAGGCATACTGCTTTTTCTTATTCCACGAAAACAACATCGACGAAGAACAAGCGCCTGTCTTGCCTTCATACTCATCCATATCGGCATGTCACTGACTATGAAGATAGGGTACTTTCCACGAACGTGCGCACTTGCACGGATGGCACTTCTCCCTCAGCAATTCTGGTCCTTGTTTCTCTCTAAATCAAGATCAGTTTCGACAGAGATGTTTTACTGGAGTAAATCGTATTTCACTTCTCTTTTTCTTATTTGTTGTCTTGTCTACATTACGTTGTGGAATCTCAGAACTACCGATTTTGATAAGCGAGATAACTATTTCCCTACCAGTATGAACAGATATGGTTTTCTGTTTAGACTAGATCAGTACCGAAGTATGTTTGCACCGTACCCTCTCGAGGACGATGGACGATTTGTGATTACAGGAAAAACCGAGAATCAAAAAAAAGTGAATCTCCTCGTCCCCTCAGATCCGATTGTATATACCAAACCAACTGATTTCGATCGTCTCTATCCAGGAGAAAAACGACGTAAGCTATTCTTGAACTATCGAGGCAAATCCTACTGAGTCTACAGACCTGCATACCTCCAGCGACAGTGTCGCAAGCGAAACCAAGCGCATCCTACCGATCCACTCATCTCCGCCTCTATGGAATATGTGGTGGAACGAACAAAACCAAACTATCAAGTCACGACCTGAGAGATTGTTATGCTCGCTACTGAACAGTGTAGGTAACGTCCATACTTATATTACTGAAACATACTCCCACTCAAGATCTCTACGAGATCACATGAATCACTTTACCTTTATTACACCCATAGATTCTTTGCTATCATCTATTTTTCACATAGTAAGTCTTTCTTTTGTCCTATTTACTGATACTAGTTCACCGCAACCAAACTGAACATAAGCCGTCTCATATTCATCACCTCATCCATCCCTCAAACGGAAAAGTATTTTTTCTTCATCTTGATAACACAGATATGGTCTATTATTCCGATATGTTTGTTTTCAAGATTCTTTTACCCAAGGTTTGTCACTTAACCTCTTCATCATTCATCCATTCACATAGTACAATCATCGTCATCTACCTTCTTTCCCCTGTTCAGAGCCGTAAATAAAACAATGACCTCTCTCCATATAAACATTTTCGACAGATATTTGCACACAATGTCCTTTTGTATCTCAAAACACGAGCTGTGGTAATCATCTCTCTAAGTTGTCACCATCTACAAGTAACCAGTGAGATCCAGCCCCTGTATCAAGCTTAGTATAATCTGTGTTATTATTACGGGTGATGTGTAGTGTTCATTTATACTCCGTCGGATAATGCTTAAACGCATCTCTAGGATTTACAAGAAAAAACCCTCATTCTACAGGAAGAGTGAATATATCATATCCATGGTACACAGGTTTCACCTTGTATGTTTGAAGAAGTGTTCATGGAAGAGTAACTCATGCATCCAATTTATATAATTGATACATATCTCATACTTGTACCGTCAAGTAAGTATTATCAAATAACTCTGGCTTACTTCCCAAGTTTAACTCACCAATCGCCACAATCTTCTTACCTTCTTTTTTACCAAATCACCATTTACTGCCTTTGCAAATTAGGTACGTTCATATGCTCGGAATCATCTCTATAGTATCAAAATCATGTTCTAGCAGTTCTAGATTTCACTCGTTCACGACAAACTGATCATCACCAAAAGCGATACCTTCAGTTCAGAAAACTGGCTCTTCGTCAGAAATGGCTTCTTTGTATACCTCAAATCAACCACCTTTCTTACAAAGAATTCAATACTTATCTCCACGAAAAAACCACTGATAGACATAATCTCCGTACTTTTGCTCTTCTCAGACATCTTGATAATCCGTCACTTCTATCTTTTTACATACGCTATCAGCAAAGAAAAAAGCAAGGCAAAAATCCTTTTTTCAAAGCTTCACTTTCTGAATACTTGTCTGAGAAGTTGAAAACGTTGTTGCTAGTTCTTCATATGAATAGGTGTGTATACGTCCCTCCTGTATTCAGGTAGCAGAGAGTATGTTCTCGTCGTCTTGGTAGTAAACACACAATGGTTTCTGTTGTTTCGACAACACAGGTCCTTCATATATCATCTCATATCAGATAGATTCTCTACATTGTTCAATACAAACCATATCTCACGATGCATCTGTGGATCCAATAAAACCATCCTCCCAGTTAGCGTATCGTAATGAGTTGTAAGAAGTCCGCCTTTCTACAAGACCATTTTCCTTGACACAGAAAGGGGTATAGGTGTTTTCGTTATCTCAGAGAATAATCTTTCATTTAGCAACAAACGTGTCGACATTGTTACTGAGATTATTTTCTCCTACTTTACTAGGAACGGTTCATCAAACTATATACTGCTCTGAAATGTTACCTTCTGAGTTCCGAGAAACAATAAGGAGGTCTTTTCCGTTCTCAGCAGTAACCAACAGTGCTCCTCATGTAT
Organism: uncultured Candidatus Peribacteria bacterium; assembly: GCA_964387665.1. GTDB lineage: Bacteria > Patescibacteriota > Gracilibacteria > Absconditabacterales > Absconditicoccaceae > CAYLWY01. The sequence goes on from CAYLWY010000052.1 coordinate 3,711, forward strand.
CGTTTTTGTACAATGGCGTGTTTTTTCTTTTATCATACTGAAGAAAATCATGCTCATTAAAAACAATAGCACCAGCTTCATTACTTACTGCAATCGAAACTTTCTTCTCTTGGGTAACGAGATATGCTCAGTGAATAGTTTCTATATTTGTGTACGGTCCATCGTCTACTTGTGCGATAATCTTGTTATTTTTTCTTACAAACACCATGCCACCTGCCTTCAAGGTTACTACACCACATCAGTTACTGTCAAACACTGGTGCGTCTTTGTAGGCATCATCAGAGACTACCTCATCAGTTACTCCTTGTCCTACTGTATAGGTGAGGGTTGTCTTTTGTGTACCCTGTACTGTTTCTATTTTTCGAGTATCATTTCATAGACTCTGTATATCCATCACGTCGTATTCTATTGCCATTAGCTCAATAAATGCATCATCTTCTTTTACAAACACTCACTTTTTTCAGTCCTTTTCAAGGAGTCTCAGATCACTACCAAAAATGTGTATGCAATCGACATCAAGTACATGTTTATACTCAACTAACTTCTTCATATACGCACCAAATATCTCTGACGCGGAACTGTCGCTTAGTAATTTCAATAACGCATCTTTAGTTTTAGGTTTAGTAGTTAACAGTTCTACTCTGCCTAGAAAATTACCTCATTGATCAAGCACTTTTTTATTATGTGATATGTCAGGATCGACAAGTAGAAGTAAAGTGTCTCTTTCACTGATAGTGAGGAGGTCATTGGTGCGTACTTTGTCTAGTAAATTTGTCACGCTCGCCTTGTTTAGTACAGTAGGATGTGACCGACTCAGCACAGATCAGAGTATTTTTGTAAATCTTTCACTGAGAAATACTTGTTCTCGAGAATCACATCATCCTGAAATTTTGTGGAGTTCTCATTCTTCATCACCAGCAAGAGAGACTATTTCATCTTCGGAGTAAATAGAAAAACCATCAAAATTACAGTCAATATTTCTTAGCTTACCTGATGTATCATAACAGACGATATCTGCTCGATCAAATCATACAATTTCTTCAATATCAGCGAACTCATACATAAGTGTAGCATCGTTATCCAGTCTAATAATCTTTAGACTCTTTACTCCATTTTGCTCAAATATACCCACGACAAAGTTCTTATTTGGATCAAGTCTTCATTGAATCAGGTTACCGTGTTTTCCATAATCTACATGATCTACTGATTTATGGTAAAATTTTTGTTGTTTCAAATGCTGTGATTTTCACGAAGATAATAACTCCCAGAACTCAACATAGGTTGGTTTGAACGTTACCACGACGTCAACATCTACTTTTCATTTCTCTCTAGGTAGCGTATCATATCATCATGTGGCTGGAATCGTAAGTTGTGTTCAATTCTCAGACTCAATACGTAGGTTTTGTCAAATAACATGTTGCAATCTGTACGATCAAAACTCCTTTTGCGAATTTGCGGAAGTGCTAGCATACACAGTATTTTCAGGTAAATCACCTTTATACGTCTCAGTCAAAGCAGCAAGTCAAGAAGTTAGAAATTCTGCTATTTTTCCTTTCCATACACCATATTTTCCCTTTTGTGATGTTGCTTTAATTACTATACAATCTCTTTGGAAAAAAATCGCATCTATTCAAAACAAAACATAATTACTATTTGAATTTAAAAAAGGATCTATACCAATTTTTGTCCCATTTCCGCTTCAGTATCACGAATCTCGATAATTTCTGAACTTCTCGTTATCTCTCAGTAAAGTAAATAATTCATCTAGTCAAACATTACTCAAGCGTTCAGAGTATGTGTAAACTCTTCCAGAATCTCTAAAAAAAACAGGATTACCATCTTTTGTCTTCAAAAACTTAATAGTATCAAAATCGACAATTTGTCTCAATTTCTCCTCCAATAATCTCTTTATCGTTGTTCTATCAAGATTATAGAATGATGCATCCATAAGTACTGCTTCAAATTCAGGTAAAACAGAAGGAACTTCTTTTTTGGGTGCAGGTGTATTGGTCATAGGTTACTATAGATTTGTAAATACAATGATCATATATATTATAAGTATAAAGTCAATATAAATAAGAAGCTATATCATGAAAAATATGCTCGTATTCACCATCTATTTGACTATGCTTAGATGCGAAATTTACACTTCTGTTCTTATGCAATCTCATAACACTTACGATATCGTCCTCGTCGGCTGAGGCGTGATGAGTGCAACGTTAGCTGCACTACTCTATGAACTAGATCCGACTTCCAAGATAGCACTCATAGAACGTCTCGACCTCCTCGCTCTCGAAAGTAGTCATGTCATGAACAACGCTGGTACATGACACTCTGCTTTTTGTGAATTAAATTATACACCACAAAAAGCTGATGGAACCGTCGATATCAGCAAAGCGATCCAGATCGCGGAATCGTTCGAGATCTCCAAGCAGTTCTGGGCAACATTAGCCGAGAAGTGATACTTTGCTTCATCGCAGATGTTTATCAACACCCTTCCTCACTGCAGTCTCGTCTTCTGAGAAGAAGATATCAGTTATCTCAAGACTCGCTACGAGACACTACAAACCTCACCCCTCTTTGAAGGAATGGTGTATAGTGAAGACTACGAAACTATCAAAGAACGAATGCCGCTCATCATGCAAGATCGCGATCCAAAAGAACGTCTCGCTGCCACATACATACCGACCTGAACCGACGTTAATTTCTGACAACTGACGAACGATATCGTTCATCATCTCATACAACGCTGAGTTATCGATCTGTTTGCACCCTACGAAGTAAATGATATCACCAAAAAAGAATCCTCACGAACACTCCATCTCGACATACCACACCAGACTGAGTCGATAACGCTAGAAAGTAGATTTGTCTTCCTCGGTTCTGGAGGATGAGCCCTGTCGCTGTTACAAAAATCAGGAGTACAAGAAAGAAAACAGTTTGGTTGATTTCCTGTGAGTGGACAGCGACTCGTCTGTACCGATCCAGAAATCATCGCACAGCACGACGCAAAAGTGTATGGAAAAGCAAGCGTGTGAACACCACCGATGTCTGTACCGCATCTCGACACTCGTATGATTGATGGTAAAAAAGCGTTACTCTTCTGACCCTACGCTTGATTTACGACCAAATTTCTCAAATACGGATCGCGGTTTGATCTCTTACTCTCCCTACGTCGATATAACCTCATACCGATGCTCCAGGCATGAATCAGAAATATTCCTCTCACGAGATATCTCATCGGTCAAGTGATCCAGAGCTCAGAAGACCGTCTAGACGCACTCCGTGTCTATGTAAAAAACGCACAAGCAAAAGATCGAAAACTCCAAGAAGCTGGCTATCGCGTCCAAGTCATCAAAAACGACAAAAAAAAATGATGAATACTTCAATTCGGTACCGAGCTCGTAGTTTCTGAAGACAAAACACTTGCCACCCTGCTGTGAGCATCGCCGTGAGCATCTATCTCTGTCCCTGCTATGATTAGCATCATAGAACAATGCTTTCCACAACATGTCGAACACATACCACAACTCATTCCCTCATACGGACAGTCTCTTGCAACCGACCATGCATTACTGAAAAAAATAAGAGAACGAACAAGAAGTATCTTGTGATAAATATACCCACCCCATTCATTGTACTTTACGAATGCAACTACCAGAACTACTTCACGCCCAGCTCCACCCTTATCTAGAACGCCTCACGACAGAACAAGAGGTGTTTTCGTATGAAGAGCTCGTAGAACTATGTGCAGAACGCCTCCTCCAGATGTGATCGAAAACGAAAGAGACAAGCAAATTGCCTATTCTGCTCAAATATTTGAGTAGTATGTTTGAAATAGACCTCCTCGACGAAACATCGTCAAAACAGCAAAATCGTTTCACCTCACTTCCCAAACGATTGGTCAATGCAGGAAAAGAAACCTCCAACCAACCGATCATTACCATAAAAAATCTCCACAAACAGCTAGGATCGACGATATTATTTGAGGACGCGAGTGCACAGATCATGTACGGAAGCAAAGTTGCTCTCATAGGAAAAAATGGTGCTGGCAAATCTACTCTCTTGAAACTACTCCTGTGACGTGAAGAAGCAGACCATGGAGAAATCACGCTCGCCAAAAACGTTAAGATCGGCTTTCTGTCTCAAGATATCTTTCGAGAAAATCATCAACGTGAAGTAAGAGAAGAAATGCTCTCCACCTTACCAGAAATTACTGATCGTATCAATCTATTAGCTGAAATACAACGTCGTCTTGATGCACACGATCCCGATAGTGCAGAACTTATAGAACAGCAAGCAGACATCACCGAACGACTCGTGTTACACAACTGATTTGT
>CAYLWY010000053.1:0-7833 GCA_964387665.1 uncultured Candidatus Peribacteria bacterium
TTACTTTGATTATTTCAGCAGTAAATGATGCACCGATAACTAGTAATTTCTCAGTAAATACGGATGAAGATGTGACGTATACGTTTACAAACACAAACTTTACCACTAACTTTAGTGATGTAGATGGAGATAGTTTGACACAAATTCAGATTATGAGTCTTCCGAGTGGAAGCGCATGAGTATTGAAATACAATAATGTAAATGTGACGGTCAATCAAGTGATAACAACTGCTAACTTATGATTATTGACGTTTGTTCCTACGTTGGATTATAATGGAAACGCAACGTTTACGTATCAATGACGTGATTGAGCACTATACTCTACAACGTCTACGGTAACAGTGAGTATATGATGAGTGAACGACGCCCCGACCGTAAGCAATAGTACAGAAACAACAAATGAAGATACGACGTATACGTATACATTAGCAGATTTTACTAGTGTGTTTACCGATACTGATGGAGATAGTCTTACGAAAGTAAAAATTATAACTTTACCAAATGCAAGTCATGGAGTTTTGAAACTGAGTGGTGTGGATATAACGGTAGGACAGGAAGTTACAGTGGCACAGATTCCAAATATGACATTCGTGCCTACAGCAAACTGGAATGGCTCTACGACATTTACTTGGCAGTGACATGACGGAACAGTATTTAGTAGTAATACTGCTACGATGACTATGCAAGTGATTGCAGTAAATGACGCGCCTACTGTAAGCAGTTTTAGTAAGACAGTAAATGAAGATGTTGTGTTGACATTCTCAGCTGCAGACTTTACGAGTAATTTTAGTGATATAGACGGAAATAGTTTGACACAGATTAGAATAACTGCTTTACCAAGTCATGGACTACTGAAGAATGGTTCTACAACACTAGCAGTAAACGACACTGTACCTGTCGCTCAGTTGGGGAATGTTACCTATCAATCTGCATTAAATACGACTACAGCAGTAACGTTTACTCGACAAGGGTATGATGGAACAACCTATAGTAGTAATACAAGTACAGTAAGTATTACGATCACACCAGTAAATGATGCACCTACTATTAGTGATGTTAGTAATCAAAGTACAAATGAAGATACTGCGTTGAATAACGTAGCGTTTACTATTAGTGATGTAGATAGTAGTGTGACCTGTGCAAGCGTAACAAAGTGAAGTAGTAATACGACGTTGTTGCCAACGGCAAACATAACGATCGGAGGATGAGCGACACAAAACTGTACCGTGAGTATGCAACCAGCAGCTAACCAAAATGGAACGAGTACGGTAACGTTGACGATTAGTGATGGAAGTTTGAGTGCACAAGATACGTTCGTACTTACGGTAAATGCAGTAAACGATGCACCGACGATCAGTGATGTAAGCAACCAAAGTACAAACGAAGATACCGCATTGAATAATGTAGCATTTACTATCAGTGATATAGATAGTAGCGTGACGTGTGCAAATGTTACGAAATGAAGTAGTAATACGACGTTGTTGCCAACGGCAAACATAACGATCGGAGGATGAGCAACACAAAGCTGTACCGTGAGTATGCAACCAGCAGCAAACCAACATGGGACCAGTACAGTGACGTTGACGATTAGTGATGGGACTTTGCAAGCACAGGACACCTTTGTGCTTACCGTAAATTCTGCAAATGATGCTCCTGCTGGTTCTGATAAGACAATAAACAGTACACAAAGCGTGATTTATGTGTTTGCAACGTGAGACTTTGCTTTAAGTGATATATATGACTCTCCTGCACATACGTTGAGTGGGGTAAGAATTACAACACTTCCTGGTAATGGAACACTGAGAGTAAATTGAAGTACTGCTACTGTAGGGCAATATGTTTCAAACGCTCAGATAGTTGCGAATCAATTTACTTACGATCCAGGAGTAAATGGGTATGGCACACCATATACGACCTTTACTTTTCAGGTACAAGATAATGGAGGAACAGCAAATGGAGGAGTAGATCTCGATCAGAGTGCAAATACGATCTCTTTAAATATAGCAGATGACACTCCTCCAGCACAACCTGTGTTGACGTGTACAAATTTTGACAATGGAGTCTGGTCAAATAGCTCTAGTAGTACTACATGTACTATTACGGACACTGCGGGACCAAGCCCGAGAACTGCAGTCGCCTACTCTATCAACAATTGATCAAGCTGGACGGATAACGCGAATGGATTGTCGTTTACATTTACGCCATCTACTGGTATCACACCAGTCTTGATGAGAATCAGCGATAGCGGATGAGGACCTGTGGCAAGTAATGTGTATCCTATAAGGAAAGATACTACAGCACCTACTGGATCTGTAGCACAGTCTCCTCTAGCATGAACATGGACCAGTGGCTCAGTTACCCTTACGATTAGTGCGACTGATACCCAGTCTGGTATGAAGTATATCACGCTTCCTTCAGGTAAAAAAGCACAATTACCAGCTGCAGATACGTTGGTATCTCCTAGTAGTTGGGTATTGTGATCTCAGGGTACGCAACCATGATTTACGAGAAACGGAACAAATGCTGAAAATGAAATTATTGAAAAAGACACTCCATGGGGAGCTTCTGGTGTAGTGTGGGCTTCATTGTCAAATGATGCCTCTTCAAACGCTGATGGTGGTTGGAACTGAGATGCAGTAACTATCGATAATACACAGACCTACCGTTTGTCAGTATGGGTCAGAAGAGAGGATGTAGGTAATGGAAGAACGTACTTCTGAACACAGGCAGGACAAGTAGCAAATTTGAATAACTGAGCAACAAACAATAATCCATACTTTGGTAGTTTCTTGGTAGGGAATGTGCCTGAAGTTGAGAATAATTGGTTGCTGATGGTAGCATATATTCATCCACATACCTATGCAAGCACAAGTTCTGACCCAAGATCAGGTATATACGGAACAAATGGAACGCAGTATGCTACATTGACAGACTTTAAGCGGACCTCTACCGCGACATTTGGCTCTTTGAGAACTTATCTACAAAACTCTACAACGACGACAGAAAAACATTTCTGGTATGATCCAAGATTTGAATTGGTTGATGGGACAGAACCATCGCTTGAACAATTATATGCGTGAGTAGGGCAAAGTGCTTGATCTCTTAATTATGTAGTGAACACAAATGGTACCTATGACTTTACTTTGTGAGATTATGCAGGAAACAGTTCTGTCGTCCAACATACGGTAAGTAATATAGACTCGTCTGCTCCTGTAGTGACTAATTTTAGTAAAACAGTAATTGAAGATACGACTTTATCGTTTACTAGTACTGATTTTACAAACAATTATTCTGATAGTCAAAACTCGTTAACTCATATAAGAATTGCCTCACTACCAAGTCACGGAACATTGAAAAATGGTGCTGTTACCTTGACGGTGAATAGTACGGTGGCAGTAGGTCAGTTAGGTAATATAACTTATTTACCAGCAGCAAATGTAACTACCACCACGAATTTTACGCGAGAAGGATCAGATGGTGTGCAGTACAGCAACATGAGTACAGTAACGTTGACTATCACGGCAGTAAATGACGAACCAGCAGGAACAAACAATACAGTGACAACAAATGAGGATACGCAATACACATTTACAGCAGCAAATTTTGGATTTACCGATCCAAACGATAGCCCAGCAAATGCGTTAAATGGAGTAAGAATTACCACGTTGCCAGGAGTAGGAAATGTCCAGTTGAACGGAACGAATGTGACGGCAGGGCAGACAATAAGTGTGGCAAATATCAATAGTGGACTGTTGAAGTTTGTACCAGTAGCAAATGCGAACGGAACAAATTATGCAAGTTTCACCTTCCAGGTACAAGATAATGGAGGAACAGCAAATGGAGGAGTAGATCTCGATCAGAGTGCAAATACGATGACGATAAATGTGACTGCAGTAAATGATGCACCAACTATTAGTGATATTAGTAATCAAAGTACAAACGAAGATACTGCGTTGAATAATGTAGCGTTTACTATCAGTGATATCGATAGTAGCGTGACCTGTGCAAGTGTAACAAAGTGAAGTAGTAATACGACATTGTTGCCTACAGCAAATATTACGATCTGAGGGTGAGCAACACAAAGTTGTACGGTGAGTATGCAACCAGCAGCTAACCAAAATGGGACCAGTACGGTGACCTTGAGTATAAGTGACGGATCATTGACGTGAACAGATACGTTTGTACTGACCGTAACTGCAGTAAATGATGCGCCGACTATTAGTGATGTAAGTAATCAGAGCACAAATGAAGATACTGCATTGAATAATGTCGCATTCACCATTAACGATATAGACAGTAGCGTGACGTGTGCAAATGTAACGAAATGAAGTAGTAACACGACGTTGTTGCCTACAGCAAATATAACGATCGGAGGATGAGCAACGCAAAGCTGTACCGTGAGTATGCAACCAGCAGCTAACCAGAACGGAACAAGTACGGTAACGTTGACGATTAGTGATGGAAGTTTGAATGCACAAGATACGTTTGTGTTGACGGTTAACGCAGTGAATGATGCACCAACTATTACCAATATCAGTACATCAGGAAATGAAGACACGACTATAGCTTTTAGTAGTACAAACTTTACAAGCGCGTATAGCGATGTAGAATGAACAGCACTTCAGAGCGTGAAATTTGTTACTGTTCCTACGGTAGGACAGTGAGTACTGAAGGTAGGATCTACTGATATTACTGCATGACAAACGATAGCAGCAGCAAGTCTCAATACAATCACGTTCGTGCCAGCTAGTAATTATAACGGTAACTTCTCAGTTACCTGGCAAGCAAGTGATGGAGTAGATTTGTCAAACATGTGATCACTGACGATTACGGTAAACGCAGTAAATGATGCACCAGTCACTAGCAATTTCTCAGTAAATACTGATGAAGATGTGACATATACTTTTACCTCTACAAACTTTACTAGTAATTTTACTGATGTAGATGGTGATTCGCTTACACAGATCCAGATCTTGAGTCTGCCAAGTGGAAGTGCATGAGTATTGAAATATAACAATGTAAACGTGACGGTTAATCAAGTGATTACAACTGCTAATTTGTGATTGTTGACATTTGTGCCTACCTTGGATTATAACGGAGATACAACATTTACCTACCAGTGACGTGATGGTGCACTCTACTCAGCAAGTTCGACAGTGACGGTGAGCGTGGGTGCAACAAACGATGCACCGACGGTGAGTAATAGTACAGAAACAACAAATGAGGATACAACATTTACGTATGCGTTAGTAGATTTCACTAGTGTTTTTAGTGATAATGATGGTGATAGTCTTACAAAGATCAAAATAGTGACTTTGCCAAACATAAGCCACGGTGAACTGAAACTCAGCGGTGTGAATATAACCGTGGGACAAGAAATTATTGCAGCACAAGTATCAAGTATGACGTTTGTGCCGGGAGCAAACTGGAATGGTACGACTCCATTTACTCGACAAGGACATGATGGTACAGAACGAAGTAGCAATACAGCAACGATGACTATGAACGTGACAGCGGTAAACGATGCACCGGCCGTAAGTAATTTCAGTAAGACAGTAAACGAAGATGTGCTGTTGACGTTCTCAGCAGCAGATTTTACAAGCAATTTTAGTGACGTAGATGGCAATAGCTTGACGCAGATCAGAATTACATGACTCCCAAGTCATGGGACGTTGAAAAATGGTTCGACAACATTAGCAGTAAACGACACGGTACCTGTAGCACAGTTGGGAAATGTTACCTATCAAGGGGCATTGAACAATAATACTAATGTGACTTTTACTCGACAAGGACATGATGGTACTGTATATAGTAGTAATACGAGTACGGTAAGTATTACGATCAATCCAGTAAATGATATACCTACGGTAAGTAACTTTGCAAAAAGCGTGAATGAAGACGTGTTGTTAACATTTACAGCAGCAGATTTTACAAGCAACTTCAGTGATATAGATGGAGACAACTTGACGCAGATCAGAATAACTGGTTTACCAAGTCATGGGACATTGAAAAATGGTTCGACAACATTAGCAGTAAACGACACGGTACCTGTAGCACAGTTGGGAAATGTTACGTACCAAGGTGCATTACATAATAACGCTAATGTAACCTTTACCCGACAGGGATATGATGGTACTGCGTACAGTACAAACAGTACGGTGACGGTAACGATAAACTCAGTAAATGATGAACCAGTAGGAACAAATAACACCGTAACGACGGACGAAGACGTGCAGTATACGTTTGCAGCAGCAAATTTTGGATTTATCGATCCAAATGATACTCCAGCAAATACGTTGAGTGGGGTAAGAATCACCACACTTCCATGAGCAGGAAATGTTCAGTTGAACGGAACGAATGTGACGGTAGGACAGATAGTAAGTGTGGCAAATATCAATAGTGGATTGTTGAAGTTTGTGCCAGCAGCAAACGCAAATGGGACGAGCTATGCAAGTTTCACCTTCCAAGTACAAGATAATGGAGGAACAGCAAATGGAGGATTAGATCTCGATCAGAGTGCAAATACGATGACGGTGAATGTGACCGCAGTAAATGATGCACCAACGATCAGTGATATAAGTAATCAAAGTACAAACGAAGACACTGCATTAAATAATATAGCGTTTACCATCAATGATGTAGATAATACACTGACGTGTGCAAGTAGCGTGAGTAAAGCAAGTAGTAATATAACCGTACTGCCAGTAGCAAATATAACGATCTGATGAACAGCACCGAACTGTACGGTGAGTATGAACCCTGCGGCAAATCAAAATGGAACAAGTACGGTGACGTTGACGGTAACTGATGGAACATTGACCTGACAAGATACCTTTGTTCTTACTGTCAATCCACAAAATGATGCACCAACCATTAGTGATATTGTTGATCAGATAATTTTTGAAGATACCGTGGGTAGTACATGATATACTATTGCAGACGATGATAGTATATTGACGTGTACATGAAGTATCACGGCTACGAGTAGTAATACGACGTTGTTACCAAATGCTAATATTACTAAATTATGAACGTATCCAAACTGTACTATTGGTTATTCGCCAGCAGCAAATCAAAATGGAACAACTACTATTACTGTGACAGTAACTGATTGAAGTTTACAAGCACAGGATACGTTTGTTCTTACGGTAACTGCAGTAAATGACGAACCAGCAGGAACAAACAATACGGTCACAACGAATGAGGATACGCAATACACATTTACAGCAGCAAATTTTGGATTTACCGATCCAAACGATAGTCCAGCAAATGCATTGAATGGAGTGAGAATCACGACACTTCCATGAGCAGGAAATCTACAATATAATGGAACAAACGTAACCGTAGGTACGGTATACGGTGTTGCATGAATCAACAGTGGACTGTTGAAGTTTGTGCCAGCAGCAAACGCAAATGGGACGAGCTATGCAAGTTTCACGTTCCAAGTACAAGATAATGGAGGAACAGCAAATGGAGGAGTAGACCTCGATCAGAGTGCAAATACGATGACGGTAAATGTAACTGCAGTAAATGACGAACCAGCAGGAACAAACAATACGGTCACAACGAATGAGGATACGCAATACACATTTACAGCAGCAAATTTTGGATTTACAGATCCAAACGATAGTCCAGCAAATGCATTGAATGGAGTCAGAATAGCGACACTTCCATGAGCAGGAAATGTCCAGTTGAACGGAACGAATGTGACGGCAGGGCAGACAGTAAGTGTGGCAAATATCAATAGTGGACTGTTGAAGTTTGTACCAGCAGCAAACGCAAATGGAACGAGCTATGCAAGTTTCACCTTCCAAGTACAAGATAATGGAGGAA
>CAYLWY010000054.1:0-2289 GCA_964387665.1 uncultured Candidatus Peribacteria bacterium
GTTATCGCACTAGAGGTTATATGCACTTTCGTAATTGTTGCTGTATGAGTACGGTGTTTTCATCTATTCGAAGGGATTTCTTTATACAATAGTTTATATTACACTATCATTACGATTGCTGGCGTAGGATATGGAGATATTACTCCCGTGACTGATGAAGGTAAGTTTGTTGCGATGTCTTTGGCATGACTCGGTATGCCACTCTATTTGATAACCGCTTCGTTGATTGCTACGAAGATGGTAGAAGGAATGAGGACGATAAAGTGAGCTACAAAAAAAACTATCATCAGCAAAGTGAAAGCGCTTATTATTGAAGATGAGAAAATTTTATTTCTCAAGACTGAACGTGATGGGTATACTATTTGGGATTTGCCTTGATGAACGATTCATTATGGTGAAAAGGTAGAAAATGCATTGGTTCGCAGAGTGATACAAGAAATCAATGCGCAGATTCAGATAGAGAAATCGTTAGGTATCTGGTGGCGGATAGATCAGAAAACAGGAGCATTCAGTTTATGTCATACCTACTTAGGACATCTCAATATCCGTGACAAAAGAGTATTGAGGAGACCGTCTTTTGATAAACAGTCTGAGATGGTTTATCGAGTCTCGGTTAGGGATATCACTACAGGAAGAATTGACCTAGAAAATGAGAGTCTGACACTTCTCATCAAAGAGCAGTTGTGAAATTATAGGAGAGTAGCATAGAAACTATCTACTAGCAATCTTAATGAAAATATCTCCAGGTACATTGACCGATCACATCATTTTCATTTTTTTCTTCCCTTCTTTTTGTTTTTCGAGGAGTTTACGCTTTCTACTTACATCTCATCCGTAACATTTTGCTAGTACATCTTTTTTCATAGCAGAAATTGTCTCTCTTGCGATAACTTTCGATCAGATAGCTGCTTGCAGAGGTATAGAAAACATGTGCTTTGGAATGAGTTCTTTGAGTTTTTCGACGAGATATTTACCTGTGCTATAGGACTTTTCTTGATGAACGATTTGTGAGAATGCTTCCATACGTTCACTATTGATCAAGATATCAAGTCTTACGAGTGACGAAGCATCGTAACGGAGAAACTCGTAGTTCATAGAAGCGTATCACTTCGTTAGCGATTTTAGCTGATCGTAAAAATCTATCACGATTTCTCCTAGCGGCATTGTATATTTCCAGATTACTCTACTTTCATCTAAGTAGTCCATACCTTCGAGTCTTCCTCTGTGTTCTTGGCAAAGGGACATGATATTACCACTTCGTTCTTGTGGTCAGACGATTTCTACCGTTACGAACGGCTCCAAAATATTTTCTATCGCTCCCGGGTCAGGCATAAATCATCCAGAAGTTACAATCGCTCGAGAACTGAGTGTATCTTTTTCTTCTGGAGTGAGTTCATGAAGTTGTTCGCTGATCTCTTTTTTTCCAAGATACTTCAATATATTTTTATACAGTCCGCTTGCATGGAGGTCGGTAATGTTTTGCCCAGAGCTTACTAGGGGATCTTTTTTAGACTTTACCTGCACGAGGTAGGTCACTGTCGGCGTGGTGAATATAGTCCCTATATCATACTCTCTGAGGAGACGTTCCTTCACGATGTCCATGTGGAGCATTCATAGAAACCCACATCTAAATCAAAATCCTAACGCATGTGACTGTTCGTAGGTGAATTGAATAGCGCTATCGTTCAAAGAAAGTTTTTCAAAAGCATCTTTGAGCTTTTCGTATTCTTCGGTTTGGAGGGGATAGACACCCGCGAAAACAAATGGTTTTACTTGTTTAAATCAAGGGACGATATAAGGACGGTATACGGTGTCTGTTGCTTTTTTCATTTTCAAAATCGTATCACCGACGCGAGCTTCTCTCACTGTTTTTAATCAAGTGACAATATATCCTATTTGTCCTTCACTTAGCGAAGGGTCTTTTGCATACTTGGGAGTGAAGTGACCTACTTCGGTAACTAGAGCAGAAGATGAGGTGTTGATGAAATTGAGCGTATCTCCAATCTTGAATGATCCATGCATTACTTTTACGAAGACAACGACTCATTTGTATGGATCAAACATACTGTCGAAAATAAGAGCTCTTGCTTGATCTAGATCTAGTGGTTGAGTTTCTCCTACTCGGAATTGTTTGGGATGAGTACGTTGAAACTCGACTGGATCTGGGAAACGTTCTATGATTGCATCAAGCACAGCTTCCACATTTTCTCCTGTTTTTCCCGAGACGCAAATAATTTCTGACTTCTCTACTCAGATCAAATGCTCCAACTCAGCTGCGACACGTTCAGG
>CAYLWY010000054.1:2389-7414 GCA_964387665.1 uncultured Candidatus Peribacteria bacterium
CGTTCTTGTTCGATATCCATCGTATCGAGCATTTGTTTACCTTTCACTTTTTCTACTGTCTTGGTGATTTCTAGAAGTCTATCGGCAAGTGTAGATTTTCCGTGATCGATATGAGCAATAATACAGAAATTGCGTATATGCATAACAAAACTGCTTTGTATAAATAAATGGTATACTTAATATCATCTTGTGTTATTTTTTTGTATTTTTTTCATGATTGCTTCATCTAGGTTTTCTATTCATAGACGTCTCGCAAATAATAAGAGAACAATAAGTACATCTATTATTTCTTCATGTAGATCTTCAGGATGAAATGCATCTACTTTTTTTTGATTAAAACTCATTCAGGTTAGTTTACGCACTTCACTAGCAAGTTCTCCTGTTTCTTCTTGTAAACATGCTACACATCATAAGATAAGTTCCGTTTTTGTAGGATCTTTTTTAACTGTTTTCTCTATGATAGTAGTATCTATATCGTTTATGTAAAGAAGTAACGTATTGAGTGTTTCTTGAGAAATCATAAATGTATAATTGAACCAGGTAAAAATTCCTTAAATTCTATAATATTTCTATGACCTTCTTTCTGCTCGTGTGTCAGTGAAGTATTATAATAGCTGATTTTCTCGTGTCGAATTGCTTACTCAGAAAATCAATTAACGCCTCATTTGCCTTACCATCAATAGGTGGAACAGTAAGTCGTATTTTATATACAATATTTCCGAGAAGATCTTGTTGTTCTTCTCGTTTTTCCTGCTTTGCATTTGGAATTACTTGTACGTTAATACGCATTATTTTGTTTCGAAAGTTACCATGAGTTGCTGTGTCGGTTGGTCGATATGCAATTCTCAGAGAATTGCTCACGTTCATAACATTTCCATCTGTCACACGACGTTACCTATAAGTGGATTGACTCATGCCATCTGCAGGAGAGGATTTGCATCATAACGGAATGTCATCAAAGAATTTGACGTATACATCAAATCGTTTTTTAACGTCGTTCATGGGTTGTCACTCATGCTAGGTAGGATACTCAGTGTCGTACTGTTTGTGTTTTTCTCTATGGTAATCAATGGTAAAGAAAATCAAGGAATCTGCTCTGTCTCTTCTCCACTCATTGACGGACTAGGAATATCGATACTCAGTGTCCAGTTGGTGTCCGAATTTTCTTCGCGAATATTCCCTGATCACATAAACGAACTTGCTAGTGATCTCCATGCAGGTTGTAATGCTAACAAACTGTCGTATGCTTTTTCCGTTCAGAAACGGAGATGAATTCACAAACCAAAGGTGCTTTCTGTTGCATCAAGAATAATACCTAATTGTTTGTTTAATGCTTCGTATAAATTACTTACTTGTTCCGCAGAGAGCAGTTCTTCAACACCAGGAAGAGACTGTCACAAAAGGAGAGGGAATCAGAGTGAGAATTGCGTATCACTTACTCAGAATGTACTGAGGAGATTTTTTCATTCAAGATAGATAACCGTATTGCTCGTGAGTTTATCAGTGTACTGTGGAGTAAATATTTCACTAGATTCCCTAAAATTTGTTCCAGTAAACTGGAGTACCATAACTCACTTGCTATGACTAATACTAGGTGTACCGTAGAGTGCTGTATACTGTAGTTTTTTTGCAAATGCTAGTGCGAGCGGATCGTCACCCAACTGACTTCACGGCTTTGAAAAAAAGAGGACTGACGCGTTCGCTTCAGCTGCTTGTTTAATTACTTGTTGTACTTCTTTTTCGTTGCTGAGAGGATGTGTGATGGAAGTGTAGTAGGTAACAGATTCCTTATCACCGTATAATCGGAGATTGTTTTCTATTTGTTTTGATTCGTATCAGGTATCGAAGTAGAGCAATCACAATGCTTGTACTTGATCTATAGAAAATTTCTCATTTCCTGCAAGGAGAAGAACAGAATATACTTCCTCAGTTCACTTTGGTGCTTGTGCAATGACTATACTGGTAAGCGATTCGAGAACGCTAGTGAGAGACTCTTCATCAACTCATTGATTTGAGTTGCGGAGAAAAGCAATTGTCTCAGGGGTGATATCTATTTTCATAACTTGGTCTACCGTGTTTGGTAGATAACGAAGCAATGATGGTGATGTGTTCTGAAAAAAAGGAAGTCCAGTGGTAGAATTTCAGTAAAACCATACTCATGCTCATATAGCGATGAGGAGAAGTCCTATGAGTCAGATAAGCGAATATTTTTTCATGAAATCAAGAAAAAAGACAAATAGTCGTGTATACGATTTTACCCATGAAAGTCAAAACACAGTTTTGTTGTGTGACAAAAAATTTAGTTGCTCAGTATATCTTTTCTTTGTAATTCTGAAAGGATAATGTTGACTATTTCTTGAGGTGTACGTGTTGTAGTATCTACAACAAGATCGTAATTACTTGTGTCTCGAGGATTTGTATTATATAGGCGCAGATACCTTTCGGCATCGAGACGGTTTCTTTCTTGATTGATACGAATGGTTTCTTCTAAAGATCAGTGGTCATCAGTGTTTCTGTTCGCACTGTTTATTCTTCTTGCTCATTCGAGGTCATCTACGTCTAGAAAAAGTTTGAACGCACTTGGCTGACATCGGTAACTTAGTCTGCTATCTAGGAGAATATTGCTTTCTGGATCTAGTTTCTTTTGCATTTCCTCGTATTTATTGTCAAACGAAAGAATATTTTCTGGGCGTTCTCCAAGTAAATTAAATTCTTGAATACTTAGCTTCATTTCTTCTGCTAGGGCTCTTTTTATATCGCCTACAGAAATAATTTCGTATGTTATACCATAAAGATTATATACATTTTGTTGGAGAAGATTGATGCATGTTCATTTTCCAGATCATGCTTTCCCTCATACAGTTATAATCATGCATTACTTCAGAAGTAAATGCATCAACATATACAGAAATTGAATAAAAAAACTAGAGAAGACCTTGTGAATTATTTGTACATCGCTATCTATTGGTGTATAGATAGTTTTACCTGTGTTCAATTAACTATGAGATATTTAGTTGGAATTATCTGTGCTTTGGTTTGTGTGATAGTATTATTTCCAGTTTTTGCTACTTCTAATCAGCTTGTTATTGATTTTTGTGCGTTGCAGAAAGATATGAGTTGTCCTACTAATTTTTCTGCAGAGGTTGCTCCTATAGAAAAGAAATTCATTACCTATAAACAGTCATTGCAGAAAAAACCAATAGCACTCGTTGCAGCTCAGGTACAACGTGCAATACAAATGAGTCAACAAACACAATGATCGAAAACAGAAGAGTTGAAGACAAGATACTTACGTCGACGTCTCGAACAGCGACAGCGTGAGATTCGCGAAAAGATGGAGACGATATCTATTTCACCGAAAGTTATTCGCTCACTCAGAAGTACGCATGTCCATGATGCTCAGTTTCTTCACGCACTCAGACAGAGAATCATTCCAGGTTTAGTAGCAAGCTGATTTTCTAGATTTGCTACGAAACCATATGGAGATAGTCAGTGAATATATGTAGACACTTGATGACAAGTAACCGTCAATCAAATCTTTCTTAAAGATGACCTCGATGCCTATTTGTTGCGTCGATGGAATGCAAACAAAAAGCTTACTACCAATGAAATATCGTTGTATCTCACCCCGAAAGACAAAGACGCTTTGTGATTTGTGTATTTGTTTAAAAATAAAGAAGATCTAGATAAACTTTGATATACTCTTGTTTCAAATAGAGAGAGGGTTAATACCGATGAAGGGTATAGAAGATTCAATATCCAGACTGCATTTACGCATATTTGACCAGTAAGAGTGATTAATCCAGGAGAGTCTATATCGTTTCTTACCGAATCGCATTTTGATATGGATGAACAAAAATTATACAAATGGTGAAAAGCTATTGCTTCTGATGAAGAAATAGATGATTATGGTGGATGATTGTGTGGTGCAGCAACAGCGATTTATCAATGAGCAGTGACCAATAGTGCATTTAATATTACTATGAGAAATCATACCAAGCGATATAAAAACTTGTATACTGCTACGATTGATGGTGAACGTCATGCATTACCAGGTATAGATGCAACTATTTATTCACCAAATCTAGATATGGTGCTTACTAATACAAAAACCTACCCACTAGTTATTTCGATGAACTATGATGGAACATACAAGTGATTAGAATCAGTATTTACGCTCTGAAAAAGTGATGATAGGTGATCGTTGGAATATATCTGAAAGAGATTCTATACCGCTACGATGAATGTAAAGTGATGAGGAACTACATCAGTGACCTGACAGTGTCACAGCTGGTATATCAACGGAAAAAAACAGGAAAGATGTTACAAAGAGATAAAATAAAGAGATGGTTTTTTTAAAAAATTTTAACTTACTTGCTTTTTGATGCGATCGAATATATATTCTTCTGAACTGTTCTTAGTGGTTCGTAATTGGGCTGTCGCTTATTTGCCAAATGTTTTTCTTGCTTGTGCCATACTATATCTATGAATTCGTTTTTCTCGTATTATGGTGCGTGCCATAGACATATGATTACAGAAATGATGAGTAGATCAGTCTGCTCGTAAGTTTCTTATGAGTCTTGTTCGTTTACTGATCTACCTCATACTCATTATTATCGTTGCTACGATGATGTGAATTGAAATGACTTCTTTTGTAGCTATTTTATGAGCTGCGTGACTTGCGATAGGATTAGCACTTCAGTGAAGTTTGGCTAATCTCGCATGAGGGTTACTTATTTTGTTTTTTAAACCTTACGTGATAGGGGATTTTATTTCCGTGAAAGGAGAAAAATGAACGGTTGATGATATTTCTATTTTTACGACGAAACTCATTACTCCAGAACGAAAGGAAGCTATTATCCCAAATGGAAAAATAGTCGAAGATACGATTATCAACATGACACGTGAAGGGAAGATTAGAGTAGATGTGTTTGTGGGAGTTTCGTATGATACGGATATAGACCATGCAAGGACAGTTCTTCTAGAGATGCTTAGATCACACCATCTTGTCATGGAAGAACCTGC
>CAYLWY010000055.1:0-2483 GCA_964387665.1 uncultured Candidatus Peribacteria bacterium
ACAAGCGTCCCTGTGCAAACAACTCAACCTCAGCCAGCAGCTACTCATCAGCCATCAACTGCTCGTAGTGCTGATAATCAGGCAGCAAATCCTCCTACATCGTCAGCAGCAGACGCAGTCGAACTATCTCATGACGACAGTACCAATTCTTCATGAGTAACGAGTGAGCAGTCAGTTACTTCTAACCCTCCTCTCTCCCCTGAACTGGTTATCGAAACACTCCTTGCTGGCACGACCAATCCTATGCTCAAATCAGCTCTGAAACAAAACGTCATCATTCAAGAAATAACACCTGAAACGATAGGTGCTGTCGTGATCAACGAGCAATTCTATCATACCATCAGCAAACCAGATATTTCACACGAACTAGAAAAAACACTTTACAACCAGCTGTGATTCAACGGACAGATCAAACGAACCTTTATGACCAAAGAAGAACGACTCGTTCGTCAGATGGGGTAAGATATTGTTCGTTGCTCTTCATAGCACTGATCCTTGATTAAGAATATTCTCATCACTATGGATTGCCACGCCTACGGCTCGCAATGAAGGGAATGAGGATAGTTCTCGGATATGTACACAAAAGACCCTCTCCATGATTATGATTGAGCTTGCCATCGTCATTGCGAGGAGGAGGTACGACGAGGTGGCAATCCATTGCAGAATATTTCACTATCCTCAGTGATAGAAACTACTCATCATTCCCTAATCATAGTTGCCATAGTCGTTTCACTCCTTAGCAATGACAGGACTAACACATAAAAAATAAACACATAAAAATATAATAATGTCAATATTTTCTCTTGCAAAAGGGTTGCTTTTTCATATATTCTTCATCACATAGAGCACCTTTATGAAATAGGTGCTTTCAGACCAAAAGTTCTTCTCGTCAAAGGAGGAAAACTTCTGGTCCGGAAGTTCTCGTAACATACAAGGACCGGTCATTACCAGATAAAAACTCCCCTTCACCGACAATCAAGTCGCGTGAGGAGAGAGAAACACATACTCCTGCATGAGCAAACAGAGGCGTAATGATGCCGAAGTACGTTCATAAAACTCTCCGACGTAAGGATGACTATACACATTGTATATACTCACCGAGCCAAGGAGAGGCAGGAACTTGTAGGGAGAGTCTGCTTTTTGTGATAAACGCACAGCTACTGAAATCTGTATCAGTATTGCAGACCTCTCTACACTTTTTCAAATACACTTCTCCCCAGGTGACTAATCGGTGTCGGTTGAGACCCGTTCATCGACTATCTACGCGGAGCTGTGGCTGTCTGTACGATACGCAGACAAACCAAAAAAGCAGCACACGAAGATCTGGGGGATAGGTATGTTCGTATCGGTGAGCATACCTATCGTTTTTTTTCAAATCCTCTCCTGCATCTGCAGGATCGAGGTCTCGGGTAACGTACCTGAGCAATGGTTAACAATGATTCTGATGTTTTCAGAATCTAGAAAATACATCTGAGTGATGTCCTGCCAGTTCTCTCACAAACACCAATCTGTTTGATGAGAAAACAAACGCTGAGAGACTGGCAGGCATCATGAGGACAAAGAATTTTGTTTTCTCATTATTAACGCCGCAAGGCAAAAACAGATTAAATTTATGCGATTTTTCAATCAACAATTTCGAACCGCCTTTGCTGTAGCGGTGTTGGTCTTGGTAGCAATGCTTCCAAACCAACTCACAGCACAGTGCTGGGGATGTGGCTGCGAACTGCACGTCAATGTGCAAGTACAGCAGCCGATCAACTGCACTGCAACGGGTTCCGTGACCCTCACAATCACGGGAGCAAGCGGAGGTACTCTGACACCTCCATTCGTATTTGGTTGGAGCGGACCCGTTTCTGGTACGCACACAACCAACAATACGTCTTACACCATCAACAATCTACCTGTAGGCAACTACAATCTCTGGGTTGTTAGTCTTGCCAACGGCTGTAGCTGGGATGGTGTCTGCACGTTCATTCACTCCGGTCCTGAACTGTACGTTTGGACTGACCGTGACGAACACTGCGGACAACAAGACGGAATTGCTACGGCATGGTCTCTAACTGCTGTTAGTTACCTATGGAGCAATGGTGAAACTACCGAAACCATTACCGACCTCACAGCCGGCACCTACTGCGTAACCGTCACCGACGCATTTGGTTGTACATCGTCCTCTTGCACTGATGTGTACTGGATTGATGGACCAAGTGTATCTGGCAACGTTACACACACCACCTGCGGACAACCGAACGGCAAGATTACCCTGTCAGTGTGGAACGGCTCCTGGCCTTACACGTTCGACTGGGCAGATTTGCCTGGCTGGAATAATCCACAGAACCGTACCGGTTTATCTGCGGGTAACTATGTCGTTACGGTGACCGATGCATTTGGCTGTACAACTGTAAAAGGTTTCGTTATTAATCCGAGTTCAAGCACCGCCGATACGACAACTGCCAATGCATGTGACACTTACACCTGGCCGGTGA
>CAYLWY010000055.1:2583-7263 GCA_964387665.1 uncultured Candidatus Peribacteria bacterium
CCGGTACGTTTAGCGTGACCAACGGTTGCCACACCAACGTGCTGCAACTCACCATTACGCCGAGCACCGCCGATACGACAACTGCCAATGCATGTGACACTTACACCTGGCCGGTGAATGGTCAAACCTACACCATGTCCGGTACGTTTAGCGTGACCAACGGTTGCCACACCAACGTGCTGCAACTCACCATCAACACCCCTCCAGTCATCCAGAGTATCGTCGTTCAACCCACCTGCACCACAGGTGGCTCGATTACTCTACTTGGAGACCCGAATTTTTTCTACGACTGGGAAGACTCCCAGTTCGGCGAACAGGTTCGTAAGAACCTTCAGCCGGGTACTTACAATGTTACGGTGGAAAGTATCGAAGGGTGTACGACAACAGCATCATTTGTTTTGCTCAAGAGTGATTGCGACGATGAATGTGACGTTATCGTATCACACGATGGCACAGAAAATGACGTTCGAGTCAAAATCAGTACTGGCGGAGAACCTGAAAACATCAAGTACGTCTTGTACAATGAACAAGGCAGACTGGTAAAAGAAGGTAATCTTCAGGTCGGGGAAAATCAGATTGAAGTTGCTCCACTGAGATTGGGTATTTATTACATGCAAATCAGAGCCGATGTGAAAATCGACGGAAAACGGAGACGACAGATACTGAAAAACCTCGACCGTACAGCAAATGCATGGTGCATCAGAACTCTTTAGTTTTTTTTTCAACAACAAACTAGGGTGAGCGGGTCAAAAAACCTGCTCCCCCTTCATTCAAATACGAGACAATGAAGTTCAAAATAAGATTTCTTCAAATTTGTTTGGTGTTGCTTTTCGTAGGCATTACCAACACCCTTATGGCACAGGGAAAAAAAAGCCCCTGCCCTGGCGAATTGGCAGGCACATTACTTGAAACCAAGTACGAAACTTGGGACACTACATGGACCATAAAAGAACGAGTTCTCAGTAGTTGCCCCAGTTGCGGACCCAATGGTGAACGCAAACCAGTGTGGGCTCGCCACCCACATACATTCGACAGTATGAGTGTGAAAGTTACGGAGATTTGGGGATGTCCGACTGCAATGGACCCGAAAGGTTTGACGGAACAAAAAGCTCCAGATACACCCCAAGTTATCGTAATCAAAGTTGAGGTTCCTGCTGCACCGGTACCCTGTCCCACTTGCTGCCCTGCTGATACTGCCTACTACAAGTTCAATCCGTACTTCCTGCTCCGCTACGAAAGAATAGGAGGACGATTGACAAACGGCATCGGTGGCGGGCTTCAATGGACCAGATTTTCTGCCAGCAAAAAAGACCAAAATCAAAGTTGGTGGGTGGAAAACCCCATCAGCTGGTATGGCGGTCTTACGTTTCTACTCGGCAAAAAACAGGAAAGTCTCATTCCCACGTGCGACACATGCGGAATTTGGTCCGACGAAAACACTGGAATTTCTTTACAGAGCGAAGCCTATTTTGGAGGACAGAGACGAGTTTTTCAAAAACAGAACGTTTTCGGATTTGTAGAAGGTCGGTATGATTGGTTCAACACAGAGCACAGTAGAAATACGTTTCTGGGAGATGAAGGAATTAGTATAAGGACTGGATTGAAAGGAGAGATACCAACACCTGAAAAAATGGTCTTGGTAAGATCGGTTAATTTTTCCGTTGGTCCTGAAGTAGTTTCTTACGCAAAACCAAACAACGACCTTACAGCAGGTTTAGGAGCATTCTTGGAAGTTTCAGTTACTCTTGGCAGACGCTCTGAAAGCATTCGTGCAGCCGAAAAACTCCGACAAGACAGCATCCGGCAAGTTCGAGTAGCGGAAAAACTCCGACAAGACAGTATTGCCTTGGACTCTTTTTTGCTACAACATCCTGACAGCATTGCGATTGACACAATTGCACTGGCTGCGGACACAGCGTATCAAAAAGAAGAGTCAAAGATTTGGTTCATTACAATAAAAACAATGCCCTTCAGTAAAAAGGCAAAGGTGAACAAAATCAACAAGGCAAAAACTGAACTCCGCACGGCACAGCAAGACTACAACACAACGCTTCAAAAAGCAAAAAACGATGAAGTCACTTGGCCTGTCTTGGCAAAGAAAATTCGCCAACTCGAAGCCGCACAGAAGAGGCTTGACCGCCTCGAACAACGAAACAAAAAAAGTAAAAAAGGGTAAGAAAGTACCTTGACTAAACTCTCCACCGATGAATACATCGGTGAGCATTTCCCCCGGCTGACAGGGGGAAAGTATTAAAGAATTAGTAAGCGCTGCCCGTTGAGGGTGGCGCTTTTTTTGTTATGGAAAAAATTACTCATACTCTTGCACTCTACAACACCTATCACTATACTTAGACAAACATTTCCTCCTCTCCCTATGAACAGAAAAACAACACTCCTCACGATGACGATGCTCCTTGGTATGCTTGCTTGCAAGCAAAAAGAAACAACGGCTGATGAGCTAGTAACTGTGCTCGAAACACATACAGGAGTCGCTTCCTACTACGGCAGGTGAGATGGTCTCGCCTGAGCGCGCATGGCAAATGGAAAACGCATGCATCCCGACTCGCTCACAGCGGCACACAGGACACGACCATTTGGAACAGAGGTGAGAGTAATTCATGAAAACAAACAAACCCATACAGCAGATACCGTCAACGTCCGTATCACCGATAGAGGTCCGTTCACCAAAAATGCCAATTGAAACTACAACCGTCTCATAGATGTTTCCTATGGAGCAGCAAAGAAGTTACATATGCTCCAAAAAGGACATACACAAGTCACCGTACAGGTCCTCAAACGAGGACCAAAATCCAAAACGAAATCCAAGAAGCACAAAAGAAAGTAAACACTTTTTTCATAGCTTTTTCTTTGCTTTTTGCTCTCTGTTTTTGTATAGTGTTTTTTCTCATTGCAAATAGTCTCTACAGGAGTATATTTTATTCAATTTACTCACGACCATGACGCTTATGCAAACAAGAAACATCATCATTACTGAATGAGAAGATGGATACTTTGTTGCTGAAATACCATCACTTCCTTGATGTATATCACAAGGAAAGACCTATGATGAGGCATACCACAATATCTTGGAAGCAGCATGACTATATATTGAAACACTCAAAACTATGAACAAGCCAGTCCCCCAAGAACGTAGCTCTATCATTAGTATGGATGAACGTGTCTTTAGGACATATACAACTCCATAGCCATGTGATACCTTCCTGTTATTTCTGGGAAACAGCTCATTGATTTTCTTCAACAGCACGAATTTATGGTCATTAGACAGAAGTGAAGTCATATCATCATGTCTAGGAAAGATCCGTATGCACAAACCACCGTTCCTAATCATAAAGAATTAGATAGATGAACACTCAGGGCTATACTAAAACAAACATGAATATCTCCTGAAATATGTATTGCCTATTTTAGGTAATAGCTTTTTCATAGCTTTTTCTTTGCTTTTTGCGTACATAATCAGTACAACGTTGCTAAGAAAATTGAATGAACATTTGTTCACTTTTCTCTTGCAATTTATTTTTTTTTGACTATAGACCACTCGTTTTAGTTTTTTCAAACACGATATGTCAAAAGAAAAAGTACTCGACGAAGCCCTCAAGTCGATAGAGAAGCAGTTCTGAAAAGGAGCTATCATGAAAATGTGAACTGGGAATACGTTGTGAACGATCAACACCTTCCATAGTGGTTCGTACCAACTCGATAGCATTCTCGGTGGATGATTTCCAGAAGGAAGAATCGTCGAGATTTACGGTCTAGAGAGCTCTGGAAAGACAACGATAGCCCTCCACGCTATAGCAGAGATACAAAAAAGAGGTGAGACAGCTGCATTTATCGATGCAGAACACGCTCTCGATCCAGAATATGCAAGAAGACTAGGTGTAGATGTAGAAAATCTGCTCCTCGCACAGCCAGACTACGGAGAGCAAGCACTACAGATCGCAGAAGAACTTGCAAAAACAGGTGCTATCAAACTTATCGTGATCGACTCTGTAGCAGCTATGGTACCGAGAGCTGAAGTAGAAGGTGATATGGGTGACTCACATATGGGACTCCAAGCACGTATGATGTCACAGGGACTGAGAAAACTTACCTCTATCCTTGCGAAAACAGGTACGACGATCATTTTCATCAATCAGATTCGCATGAAAATCGGAGTTATGTTTGGTAATCCAGAAACCACCACTTGAGGAAATGCACTGAAATTCTATGCGTCACAGAGACTCGAAATCAGAAAAGGTGAAAAGATTGATGAAAACAAAGAACAAATCGGCTACTACGCAAAGGTAAAAGTCGCTAAAAACAAAGTCGCTCCTCCGTTCAAAACCTGTACTATACCTGTTTTGTTTGCACAGTGATTTGACCATGCGACTGATCTCGTCGAGGCAGCCATCTTACTCGAACTCGTAAGTAGAGCTGGAGCGTTTTATACCGTCGGCGAACAGAAAGTACAAGGAAAAGACAATCTCGTCAAGCTGCTGTGAGAAGATGAGAAGCTCAGAAAAGACCTCGAACACAACGTCGTCACGGCAATCAAAGAAATGCGTATGGGCAAGAAAGCAGTACCGGTAACACCTACAGAAATAGATGATGATGCAGATGATGAATCGTTTGAAGAAAACGACGTCGACTAAGTTTTGATAAAAATATATTCCTCTACCTCTC
>CAYLWY010000056.1:0-1586 GCA_964387665.1 uncultured Candidatus Peribacteria bacterium
AAGAGCAAGCAACTTCATAAAATAATCATTCATCACAAATATCCTACAAGTCTAAGTGGTCGTACGGAAAATCAGGTGATACTGTCTATTGCCAATTTGGTTAGTTTGCTGTAGTTGTAACTTGCTTTACGTGTCGTACTATTTGGTAGTGCGTCAAACACGAGTGCTTTTTTTGAGAATCAAATCCAGTCTATTAATCACCTATAATACCTGTTTTTCTCAGTAAACTGTAAAAAAATATCGATAACTTTACGATCTAAGAGTCTATAGTCAGTTGTTTGGGATTCTAGATGAAATTCACTCATCATATTGAAGAGTTTGTAGAATAGTTTACTGGTTGTCTTCTTGAATCGACTTGCTCATTCGATACGTGGTCTACGGTTATAGACGATATCATATCATTGTTCTCGTTCATGGAGAAAGTCCTTCAGACGTTCTATAGGGTGTTGTCCGTCTGCATCTAGAGTAATTGCGGCGTCTCCACGAGCGTACGAAAGTCCAGCACTTAGTGCTATTTCTTTTCAAAAATTACGTGAAAAATTTATTCCCTTGATGAGAGCATGTTTTTTACTTAGTAGGTCTATTATTTCTCGAGTGGCATCCTTGCTTCAGTCGTTGATGAGAATAATTTCCCGATTATATTGATTAAACGTTTGTAGGTGGTGATAGAGATCTTCACAAAAATTTGCTAATCACCATGATTCATTGTATGCGGGAATGACAACGCTAATCAGTTTTTTCATAGGAAGTTAGTCAGATAAGAAACAGTATCATATAGGTAGCAATATACTCAGACAAAGCAAGTAGAAACAAAAAAAGTCCTTGGTGCTAGACCAAAGACCTTTTTCATTATATACTAAGAATTAATTATGCTTGTGTACCTGTACTAGTCTCTGTCTCTTCAGCAACAGCACCAGTTTCATTTGTTGTTTCCTCTTCTGTTTCTGTAGTTTCTTCTTCAGTTGTCTCTTCTGTAGTAGTGTCTGTTTCTTCCATTGCTTCATCTTCCATATCTTCTACGTTTTCTTCTTCTGTTTCTTCAGTTACTCTCTGAAGCATAAGAAGAACATATCCTCTAATCTCTACAACAAAAGGATTATCGATCTGATTCATAATACCAGCATCTCTAAGTGCCTCTAAGTGAGCAACCATATCTTTACCATCATGTTCAGAACCGAAAAGATGTCTAGAAAGTACTGCTGCAAATTCTTCTCTTGTTACTGGATCCAATGGTCTAAATGCTTCGATAAGTCCTGATTTGTCGTTCTTCCATCCCATTACTCCATAGTCGCATGCCATCTTGATGTACATTTTCATTTCATCGTCAAATGTATTGTAGTCACTATACGTAGTAATATCACATACTGGATTGTCTACTGGATCTACACCTTCTACATTCTTGATGAAGTTGCTCATCATTTTTGCAAGTTCACTTCTGTTCAAACCATCATACAATCTTGCTTCTTCCTTAGAAAGTGTTGTTAATCCATTCTCGAAACCAAAATCATATGCTCCATCCATTTCTTCATCTCCACCTGTAGAGTTGTCTCCAGACTCATCAGCTGTCCCTTCATTTTCACCAGTAG
>CAYLWY010000056.1:1686-3033 GCA_964387665.1 uncultured Candidatus Peribacteria bacterium
TTCACCAGTAGTTTCTTCTTCAGTTTCAGTAGTTGTCTCTTCTTCGTCAGTAGTTTCATCCTCTGTATTAGTATTAGTACTAGTAGTAGTTGTAGATGTTACAGATGACGTTGATCAACTTGATTTTTTTTCTGTACAGTCATACCCATATCCGTACCCAGAAAAGTAATCATACGAAGAGCACGTGTATCCAGACCCTGGATGAATTTCAAAAAAAGTACCGAGAACATTTATAGCACCAACTGCATAAAACGCTGCACCCAAGACAATAAGTCAGGTAAGGTACTGAAAGTTTTGTTTCTTCATAAAGAATAATAAAAAATATAAAACAATACAAGCCGTGTTGTAGTGGTAACGAGGTAAATATCAAGGAAAAAATCCCTCCTTTTTCTGATTATTGTAACACATTATGTACCTTATATTCATATTTGTGGTATAATATATGTTTTTGGTTTTAAAAAAAATGAGCATTGAGTTGTGTAAATTTGGCTTGACAAAGATTACCCAATTTTGTATACTGCCGGTCGTTAGCGTACTGTATCTATTTACTCATCCTCACTTCCTATGAAACGACTCAAACGATGATTTATAGCTTTTTTCTTGGGACAGTTTTTGACGCTGTTTAAGAAAGATTCTCGCTTCAAGAAATGAGTAATAGAAAAAGACTGATTTGAAAAAGTAAAACATATCTTGGATAGTTTGTTCGATTTCAACAAACAGCTAGTCGATGACGTAAAAGAACACTTCGATACGCAAGCACTCGAAGATCACCTCCATAAGTGAGTTGTCTGGGTAGAAGAAGAGTATCAGAGACTTTTGCAAGAATTTGAAACATTGAAGACAAAGTGAACTGTAGTTACGAGTCAACTTATCTGAGAGTTGCAACATCGTTTTGATGCATTTACTCATACTGCTTTGCTCGTCAAAGAGCAAATCACCTCATTTGATGTGCAAGAAAAGATACAAGAATTGAAA
The DNA here is from genome assembly GCA_964387665.1 of uncultured Candidatus Peribacteria bacterium. Taxonomy (GTDB): domain Bacteria; phylum Patescibacteriota; class Gracilibacteria; order Absconditabacterales; family Absconditicoccaceae; genus CAYLWY01. Next base: position 2,662 of record CAYLWY010000056.1, read on the forward strand.
AAAATATTGGAAAGTCTTGCAAAACAGGCAAAAAAACAGTAATATTGCACATTATATCTTCTCCTTTCAGTAATTTTTAGTTTTTTGATTTGTCATGCTGTTTAACTTTGCAATGTTTGTTCAAGAACTGAGAGAGAATCCAGAAAAAAAAGAGGTTATAGAAAAGTATGAAAAATTTTTCTGAGAAATTACTGGAGAATTAGTTGATCAAATTTGGTATAAAGAGTATTGTACAAAGTTCTCTTCTTTGAAGTATCTCGTACCAGATGAGCTCGCAAAAGATTTCGATCGAGATATGTTGATGATCCTCGTAGCGTCATCATTTAGTAGTGATGGATTACTCGAAGTAGTAGAAGGAAAAGAGCTTCCTGA
>CAYLWY010000056.1:3133-7251 GCA_964387665.1 uncultured Candidatus Peribacteria bacterium
ACTCCTCTTTTTTTGTTTGTTAATGGACTATTTTTGAGTCTTAATTTTTAATTTCTATAGCACTCCGTGGATACTTTGTAAACGATAGCTTGTTTGGTTATTAAATACATATATTCAAAGCATAAAAAAGTCAGTTTATTTATCCCACAATAATCTTTTCTAACACGAATCCTACATAGTACGCGACGCCAGCAGCAAGTCATCACAGGATAACAGTCTCAAGCATAGCTTTTCGTTTGTTTGTCTGATTGACGTAACTTTTCATAAAGCCGATACCGATAAATCCACATGCAGTAAGTCCTATAGAGAGAGGGAATAGACTTGCAGGATCGATATCGCTAATATACGAAATCACATAGGTCAAGAGCGGAATAAGTCCGATGATAACAAACGCAGCCAAGGTACTCGCTCAGACGAGCAAGGGACTCTTATCTGGTTCACTTAGTCCAAGTTCTTCTTTCATCATCACATCTACTCGCCTGGTATCGTCTTCGATAATCTTGGCGACCACTTGTTCGAGCAACTCCCCTTCAAATCATTTCGTGAGATAAATATCTCTGATCTCTTGAATTTCTTTTTCGCGTAAATGTTCTATTTCTCGGTATTCTATGGCAAGGTTTTTTTTGTAGGTATCGTGTTCTGATTTACTTGCCAAGTATGCTCCTACTGACATAGAAAAACCATCAGCAAAGAGGTTTGCAAAGCCGAGTATCAAGACTACACTGAGGTCGAGGTTTGCTCCTGTAGCTCACGCTACGACGGCAAATGTCGTTACCAAACCGTCTATACCACCATAGACAAACTCTGGTAAGTACTTTGCAAGTGATCATCGACGTGACGTATCACCATGTAGAACAGATTCGTCATGAGTATGCATCAGTATAGGTTTAGTAAAATAAAAAGATTCTTGGTATCTATAGCAAGAGTTATCGAAAATGCAATAGCGTACTACGTTTTTCCTATTCTTAGGTAGATTTTTAAATCATTTGTAATAGCATTTATTTTCTCTATATTGATGGAGGCTTCCAAAAAATAGACCCCCGAATTTTTATCATTTTCGGGATCTTATGGAAAATCATGTGACTGACTTTCACTACGCCGTCTCGCTTTTGAGAGGTTTTTTTTTATCTAAAAATTTTGTCGAAGTGCATCCGCAGTCTAGACTGAGTATCTTAGCTGCTTGTGAGGATCCTTCGACGATTGCAACGTTTCAGTATCAAGGTCAAAAACGACCTTTGCCACAGACGGGACAAATGTGGTTAGAACATGAATTACTCAGTAATCCTCAGCTACCAGGGGTGTTTTGTGTCACGACGAGTTACAGGCAAGAACCCAACCCAGTTCCTTGAAGACACGATCTGATTTTTCCTATGTTTGAGTTTGAAATACCTGGTGGTATGCAAGAGCTGATCCAGCTGGAGAAAGAACTGCTTCAGCATATTTGACTAACCAAACACGCAGATATTTCGTCTATCTCTTATCTAGATGCGTGTAAAAAGTATACTACCGACACCTTGGAACATATTCATGAAACAGCTCTTTGTGAAGATTTGAGTCCATTGTGTTTATTGACTGACTTTCCTTATCATACCAGTCCCTTCTGGAACATGAAAAGAGAAGGAAATATAGCAAAAAAAGTCGATGTGTTGCTCTGGTGAATGGAAACTATCTGATCTGCCGAGAGAAGCTGTAATATCGAAGAAATGAGGCATGAGTTTCATACTATCAGTGATGGGCTGTACGCGAAGACCCTATATAATCAGTTTGGTGTAGAGCGTGTCGAAGCAGAATTGGAAACCTTTTTGCAATATGATTTTTTCGTGAGATCATGAGGGTGAATAGGAATGACTAGACTAATCAGAGCTTTACGTCTTGCATGAGTGTTGCCTTCTGTAGCATCTTGATGATTACCTACTGAAAAAGCATTTTCTTGAGTTAGAAATACATTGAGATAAGGAGGTATAACTCAGAGAGTGAATTATGCGTTTCATAAACATGAGTGTATACGTTCCCATGTTACTTCTGATGCGTTCTGTACACAAAGGACATGTGCTCAGCTTGCCTTTGCTGCATGTATTCACACTTCACTATCTTCTATAACAAGTGTTGTATGTGGAGTACATCAAAGTCTTTCTATCGCTTTTGTATATATTTCTGGGTCTGGTTTTGGTTTTTCGACGTCATTGTTAGAAAAAACGCAATCAAAGTAATCAAAAACTCACATCTTTTTTGTGATTTCTTCTACTGATGCTCTTATAGAATTAGAACAGACTCATAACAAGTATCACTCATCTTTCAATTGCTTCATTAATCACACTTTTTGTTCACTATAAAGGTTACTCTGGGTAATAATCTTTTCCGTATATGCCTGCTTCAAGTGGTATATTTTTTCAGCATCTTTTTCTTGAACGAGTCATTTTTCAATAAGTATGTGTGTTTTCTTTTTGGTAGGTAAGGCTTCTAAGTAGAGAGCATGAAAATCATGCGTGATGGATGTGCCAACTTCTTTGCATGCTTGAATAAAGGCGTTTGCATGTCGTTCTCTAGCATCGATTAGCACTCAATCCATATCAAATAAAATACAACGTATAGCTACCATATAGTGAAAAAAATAAATACAAATTACACGTATGGGAACTACCAGTCTTTTCATCAGCTATTTCACTGTTCATCAAACTGTGGCTGTCAACCAAATACTTGATTGAGCATATCGAAAGGATCATTTTGATTTGCTTGAGGAGATTGTTTGTCAAAAAACTGCTGATTTTGCATCTGCTCTCCTTCTAGTTGTTTCTGATATTGTATAAGTTGTTGTTTCATACTTTCGGAAAGAGTACTTGTTTGTGTATCTTGTGACGATCAATCTGCTTCGCTTCACGGTGCAGATTGCTGTCACTGCTGCTCTTCTTGCGATCATCAGGACTGTTGTTCTTGCTGTTGTTGATCGCCAGATCATGATGATTGTTGATTTTGTTGTGTTTGTTCTTGTTCCTGTGCTTTTTGTAGAAGACGACGAACTGTTTCTAGATTATGGATAATTTCCTGATTTGTCGTAGTGTCGAGTGATGCTGCACCTGAGAGTAGCTGTTCTGCTGTTTGTAGTCAAGTGAGGTCGGTAACTTCTCCAGATGAAACACTTCGCTGGGCGTATGCTGTGCCTAGATTGTAGTGTTGTTCTACTGACCCAGAAAGGCTATTGTTTCGCCAGGTGAGAGCATCTTCTTTGTTCTCGGAGATATACGCGATATATGCTTTTTGGTTGTTATTTAACCGAAAAGGTATAGATGAATGTGGATCATGTAGAAGATTATGCCAGCGAGTTTTTTGTGATCGTGAGAGTGCGTGGAAAGAAAGAAAAAGCAATATGCTTATCAAGACAACTTTTTTTGCTGAAAGAGAAGGGTAACTCATTTATTGTACACGAGTACGATTAAAAATACTTGTCATAAATACTGTATGGTGAGAGAAGAACCCAATAAATAATCAGATCATTCAGAGAAGTACAAAAAATCAGGTAATTTTTCTTTGTGTAATAGATCAGGTTACGTTCATACTTTTTGATGGTATAGTGCTTATATTTTTTGCAAGTTGATCTACCGTAGACGAGGTTGCACGAAAGTAGGTTCATTTGACTTGTGTAGCAGCGCTACGCAATGCTGATTCAGCGATGGTGCTTATTACAGGAGTTCATTGTCGTTGTTTTACGACAGGATTTCAAAACAGATCAACGCCTTCGATAATTGGTCATCATGTCTCACTTCCTACACCTATGAGATAGGTAGTTATTCACAACCTATCAATGGTTGCTTTTATGGTATCATTGATAATCACTTGTTCTTCTCAACCATCACTGATGATAAGTAAGACATTTCCTTCTTCTGAATCTGGATCGAAACGTTGTATTCCTAAATGTATTGCCTCATCGAGACGTGTTCATTGTTTGGTAAGATTTTGATGATCCAGACCTGCAAGAAACGTACTTACAAGATTAGCGTCTTGGGTAAGGGGTAAAATTCCCTGTGCTTCACCAGCAAAGATACCTATACCCCATCTTGCTTGTGGCTTTTTTTGTAACAAGTTTATAATAAGTTGTTTGGCGAATTGTAGTCTACTCACTT
>CAYLWY010000057.1:0-7231 GCA_964387665.1 uncultured Candidatus Peribacteria bacterium
GGCTATCGTATTGCAACAACATTTATTCTAATCATTTGCCTTCTAAACAAATATAACTACTACTAGCAATGTTGTTTTTATCTTACTCACTCCCATGTCTTTAAAAACTGTTCGCATCATCTACTGGGTGGCTACGATCGCATTAGCTTTATTTATTTTGCCATGATTGTTTTTCATGAACAGCGAAATGGCAGTAGAAGGTATGCGTCACGTCGGTCTCGACAATCCAAATGCAGTATGGCTTCAGCAATTAGTTGGGTTTGGTGCACCACTCGCTATACTGCTCATCATGCTCCCAAAAATCCCAAACAGATTGAAAGAACGAGCGTATGTAGGGTTATGATGTATCTACATCGGTGCATTTTGGGCACATTTCCAATTAGGAGATCCAATAAGTGCAACAATGATGCCTCTCGTTACGCTTGGTGTTTTGATAGTGTCCTATCTCATGCGACACAAAATACTAGTAGCTCGCTGAGAAACACTTTAGAAAAACTATTTTCATTACTAGCCCATACATGCCGTAACAAGACAGTTACGAATCTTTTAGAAACGATGCAAGCATTTATTGATACGATATTAGATGTCTCAAAACACCATCACGTCTCGATTACATACCTCAAGACCAGTGCTTAGGACTGTAGAACACACCCAGCAACAACCTGATAGAAAGGCCACACGACTTGATCTGTATTTTGATCTTTTTTTTGTAGCTATTATTGGACTCATTTCTCATAGTTTTGCCGACTCGCTGAGCACATCACGATCACGACCTATTTTCTTCCAGTTACTCATTCACATCTCTGCGGTATGGCGATTGTGGACAAGTGTTACCTATTTCTTCGAAAGATATATCACCAAGTGACTCACCAAGAGAATATTTATGTTTATCCAGATGTTTCTGATCGCTGGTATAGCACTGACAATACACGGATGACTGATGGAAATGGGTAGTGTGTTTTTTCTTCTCTATGGTGTTGCAAAGTGACTCCTTGCGGTATTATATATACGAGCAAACACTGGACACAAAGACCCTACCTACTGCAAAAACAACCTCCTCCAAGTACGAGGAAATATGAGTGTTTTATGTGCTGCACTGTTAGGCACTCTTCTTCCTCCTCAGCGAAGAGGTATTCTCTTTCTTATCTCTCTCGTCATCGATATATGTATACCGATCGTAGGCAAGTCAACGATGAGAAATTTACCAGATTTGCAGCTACATATCTACAATGAGAGATTTTGACTATTTATGATTATCGTCCTGTGAGAAGCAATACTCTCAGTAATCACGGGTATTGATACCGAACACATCACTCCTCTCGTATTGTCTTTGTGAACTGCTGCACTGATGATTAGTTTTTGACATCGGCGACTCTACTTCGACTATGTAAGTAAAGCAAAGATGATACCAAAGTACATCTACTCACGAACCTATCTCCATCTTCCTCTTACCTTATGTTACACTATGGTGGGAGCCAGTATTTTCGTTATGATAGAACACGAAACAACAGTAAACAGCCTATCTATGAATCTCTTGATAGTTTCATGCTCTATTATTATGCTCATTATTGCACGGTTTGAGTCTATTACAGGAAATTACTATGACCGTATTGCCAAAAGAACAAAAGATATACTTCCCCTCATAGTTTCATCGCTAAGTATGTTACTCTTACTTATAGATCGAGACATTTCTTCAGTGATGACGATACGGATACTTGTATGATGCATCTTCTTTCCTATAATCAGCAGAGTCGTCTACCTCATTAGTCAAAGAAAACAGTTTCTCCAACAAGAGGAAGCAGAAAAAGTACAACAGTAAATCTTCACTTCAACACCCATTCATGAAATCTAACCATACTATATTCAACTACCTACTGGGAAATTCACTAGTAGCTGCTGTTACTACCACGTTTGCTTGGTTTGCTCTTACCTACTGGGTATTTCTCCAAACAGAATCACTCATTGCTACCTCAGTAATCGCTGGATTATTTTCAGTAAGTAATGCATCACTTGCAGCAGTGTTCTGAAATATCGTCGACCATAACTACAAACAACGTGTGATGACTCGATCTGCATGAGGATCTCTTCTGTTCTATCTATGAGCTACTTTGTTATATTTTTCATTCCCTGAGTCCGTATTTACGACTATAGCGTCTCGGCAATTACGGTTATTCATCGTACTCATCATGGCTGGAACGATCATGGGAAACTTACGTATGATCGCTCTTTCTACTACCGTCTCTTTGCTGATTCCTACCGAAGAACACGCACAAGCAAATGGTAAAGTAGGCATGATAAATTGATTTTCCTTTACGATCACTTCAGTGATAAGTGGTCTAGCAATAGGATTCTGAGGAATGAATTATGTGTTGCGATGACTTCTCGCGTGATGTATTCTGACCCTTTTGCACCTGCATACCTTTACTATTCCTGAAACACTAACAGAACACGATGATCCTCACGCCAAAAAATTTAATCGACGCACTACAGTAGCTATCATAAGCACGGTACCTGGTCTGTTTGCTCTCATCTTTTTCTCGACGTTCAATAATTTTCTCGGTGGTGTCTTTATGTCACTTATGGATCCGTATGGTCTTACCCTTATGTCGGTACAAGCACGAGGTATCTTGTGGGCTGTACTTAGCAGTGCATTCATTGCCTGATGAATGGTTGTAGCGAAAAAATGACTGTGAGAAAAACCACTCAGAACAATGTTTCTGCTCAATATCGTTACACGAACGACTTGTATCTTTTTTGCTATACAACCATCCGTGATTCTGCTTTCGATAGGTATTTTCATCTGGTTGTTTTGTGGACCATTTATAGAAGCCACAGAAAGTACCGTAATCCAAAAAGTCGTTCCTTACGAGAAACAATGAAGAGTCTTTGGTTTTGCACAAAGCGTAGAGTTTGCGGCATCGCCTATTACCGCATTCTTGATCGGTCCTTTGGCTCAGTTGTACGTTATTCCTTGGATGACTGACGGACGATGAGCTCAGACATTTTGATCACGATTTGGTACCTGACTGGATCGTGGTATTGCTGTCGTCTTTATAGTAGCATGATTTTTGGGACTATGTATGACATTGATTGCATTGTCATCTAGATATTATCGTATACTCTCTAGTGAATATGCGAAATAGTAACCACCGTATTTCTTAGTCAATCAAATTATTATCTTTACAATACTGAAATATCATTTTGTCTACTGCAGAACTTTTTTCCTTATCTTCATACCTAAACCAGACCACCTCTTCTATCTCTGAATTTGCATGTATTGTTCATGTGTATCAAGCAGTATAACAAGTCATAGTGACTAGTATTCACTCTCACTTACCATCAGCTTGTGCTTCAAATGTTCAGAAATAGTTCATTGATTCTTCTATAAGCTGAACATCTAACTCTTCTTGTATCTCTCTCCTCAATGCCTCTATATCTGTTTCTGTTCATTCTCTCTTTCCTCACGGAATATAAAATACCTCTTTTCAGATAGATCTAGTACTCAGTATTTTTCTATTCTTAATCTCAATCCAGGCAAGCTTATCTATTTTTCTCATATAACAGTGAATAATTAAATCTCTATCCCCACCATGATTCGAACATGGATTTGCTCATTAGGAGTGAGCCGTTCTATCCGCTTGAACTATGGGGACATAACGAAATCAAATTTTCTTTCATCTATGTATACTAGATTTTTCGACCTAGACGATCAAATAACCACTCTTGTAAGCGTATCAATGGAGTAAAAACAGAACGAAGTAACCAATTCCGTACAACTCCACGAAGTATGAGCCACGCACTCAGTGATCAGACAATCAATCACACCAATATGTCTGTCGGTCGATGGATCGCAACAGCAACTCTACTAAACGACATTACTCCACTAGCAAACCAAAAGAACACAGAAGCTGCTAGAAATTTTTTATCTCTATGTTTGATTCACCACAATAGCGTACTCATCGCTATAGCTGCACTCACTGCCGCATGGTCACTAGGAAAAGGATCGGTAGGCAGATGAGACAAGATAAGGTTTTCTTTCAGTGAAATAACACTCTCAGGTCTCGACTTATCACCGAAGTACTGAATTACTTGATTGGTCACGGCAGCAAGTCATGCACTGAACGCTATCGCAAACGAAGCAAGTTTGAAATAATCGTCCTTTTTATGCACACCCCAGAGATACAAAACAACAAGATAGACAGGATACGTAAACACAAAAACATCTGCCGTCCATGGCAAAAATCTTACCAAAAGCTGATGTTTCACGATTCGTGAATTTAGCGAAATCATCAGTTGTTGTCATCGTTGCGGTTCTACTATCGTGATACTATTATGTCAAAACATAGGTTTTTTTCGATAAAATCTTTTTTCGATGGAATTCAATAGAGTAACTGCTGAATAAATCAATACGAACCAATCTGTATACTATGTTTAACTGTTTCTAGAAGAGTAGATCGGCAGTTACTCGGTAAATACTTATTTTTCACGACTTCACTAGAGAATAAGAATTGCTTATCTTTTGTGAAATCTATCACAATCCACTTTTTTCAGTATTTACTATATCTATATTGGCTCATATTACAATTTTTTTTGCTCATGTTGATACCACCTACACATACTCTGCAATTTGCAAGCAACACAATTTGGTTTTTTTGCCATACACCGATATCTTCAGAAATAGATAATGACTTTATGTGCAAGTGGTTTATACGCATCTGGAATGATTTTCTCTAACTGGAGCGATGTTTGTTCAGGGGTCTTGGTCGTCACGATACCCAGTCTATTCATCACTCTATGCACATGCGTATCGACTGCCACTCGTCTTTGTCCATAAAGCACATACAGCACTACTTTTGCAGTTTTGATACCTACTCCAGGTAATTTTGTCATCTCTTCGAGGGTGTCAGGTATCCAGTATCACCACTCTGCGAACAATTCTTCACTACTGGTGTATTGCTTTTGTCACTCCCTAATGTTCATTTTTACCTCTGCAACTCACGAAAAAACATCGAGAGGTTTTTTTTCCGTAATCAGTTTTGCCATATGGAACAAATTAGTCGTCTTGCTTTTCCACAATCAGACGGTTTTTATCATATCACCGATACCTCACTCACCTAGTGCAACCATATCTTCTGGACAACGTACTACACGAAAGAACTGCTCATTGACCTTATTTACTTGTTTATCGGTCGTCTGAGCACTCATAATCACCGCTACCAATAACTGAAAAGGCGTCTCATAGATAAGTTCAGTCAGCGGATATCACGCAAAAAGTTCATCCATATATTGGAGCACCTTGACGACACGTTGTTGTTTCATCGTTAGTTTCATACAGACATTCTTCTGTATTTCTTCCGAAAAATCAATATAAGGTTGTTCTTCATTCAGTAATCGTCCTGATGTTTCACATCCAAGAATATGTTGATCTTCTACCCTATAATACCTTTCGCTTTCCCTGCATCGCAAGATATTTCGTGGAAATAGAAACCGAGGAAGATATGCAGTTACTGCTTACTCATCCTATTTATCACAGTACATGACAAAAACTGCTCTTGTGATGAGGGTCAAATATGCTCTTTTCAGAAGATACCTACGATGGACTTGTTATCAAAAATAACATTCTAGGAAAAACAGTCATTCAGGAAATTGACGAAAAAGTGCTCGTACACCTATGAGCAGGAGAACTACGAAATGATTTCGTACGACGGACTGTGGACCAAGGGCGAACAGGCGTAGAAAATCTCGTAAGCATACCAGGTACTGTCTGAGCTGCACCTGTACAAAACATAGGTGCCTACGGATCCGAAGCAAAAGATACCATCGTTCTCGTTCGTGGGGTCAATCTACAAACTGGTGATATACAAGAATTCACGCACGATGAGTGTCAGTTTTGATACCGCGATTCTTTATTCAAAAAAACACTACAAGCAGACTTTTTCATCACCGCAGTGCAATTTCAGCTTGCAAAATATAACGAAAAAGAATATATATGAAATGTCAATTATGAGTGAGTTGCAGAACGCACCACAGAGATTATGAGCACACATCACTGATATACAAAACTCAGAGCGATTGCTACTGCCATAGCTGAGATCAGAGCATCAAAACTTCCCGATCTGAGCAAGATCTGAACTGCAGGCAGCTTCTTCCAGAATCCAGTAATCTCGTTACAGCACTTCGAGACAATAAAAAAAGACCATCCCACACTCAAGGCACGACCAATCAGTGACGATACGATCAAGCTCTCAGCAGGACAACTCATAGAGCTCGTTTGATTCAAGGGACATACCCAAAACAACGTTGGTGTCTATGAGCATCACGCACTCGTGCTCGTCCATCACGGAGAGGGAAAGGGATCCTACCTCCTCGATGTCATCCATCTTATCCAGCAAAAAGTACAAGAGACCTTTACCGTTCAGCTCGTCCCTGAAGTTAATATTATTTCCTCCTATGACAACTAAATTGAATACTAGAAATCGCTTTACCGCAGCATACAGAAAACATATTGCACCCAAAGTAGATACTGCACAAACTATTACCAAACATACCCTCAAGGAAGTCCTTCAGCGAGCACTAGAACATCTTCCTTATGTTCAGCTCTATGAGCTTTATAGAGGCAAAACATTACTTTCTTGACTGCCCATAAACAATAAGTTTCAGAAAACGTGACGCATATTACAAACTATTCCGCAATCAGGAAGTATATACTCATTGGTTTTTGATGGTAAGCAAATTGTGAGTCAGGCAAAACAAAACGTTATATATATTCTCAACGAACATCAATTTCCTGATCATATAAACCGGGAAATATGATTAGCTATGCTACGAATACTTTCGTGATCAGCGGTATACTACTGACTTACCAAACCGTGAGACGCATGGGCATACAAAGAAAAGTTTTCTAAAAACAACCACTCATCAACTCATCCAGACTCGTCACGCCCACCCCATGACACGGCGTGATAAATCATTCTCCGTATCTCGCTCAGATACGTCTTCATTGCGTGATATGTCTTGCTGTGAGATACTCTTTTCCTCGTGCGTTTGTCTGTTCTTGAGAATGATAGCTGTCAAAGGCCTTCATCTTAGCAGTGAAATATTCATCACTGAGAGCTATCGTCACGTCTGGCGTGATCTCATGCCAGATCTGATAGCACAACATCAATCTTGCTTTATGAGGAGACAAAGTACTTCATGCATACTTTGCTAACCCAGCGAAAAATAGAGCTTT
>CAYLWY010000058.1:0-7181 GCA_964387665.1 uncultured Candidatus Peribacteria bacterium
ACAGACCATCATCGCCATACGCATCATGCGATAAGCAAAACTATCATAAGCAATAGTAATCGTTTCATTTTTTTACGATTTTTCATACATTTTTCTTAGTAAAACAGTTGTAGCTGAAGATACAAATTATACCTTGAAGATCAATGTACTCTTTGATTCTAGCTCTTTTGATGAATATTTTTTTCTTACTTCTAGATCTATTCTTTCCTCGTTCTTGTTTGGGATGTGGCACTACAGGAACATATGTATGTGGTTCATGTAAAAAAGAGCTTGTCCCTCATCCTGATCGTTGTCCCTTTTGTCACAGAGTGATGAAATACGGACAAGTCTGTTATGACTGTCGTCCTGAGCACAGACATCTCCAGTGAATTATGGTAGCATTTGTCTATACGAGTTTTATCAAGAAACTTATTCGTGATCTAAAATTTGCTCACAAGTACGATATTGCTTGATTTTTGGCAGAAAGAATTGCACTACTCATACAAACCAACCCTTCTCTCGTCGAAGCACAAAAGAGCAATAAGCTTTTTATCTCGTTTGTTCCCAGTCACCGACGGAGAAGGCGAGTAGTAAAGTGATATAATCAATCAGAGCTCTTAGCAACTCATGCTGCGAAAGCATTATGAATCACCTACATACAAGCAGTTAGTAAACAAAAGTATACGACGTCACAAACGAAATGCACTAGACAGCAAAGATTAGTCAATCTACTCTGAGCATTTACTATTAAAACTAGAGAAACACTACCTCCATGAACAACTGTTGTTCTTGTTGATGATATTACGACTACCTGAGCGACACTGAACGAACTTGCCAAGACACGAAAAAAACACTATTCATCTATCACTATCTGGTGAGTGGTTGTAGGAAGACATGGGAAGTAAAGTTCTAAACAGAATGTACCTCTTTTCTCCCCTTCTCTAAACAAATTTTTCCCATGTTTTTTAAGGTAAACACATTCAGTCAGTTTGAGGAACGAAAACTGAGTGGAGAAATCTTCTTTTCAACAGTGTTTTTATTAACTGATCTTATGACATATCGAGTATACATACTAGCATCCAAAAAAGATGGTGTACTTTATGTGTGAGTTACAAACAACATACTCAGAAGAGTATGTGAACACAAAAGTTGAGTATAGTAAATCGTATTTAAAAACAGAACGTACGAATTCGACACAAACGACGATTTACTACGTAGAAAATACACGTTTGTATATACTAAAATTAAAGTGTATTTTCTATAAATGAAAAATCTTTCACAAACAGATATTTTGTTAAAAACTTGGTGTATTGTGAACCGTACAGATACATAACAGATGCTATACAAAGGGAAAAACAAATCAAAAAACGAAACAGAAAAAAGAAAATCAATTTAATCGAAATGCAGAATCCAGAACGAAACAACATAGCTGTATAAGATCTCTCGACTTCGCTCGAGATGACCAACAGGAAACAAAGAAAAATAATCAGAAAAAAGATAACAAAAAAGTGTTATCCTACTACTCTCACACCGACAAAATTTCTTGCTTCCTTATCACCTCTCCTATACCCTCGAAACTTTTCTGTATCGCGTCGTGTACATCATTCATCAACAACTATAGTGTCACGAGAAATTCATCGGGCGAGCAAAATACTTATAACATATCACGGTAAATCAAACAAATACTTATCTCTATGAGGATGAAGAAATGTTTCTGGAAAAAAGTGTTCAAACTCTTCCCCTACCTCATAGTGTTTTATTGACGGTCACAAATACACAGCTACGACGACCTCATTGTGACGGTGAAACAACTCTAAGGTAGATTGCACCAATCAACTACGAAGTGTCTTCCAAGAAACGTGAACTATAGCATGTGCATGTTTTCAAACCAACACTAAAGGGGTGCAATCAGCAACATACACTCCCAACGGTTTATTGTATATGGTAAATAAAGCATCAGCTTCATGAGCAAGTTTTCAGGGACGAAACTCATCTTGAGGTATCACAAAAACACCCGTCCCATGTGTTTGGTTGACTGAAAAAAAATGGCTATGCGCAAGGTGATTTTTTTCAGCAGCATTACCGTCTTCTTTTCCGTAAATACATACTTCTCTATCAACTCACAGAGGAATAGTGTACATCTTGTGCATGAGAAACAAAATGAGGAAACTCAACTACTGCTGAACTTGACGGCAATTTATGTTGCACATACGGAAGCATATATGCAGAAGGGACTACGTGCGTATCAACCACCTTACCGAGAAGAAAAAACAACCATGATGAGTAGAAGTATTTAGCAATAATCAACACCCATCATCCTATATATCGCTTTACAGATCACAAGACGTTTTTCCCTTCTGCAAGATATCACATAAAAGACTGAGCACGATCCAGTTGTGAGACCTCATAAACATGTGAAGGAAATGGATGAAGCAGTCAAAAGTCGTGATACATACACCACACTGGTTGTTTTTTATTGATTCATAAAAAAGCTATACCACATCGCCCCCGTCGTCTCTGGACGCTGTGTAACCAGACCAAATCGTACACATTTTTTCTCATCTTTTTCCATAACAACACCACTCACCAGACATTTACTCCAGCTACTGCAAGATCTATTTTTCTTCGCCATCAGGTAAGACCTTTTGTTTTTCCGTACACATCTACTGCTGTTTCATTGGTTTCTAATCGCTTTTTTATTTGAAACAAGTAGTTCTCTATTCATCATATATCCACAGCGTAGTCAGACACTATAAGTAGTTTTTTACAATTATTTGACAGCTGTCAAAATCTGTCAAATCGCTTCATTGGCGTATAGGCAGCAGCAACTATACGTGCTTTTTTTTGTAAGACAGTAAGGTAATCGTTGGTAGTTACCTCTATTAGCTGTCTCATAATATCTTCCAGTGAGTGGTCACTGGTTATTGTCAAAGCATCGTCTATGATAAAAGGAGTAAGTCCTCACTTTTTTTGGGCAACGACGGGGACTCCACAAGCAAGTCAGTCTAGAGCGACTAATCAAAAAGTTTCCAAAAAAGTCGACGGCATAAGCACATAAGTAGATTTTTTCATAAGAGCAATGTTTTCTTCTTTTGAAAGACGCCCATGGTAAAAAAGGTGTTTTCAATACAAATGATGATCCAAGATGCTATCTACCAAAACACCGCTTCCTACAAAATCAACATGGAAATTATGGTATCATTGATCTACCAAGAGTTCTACAGCAGAAAGAATAAGTGTAATACCTTTTTCTGCTGAAATTCTTCACACAAAGAAAAACGAAATATACATACAACAAAAACACTAAAAACGGTTCTTTTTCGGTTTGCTTTTAGAAATATTGTTCATAAACCCCACCACAAACTCTCCCTTGAGCGGAAGTTTCTTTTCTGCTATACACCTTTGTAGCATAGCCACATCTCATGAAATATATTGTTCAAAAAGTTTACTAATCTCTCTTGCAAGCAACAGCGCTCCTGTATAGTTCAGCATGTCTAATTCTTTCAAAAGTTTCTCTATTCTATGGACGGATTCATAGATATAGACAGGGTAGACAGATTGTAAAATTTCTTTCAACATCGTCTGTCTTCACTTCTTTTGCGGCAAAAAACCATAGTATGACCAGATTGTTGTATCTGCAGGTGTTGCCACTACAACAGGAATAAGTGCATTTGCGCCAGGAAGCACCTGAAAGGGAATTTGTTGTTCTCGACACAACCTGATCAACTCTTTTCATGGATCAGATAATCCTGGTGTTCCTGCCTCTGAAACGACGCCACACACACTAGTGCGAATGAGATCCAAATAAAATTGAACTGAGTTAGTAGAGGTATGTGAGGTAAATGAGTACAACTTCTTATCAGCAGCAGATATTTCATACATAGTCAGCAACTTTCTCGTCGTTCAGATATCTTCACAAAACAACACTTCAGCTTCCTGAAGCGTTCTCAGAGCTCTAAGTGTTATATCTTCTTTATTTCCTATAGGAGTAGGGATAAAGGTAAGCATAGAATACAGCATGATTAAATTCACTTGTCCTACAATACTCAATCAGTCAACAAAAAAAAGTCCAAGAGGACTTATTTACTTTTGATTAAGAGTTAGGCATCGGTGGGATTTGAACCCACGGTTGTAAAGCTTTGCAGGCTCCTGCATTGGACCACTCTGCCACGATGCCATACAGAACACTATACACGTTTTGTCAGTATTTGCAAGATTAGGTCTTTGTAGAAGTGATTTTACCATTGACTCTTAGACAAACAACTGCTCTGGATAGACTCATTTCTCGTGAAGCGCAGCTATAGTGTTTTGAACAAATGGTTTATCTTCTGGATAAGAAACTCCACACCACTGATCGTGACTCATCATCACCTCACAGCTCATGTCGTGTACTTGCAAGCACTTATCTACCACAAGAGGGATAAAGTATTCACCTACTCATTGTCCTTCATCAAGAAACGTAGCAAAATACTGTTCCAAATAAGCAAAAAACGTCGGATGAAATCACCAGAAATTCATAGAAACTACAGCGTCTGGGTTGACTATCTCACCATCTTGGTCACGAAATAAACCATCATCTCCATGTGTAATCTTTAAACGCTCCTGTATAGAAAACAACTTTCTATCACTTACCTCACAAACTCATCTATTGATTGATCAGAAAGGAGAAAGGGTATTTTTGAATATATATCCCACCATACTCATTTGTTGTGGAGATATTGTTTTCAAGTAATTAGCTAACGAAAAAAATGCTTCACGGCCGTAGAAGTCATCAGCATTGATAACAGCAAAAGGGGTGTCTACATACTCCTTAGCTACTAAAGTCGCATGAGCTGTTCACCACGGTTTTTCACGACTGGAAACAAGATGTTGTTGTTGCAACGGAAGATATGCCGTTTTTTCTTGGTATACATAGGTAACACGAACTTCTTTCTCTACTAACGTTCAAATAGTACTCCTAAATGCTTGGGCAAAATCTTCGCGGATCACAAAAACAATGTGATCAAATCATGCCTGAATCGCATCATATACGCTATACAAAATAATCGGTTCTTGGTGAGGTCAAAATCAATCTAACTGTTTCAATCCTCCATAACGAGATCAAAATCACGCTGCCAATACTACCAAAGACAATCACATACCCTACAAAAAATATAAACCGTATCACGAATGTATACACTTTCTCTTAAAAAAGGCAATTGCTCCTTAGGCAATGAAGTAGGTCTTTGCTCTGTACTGCAGCGCTTCAGAGATATGAGCACTCGTGACTTGCTCACTATTTTGTAAATCTGCAATAGTTCTCGCAATTCTGAGTACCCTATGAAGTAGTCTTGGAGACAGGTGTAGTGAGTTAACTGCTTGAAGAAAAAATGATTTTGTTTTTTCATCGAGAGGAATAAGTTTTTGCATATCTTTTGCTCCTATTTGTGCATTGGTAGTATACCCATAAGTAGCAAATCTCTTTTTTTGTTGGTTGTGAGCATTATATACCCTTTTCTGCAGCATTTGAGAGCTTTCCTCTTCTTTTTTATCAAATATTTGATCGATACTTGCTCTCGGCACTTCGAGAATCATATCAAATCTATCCAAAAGCGGTCCTGAAATTTTTGATTGATATTTCTGTATATCTCTATAGGTGCACGTACAGGCCTTTTCCTTGTCTTGGTAAAATCCACAGGGACAAGGATTCATCGCTGCTACCAACATAAAGTCGGCAGGGTAGTCAACTGATCCATGCGCACGAGAAATAGTTATTTTCTTGTCTTCTAATGGTTGTCTAAGTACTTCGAGCACTTCTCTAGGAAATTCTGGAAATTCATCGAGAAAAAGTATGCCACGATGGGAAAGACTAATTTCTCAGGGTGTCATCTGCTGTCCACCTCACACGATGGCTATCTTTGAAGCGGTATGGTGGACAACTCTAAATGGTCTTTGAGTAATAAGCGATTTGTATTCTTGTAGTTTGCCTACTACAGAATATATTTTGCTCACCTCGATCTGTTCTTCATAACTCATAGGCGGAAGTATGCCCAGTAGTGATTTCGCTAGCATGGTTTTCCCACTTCCTGGGGGTCATACGAGAAGGATGTTGTGCATACCAGCTGCAGCAATAGTAAGCGCTCTCTTAATAAGGAGATGTCATTTGACGTCTTTGAAATCTATAGAAAGGTTGTGTTTTTGTAGCGGCAGTATTTTCTTTTCTCATTGAAAAGAGGAAGGTATTTTTCCTTGTTGAACAAACTCGACAACCTGTAAAAAATGCGTCAAAGGATAAATAGTAATGTCTGGTAAAGCAGCTATTTCATCACTATTTATCGCTGGCACAAAAAAATGTTCTACCCCTTGTTCCCTTGCTACTAGGACACTTGGCAAAAGTCCTGGTATTCATTTTATTTCTCCATCTAGACCCAATTCTCCAAAAAACACTGCGCTTTCTTTGATGGAAGTGTAAGCAGAGTTTTCATTTCGTGGTAAAAACAAACATAATAAAGCAAACGCTATAGGAAGATCAAACCTTGTACCTACTTTCTTTATATCGGATGGCGAAAGGTTGACGATAATTTTTTTGGGAGGAAGTTGTATACCTACATTTCTAAATGCCGCTCTGATTCTTTCTTTCGCTTCTTTGATGGTTGCATCTGGAAGTCAGATTATTTCTATAGTAGGGAGAGCATTGTTTGCATCTGCTTCAATGGTTATTTTATGGGCATGAAGTCCAGCATTTGCATAGGTAAGTATTTTTTGAATAGACATAAGTTATGTTTGTAAAGTGAAACCTGTATACAAAAAAATAGTTCTCTATCAAAAAAACACAAGCAAGATATCCGCTTGTGTTGTGAAATTTGTATGAAAAAATCTTAGTTACTCCTAAAACATACCCGCCACGAGAGATACGATTGCCCAAGAAAGCAATGCTATGACAAATCATAGTGCTACATACAGCAACATTTTTAGTCCTGTTTTAAATTTCTCACTATCTCACACTGAAGTGATGAGGTAGAATCACGTATAGACCAAAGCACCAAACAGTACTACCAAAAGTCATATCCATAACCACTCATTAGAAAGTTTAAGAATAGCTCTAAGTGAGTTCTTTGAATTTGTGGAATTGAGAATGCTGTCGTTACTCACTATATCTCTCTGTGATTCCCGTGGTATTTCGAGTTGCAGTCTTCCTTTTTCAATCTGTCCTAGGGTAGGAT
>CAYLWY010000059.1:0-7022 GCA_964387665.1 uncultured Candidatus Peribacteria bacterium
TACAGATAGTAGATTTCTAGGAAGAGATGTTTCTAGATCGGAGCAGAAGATGTTCGAAGACTAAAATTAAATAGGCGCTACGCATGTTTCACCCTCTAGCTCGGCTGGTTCCATTTTATAGTTTTTGCACTCTTTGCTTTCATTTGGCCAGCCTTTTCGGATACAGGTAACTTCCTTCATCTTACTTTCAATGGCGCCCAGATAAACGCTATCCTTGCGGATCTTTCTTTTGAGCTCGGCCATATTCGTTTTATTACTGACACGATGTTGGCGAAGCAAATTACGTACGTGATTGATTCCCTCGGCACCGTAGGCTATCGATGTCAGATCATTCAAAAGGCCTTCATTGGTAACCAGCGCGGGGGCTCGTTGTTTCAGAAACGGAACTACATATTTGTCTCGCATCGTCAGATAGTAGCCTATCGAGTACATCAGGTTTCGGGCTAACCCATCGCCGGGACTTAACCACGCACAGCGATTTTCAGCAAACGGAGCCGGTCGCTTCTTTAGATCTTCGACGGCAACCTGTTTAAAACCGTTGCAGGTCGAATCAGCGCTGTTTGCAATGTGCTCTAGAACGTAACGCCCTTTACCCTTTGCGGAATTTAGCATTTCGTCAACAGCGATTGAAGTCAATTGAGCCATTCCCACACCACCGCCAGAAGCTACCGATATATTGAATGCAGACTCATTATTAATTTTTCTAAATACGGTTTTGCTATCGACTTTACCGACCGCAGATAAACATTGAATTGCTGAATTCACCGCGTAGTGAATATAGTCCGTCATACTTTCATCTACGCACTGGGCAGTTTTACCACCCGCTTTACCGTAATACCTCGGTATGCTCTGTTTACCGGCGTTTTCGCCGCTTTTACCCTCGTAGTCGCAAGTATAACCACTGTTCCCGGGATTACTTTTCATTGCGGCGACGATACATTCGCGCTTAATCCTATCTGATTTGTTTCGCGGTGGCGTTTCAGTCGCTGGCAAAAAACCGAGCTCTTTATTGTATAAAGAAAAATCCTCGGGCAGAGATTGTTTAAACGAACCGTCTTCATTCAGGTGACTAGCCATCTGCAAGAGATCCACTTTTTGATCCGTCACATCTTCGGCATAGCAAGCAATCGATTGCGATTGATTATACAACGACGCCCGTCCCGTACCGGCATTGAACGCTAGGTAACTCATACCCAGTGGTTCTCAGCACTGATTAAAGGATGTTTGCAGGGCGGTGTTACCGGCATCGGCTTTGTTGATACACGGCTGCGGTATCGCCGTAATCGGTGTCGCCTGGACCGTCACCAGAACAAAAAATACACTCAGTGGTAGAAATAATTTTATACAGCTCAACATCAACATTTATTATACGGCAAGTTTTCGGATTCACTAAAGATCTATCTTACAATCTCGAAATGAGACGTCGGAAATTCTGACGAAATTACACTTAAGTTACATCTGTCAGGACTAAGAACAAGTCGGCGTAGAATAAAAAGTTCTCTGGTGTTGAGTTTTGTTGTGATAAACGGTGAAGAGTTTTAACAAAATGCTTTTGAGCTTCTGACGCTACTTCTAACGACGCTTTATCTAGACCAATAATTAGGGATTGGCAAACGCGGTCTGGGATGCGCACCCCACCTTTCTTTTGCATGGCGCTAAATAGGATGCTCGAGATAGCTTGGACCGTCGGCAACATATCTTCATGCTTATTAATAATAGTTTCTTTCACCACAGAAAGAACTCCGTCCGTTTCTTCAATGTAACCATTCATTTTAAATTCAGAGATGATGAACATCACTTGAGCATTCGGGATATCGAGTTGTTCGGTAAAACGAAGCACTCTATTTAAACTCTTTTCACGACGTACTAATCCGTACACTAGAAGATGTTCGGGTGTTCGAATATACAAATCGCGTTCATTATCTACTTTGAATTTTTCCCTGTTATAATGCTGCTGAATATATTGGTAGGCCTCAACCTTGGCGGCGTTATCATCGGCAGATTTAAACTGCACTAATTTTTCTGCGTACGTGAGTTCATTATCCACGAACCCAAGTTTAGAAAATACTTCGCGTCCCTTAGCTGGGCTCAACAGTTTATTGCCGCGAAGAACATCAGAAACAAATCCTGGAGACAGCTCTAAATCGCGTGAATACGCGCGCAATGAATAACTATGATTAGAATTTGTACGGCCTAAAAAATCATCATTTAGCAGGACTCGGTAGTCCGTGTAATTGTAAACGTTTTCTATCTTTTTGTTCATGGCGATCCTATTTGTATCTATTAGGATTGATAGCCTGAAATTTCAAGAAAGAGTTTTGCAAAGTGAGCGTCTTCTGCGTTTCGATATTAAGGCGATAAGGAAAAAAGCCGCGTTTTCGGCCTTCTTCCAGAAGGTAGTCGTAATAGGCTCTAGCGCGCGCCGTATCCTGCTCATTATTTCTATTAAACAAAATGGGCACTGTGGAATCAAAGCACAGATCATCGATGGTGGATAAGGTGATTAACGGATTAATTTCAAATTTTGCCGATGCTTCCCGCACAAAGCGAACGTAATCGCTGACTACGCTACCCTTCATTTCGACAAGGGGCGAATACCAGATAAGGCCGCAGTCATCACGGTTTGGATCCAGCTGAGCCTGCTTCACAAGCTCTTTATTTTCGTTCTTCCAATAAGCGAGTTTCAAGGCCACATTGTTCGGCGTTCCAAGCAAAACCTCGTACGCCGCCGCCATCGTGCGCAGGGCTTGGCTGAGCGAGTGCTGACCAAACGCAGCCAGAGCATTTCCGATTAAGCCAAACAGCGGCTTGTTCGACGTATTAAAATACAGACTGCGTTTTTTGATGTCTTTAAAATTACGTTTAATTTCTTTTTTAGCGGCTTTAACTAACGCTTTTTCGCCATACAACATTCCAACGACCAGCCAAGGCGTTAACTGAAACGCGCGCGAATGTTGCGCGATCTCGTCCGCGGATAATGGAGATCCTGATTTTACTTTATCCAGCGGGTAGTCAATCAGCATACTTAGGCTGCGTTCGGTATTAATCAAATTGATTCCACCCACGATCGTTCCTAACTGGCGCTTCGTTACCTTGATGGCTTCGACGGTCGCAGCTAAATCCGCTTCCTCTTTCACGTTAAAATAAAACATTTCCACGTACGCGGGTTTGGGTGCCAACCGAATCGTCATTTCCGTTACGATACCTAACCCCGATTGCGTAAAGAGCCCGTCATAGTAGGGCCCCAGGCCGTACTTAAAAAGTTTATCCAATTTTTCCAAACCCAGATTATGTAACGAGCGGCGATACAGGTCCCCGTTTTCGAGCAAGGCTGCTAACGAAATCACGGCTCCAAAATGATCGGCATTCGGTGTGATTCCATAACCACGTTCAAGCGCATTACCCATGACCGATGTATTGGGACCTCCGCCGTGAACGGGCGCCAACCATTGCCCACCTTGGCTTTTAAGGTAGTCGGCTAATTCCCCGTAGGACACGCCGGGTTCAATCGTTATTGTTCCGTGGTAGGAATCAAATTGTAGAATACGATTACACTGACTTAAATCAACGACCAGATCACTGCCAAAATTAGGAGCATGACAACCATATCCCCAATTTTTACCTCTAGAAAAAACAGAGATCGTTTTATATTTTTGGTGTAGTTCTGGAAATTCACGAACGAGCTGATCAATGGACGATGGCTTAAACACCGCGCTTGTAGCCGCTTTCATCCCTAATGTTGTTTTTATATTTCTTGTTTCCGTTTCAAACATCGGCACCGTCGTCCCACTTTCAAGAGACAACGATATGCAATATTAAAAACGATGTTAAGGATCGAGTGCGTTTACGCACGCAAAAGCGTTCTCAAGTGTTCTCAAGCTCGCCTGATTTTTGGCAGACTTTCTTAAAACGTCTTCATCCATTCAAACATGCGATAATGTTCGTCATTCATTTTCAGCTTTTTGTAGACGGCCTGGGCATTCGTATTCGTGTTATCCACATACAGTCGAATACCGCGAATATTCTCATCCGCTTGGGCTAAGTCTTGAACATAGGTGTACATTTTTGAAAATAGCCCACGTCCGCGATAGTCCGGTTTAAAATACAAGCTGTGCAGCCACCAAACCGTTCCATTGCGCCAGTCGCTCCATTCCGTGGTTAATAATAACGATCCGACGACATCATTCTCGTGCACGCACACGTGATACTGACCGCGTTCAGGGTTTTCAAAAACGCCCAGCACGCCTTTTTTCAAGGTCACTTCATCCAGTTTAAGTTTTTCGGTTTCCCACGCCATGGCCTGCTGGAAAGACTGGATAGTTGGGGCATCATCGATGCTTGCTTTACGATAAATAATTTTATTTTCTATCATTTAAAAAATACTGCTGAATATGTTTGGGGTTTTAGTCGCTACGGGTTGCACATTTGGTTCTCGAACGAGTCGAAGCAACGGTCCCGTCATAAACGTTGTCACGATGGTCATTACTACCAACATCGCAAACAACGTTGGCGTCAGCACACCCACCGTTAAGCCAATATTAAGCACGATGAGCTCGATCAGGCCGCGCGTATTCATTAGGATACCTAACGTTGTCGCTTCCTTAGTAGGACTTCCTGACAATCTGGCGCCAATGAATGCGCCGCCAAATTTACCAAGAATAGCCAAGCCGGAGATCCCTAGGCAGATAGCTAAATCCTGACCCGAAGTAAGCAAACCCACTTGTGTTTTTACGCCCGTTAACGCGAAGAACGCCGGCAGAAATAAAATGGCGACAAAGTCCTGTAGCCTTTCAGTGATCTCTTTTGCGACTAAACTGTCATGCGGAATAATCGCTCCAAATAAAAAAGCACCAAAGAAAGCGTGGATACCGATTAAGTCAGTGACTGCCGCAGATCCTAACGCACCTAAAACAGCTAAGGCTAATAAAGCTTGGGGAATACGCTCCACCGATTTTTCCAACCTTGGAATAAGGCGCTCGACATAGGGTCGAACGGCAAAAACCATAAGTAAAATGTAAATGACCGTTAAGGCAACGGTCCAACCCGCCCCAGACAGAGACGATTTCATGATTCCAGTTATGACCGCAACCAAACACCATGCACAGATATCGTCAATGGCCGCACAGGTCAGTGCAAGATCACCAAGGGGTGTCTTGTGCATATTTGAATCCATTAGAATTCGCGCTAATACAGGAAAAGCCGTTATCGATAATGACACACCGATAAACAATGCAAATTCTAACTGACCCACTCCGGTAGGCGCGTAGCTTTTATAGATCTGCGTGGCAATCCCGATACCTAAAATAAATGGCAGAATAATACTCGCTTGGGAAATCGCGATCGCCGAGCGGGCTGATTTTTTTAACCGATGAAGATCAATCTCTAAACCCATGACAAACAAATAAAGCACAATGCCGATTTCGGCTATATGGCGCAAAAACAGCATGGCATCTGCGTGGAATACCACACTCATGTAGTTGGGAAAAAAATAGCCCATAACGGAAGGACCGAGGACGATGCCCCCTAGCACTTCACCCATCACTGATGGTTGATTCATGCTGCGAAATACAAAACCAAAAAAGCGGGCGACCGCAATCACAACCAATAAAGTCAAAAAACTAGGCATTAAATGTGGCATGAAAAAAGGCTAAAATGCGATCATAGTGATGTCACGTTAAATTTAGATTCCGAAGTGGTCTAAAACGCGATTCACTAGATATAAATCGTCCCTGAAATCTAATGGGTCTTCCGGCAGATATAGCTCGTCTTCCTCTGAGCCGGCGTGCATACGCGCGAGTTTTTTTTGCGCTATTTTCCAATAGCGTTCCTGCCATTGTGGATTCGTAATACGGGTGAATAACTCACTTAATTCTAAACTGCGTTCTGTAACGGCATGGTTGATCGCTTTTTGTCCCGGAAAGACATAATTCAACGCGGGCAAAATATCTTCTGGGTTCATCATCTCGAGTAGATAATACGTCGCTAGGAATAGGGCTTGGTAGTACGATCTATTCTGCTTGTGGCCCGGCTTTACCCAAGGTCCTCTACCACCCGTTCGGTAGATGATTTTCATTTCTTCAAATAAAGTAGAGTATTTTACGCCCAGTTCATCGCCTAAAGCCAAATCTAAAAGGACAACCAAGCTTTCAGCAAAATTCAAGTAACGACGTAAATCATGTTGACCTTTAGGGGCCGGCGGTAAAAGGCGCCAAATAATTCGGTGATTCTGTTCATGAAAAACGGAAATTTCAGAGAAACGCGCCAACGATTCAATTTCTTTTTCTGGATCAGCCACATCGTGCGCATTTTGCACAAACCACTGCATTTCTGACTGCGATGGCGAGTACTCGATATCATCGGCAAATAAATCTTGCGCACTTAACGAGCGCATCGTTGAACATACGCGCGGATGAAAACGACCACCTAATTCTAAATAATCCTTGCGGCTGGATAGGTAGAGCGAACTCATGGTCAATAGCTGGGCATCAAACGGAAATTCATAAAGAACCCATTTATTGATTTTATTTGACACCGGTAAAGCGTAGAGACGCTTAGCTTTGTTTAAAAATGTTTTGATCGCCACCGATACAGTATTGCCCGTTCTAATGACGTTTTGCAATACCGGAAAGCAAACTGACGAGTATGTTTACATTTAAAGGCTTCGTTAGATAATCATCAAAACCCAAAGATAAAGCGCGGTCTCGTTCCTCTTTAAGCGCATGTGCTGTCAAAGCCACAATAGGTGTTTTTATTCCCTTTGCCCGCAAAATTTGTGTAGCTTCGTAGCCATCCAAGTTAGGCATCTGGACATCCATCAAAATGGCGTCATAGGTATTGCCCTGAACTTTATCGATGGCCTCTAAACCATCGTTTGCAATTTCGATTTTTGCGCCCGCATTTTCTAAATAGCGTGAAAATAACATTTGGTTATCTAACGAATCTTCCACCAAAAGAATTTTTAATCCGACGAGGATAGGAATTTTTAAGCCCGAATCGATCCATTCTAAGATCTAGTTTTTCCT
>CAYLWY010000060.1:0-3776 GCA_964387665.1 uncultured Candidatus Peribacteria bacterium
AAAGTCAGGTGGTGTTTGAAAGGTTCGTCGTTAACTTTGATTCACCGACTTACGATAGTCATATCAGAATCTATAGTTTCGCCTGACTCGAGAGTAATACTGTCTGGACCTATGTCTGCTACTTTAGCATGTAACGTAAGAGCGACCTTGTGTTTTTGCAACCAGGTACAAGTGGTAGTAGAAATATATTCCCCTAGACGATCAAATAACTTTTCCTTACTATGAACGATGCGAACGTGTTGGTCAGGACGTTTACGAAGCGCTATCGTTCCTGCTATTTCTACTCAAGTGTATCCTCATCATACTATAGTAATAGTTTTGGTGTCTGGATCTTGGAGTTTTGCGTTGATGCGAGGAATGTCGTCGGCATAACGTATGGCAAAAGCATTCTTTTCTCGTTCTGCATTTTCGAAAAAGTTGGTACGCGATCAGGTCGCGATGACTACATAATCAAAGGATCGCACAACTCATTCTGTCGTTGTAAGCTGATTGTTTTCTATTTTACTTACTTGTGCTTGGATGTATTCTTCTGGGTACCGTTTTTGGTAGCTGATTTGCATAGCATCGAGACGTGACTGTGGAGCCAGAATGCCTTCGTGCAATGCAGGAATATGGCAAAAGTGTGTACGTTGTTCAAAAAGCTTTATGGTGACGTTTTTTCCTAGACGTTTACGTAAGACAAGAAGGGCGGATAGTCAGGCAAAACTTCCTCAGATGATGGCTATGGTAGTATGTGATGACATGAGTAATAAGAGACAGAGGAAAACTGATACTGTACTATAGAAAATTATAGAACAATGTTAAACTAGTTTATATGTTATATCTTTTCAGTAGTGTGTTCTACGGGAGCACATTAAACGAACATTAAATAATGTTATTTTTCATGCTTTCTGAGACGGAGACATGCCCATATGATAGCAAGAAACGATATTATTCCAGCTGTAGCGAGAGTAAACCATCCTCCATAGAGTATTGCAGGATCTCCGCAAGATATAGTGTTGTTTATACCACAAAGCTCGCTACTTTTTGTCCATCGATCCATTTCTATGCCATAGATGTACACGCTAACAATAAGTCACACAACCCCAAAAGGAAGAATAGTCCTCCGTATATGTCGATCTTTGTACTGTAACGCTATTCAACTAATGAATACTAGGGGGAAGAGACATATTCTCGTATACCGACACAATGCACAAGGAGCTATACCACGCAGCGGATTTCGTAAATCACCGAGAAACATATTGTTTCGAGGATCGCCGTAGTAACTGATGTATAACGAACCGATCATACCTAAGAAACTTACGAGAAAAATAAGAGCAACGAGCTGTCTTGGTTTCATATGAAATTAAGGTAAGTAAAGATCTATTATTTTTTTTCTGACTGTATCTGATCTCGCTCTTCATGAAGCACGCGCACTTCATCTCGAGGTACTTTTCCAGCGTTGGTGAGTAGTACTTGTTCGTGTCATTTGCCTGCAAGAAGAATTTTGTCTCCTGGCTGTGCAATCAGACATGCGTAGCGTATAGCCAGACGTCTATCAGGAAGAATGGCAAAGGTTTCTCCTTCTGCTCTGCGAATGCCTGGCAAGATATCGCGAATGATTTGTCGTCTATCTTCACTGGAAGCGTCGTCGTCAGTGACAATAACGATGTCTGCCAACCTATCAACCACACGTCACATTTCTGGTCTTTTTGCACGATCTCTGAGTCAAGGAGCACCAAATAAGCAAATGATACGTCCTTGTTGTTTTATCATATTGAGATAGTTTAACATCACCTCTAGTCCGTTTGGTGTATGGGCAAAATCAACGTACCAATCTGCACCTCCTAGTGACACATGCGTTTGTCTACCAGGACTATGGATGTATCAGCTAAGTGAGGATATCATACCTTCGAGCGAAAGACCACATCAGATTCCTGCGCCAAATGCAGCTAGAAGGTTTTGTACATTAAATCTTCCTACGAGAGGTGACTCCAGAGGAAATGGTTTGCCCATATAGGTAGCGGTGAAACTAGTTGACTGTTCGTGTTCACGAATCATAGTCGCTTGGAGATTTGCACTACTACTGAATCAGTATCCTATAAGTGTACCGAAGTGCATACGTTGTGCTCGTCTTTTTCCATACTGATCGTCCAGAGGAAGAACAGCTACTCATTTTTTACCTTGATTCTGGAGGATGCGGAAGAGTTTTTGTTTCGATGCTGCGTACTGATCAAGGTTTCTGTGATAATCTAAGTGTTCTGCAGTGATATTCGTAAGTACTGCTACATGGAAGGGAATGTTTTTGAATCTATACTGTTCGAGACCGTGCGAACTGACCTCGAGTACCGCATGCGTGCAACCGTATTTCACTGCCATCTCGAGAGTATTGTGCAGATCCATAGGATCATAGGAGGTCATTTTTTCTATACCTTCTATACTTTTACCATCTATTTCTGCTCCTGTAGTTCCTATAAATACCGTCTTTATTCACTGACTCTTGAGAAAATGATAAACGAGATTGCAGGTCGTTGTTTTACCATCAGTTCAGGTGATTCCTACGATAAACAGTTTTTTTGCTGGATGGTGATGAATTATTCACGCAAGAGTAGCTTTAATCTCTTTGTACCGACGATAGGGGAAGCTGTCTCTGAGAATATTTTTTATAGTAGCAATCATACGCGCAGCCCATGATGAGTAAAATTGTTCAGAACGTGTACGTGTAGGGTATCTATTTTTTTTGTAAATACAATTCTTCTATACAAACAAAAAAATCCGCAATAGTTGCGGATCTTTTGTATGCACAGACTGGAAAAGACTATCTTACAGCCTTCTTGAAATCTGAACCTGCCTTGAATGTAGGAACGTTCATAGCTGGGATCTTGATCTTCTCAGAAGGTTTTCTAGGGTTTACACCAGTTCTAGCTTTTCTAGCTGATTTCTTGAATGTACCGAATCCTTGAATTCTAACATCGTCACCTTTCTTAACTCCTGCTACTACAGTGCTTACGAAACAGTTAACCATTTCAGAAGCTACTCTTTTTGAAACACCACATGCTTGTGCAATGTGAGCGATAAGTTGTGTCTTAGTCATTGATATAAGTCAGAATAAATAAAAGACACCTGCATACTAGAACTCTTTTTTCGTTTTGCAAGGTAAAAACTGCTATTTATTCTCTACAAGAAAAAGTGATAAAATATGTCTATATATAGCTTCTATAAACGTTTTTTCCAATATTTCGTCTTTTTTTCTTAAAATGAACTCATTGACACTTTCTTCTAATATGCTTTTGTTTGTCGTCTTTTCTCTTTTTTTTTGGTTGCTGTTCAGTACTCTGAAGGTATATGTATAATTTAACGTATAGGAATTTCTAAATTTTCGCATCAAGATTGACGCTTCTTTGGGTCTTGCGTTGATAGCGTAAGAACTATAAAACTTTACTTAGTAAAGTTTCGTTAAATTTCTAAAGAAATTTAATACGTCGAAAAAGATCGCGAAGCGACTTTTTTATCTCATAACTATACTTAACCATGGAAAAAACAAATATCCTTTTCGATGCCGAAGTGGCTTCGCTTATCGCTGGAGAACAAGAGAGACAAAAAGAAGGTATGGAGCTGATTGCTAGTGAAAACTATCAGTCACCTGCGGTTCTTTCTGCACAGGCAACCGTGTTTGCCAATAAGTATAGTGAAGGAACGCCAGGAAGAAGATACTATGGAGGACAAGAGTATACTGATCAGATAGAGCAACTTGCTATCGACCGTGCGAAGTGATTGTTTCATGCCGATCATGCAAA
>CAYLWY010000060.1:3876-6895 GCA_964387665.1 uncultured Candidatus Peribacteria bacterium
TGGCAGATGAGTTGATGAACAAGTGATGGAAGCTAGTGACGTGAGGGACAGACAACCACCTCATCGTGATGGATTTCACGGGAACAGGACTCGATGGGAAGCAAGCAGAGTTGTTGCTCGATGCGGTCGGTATCTCTACCTCGAAAAGTACCATCCCAAATGATCCAAACCCACCTTTCAAACCATCTGGTCTCCGTATAGGACTGCCTGCGATGACGACGAGAGGATTCAAAGAAACAGAAACAAAACGATTGGCGTGAATTATAGATACGGTGTTGCGTTCATCAGGAGAGGAAAACGTCCTTGCATGATTGAAACAAGAGGTCATAACGATGGCGAAGCAGTATCCAGTGCCGGGATTGTAAGAATGTCTTATGAATTCTTTAAATTATTAACGCTAAGTTGGATGGAAATGCTCGCAATTATTATCTCTATCATTTCTTTGTTTACGTCGATTTGGTTTGTGCGGATTAACTGGAAGAATTCTAGAAAGCAAAAAATTTACTCAGAGGATATTTTTAGTTCTTCTATTTTGGTAACCTCATTGAAAACAGATTGGGGTTTTTATTCAACCAATAAAAATCAGGCACTTTTGCTTAAAGTATACTCGTTAAATCAGTGAACTTCACGAAACTATAAAATAACAACTCTTGAATTTTTAAAATCAAAAGACATGAATGAAATGGGAGTTTGATTTGAGAATGTTTTAAGTGATTCTTGAGGTAATGATAATAGATCAAAAACTTTTATAACAAAATACCATGCAATAGAATACGCTTTGTTTGTGTATAAGTTAGAACCAAAGTTCGAAAAAACTCCGTTTTGAAATGAGTATTGGTGTTGGTAGAGTGTATTGCTACGCTTCACGGCGTTACGCTCGCAATGACGGGAATGCGCATAGATTTCGTTATCTTCTTCTTCGCCTTCTTTTCTTGTGAGATTTTTCTCATGATCCTCATGTGTGTAAAGGAGTATTTTTTGCTGGTGGGCGAGAAACTGATCCTCATCACTTGAGGTTTATCTGTTCGTAAAAAGGATGTCAGGTGACGAGAGGAATGTCTTTGCCAATGAGTTTGGTTATTTGACGAAGGTATTTTACTTCTTCTGGATCACAAAACATGATTGCGTCTCCTTGGAGTCCAGCTCTTCAGGTCCTCCCGATACGATGGACGTATACTTCAGGTTCGAGCGGTACGTCATAGATGATGACGTGAGAAAGCTCATCAATATCTATCCCTCTGGCCGCAATATCTGTCGCGACAAGGATGCGGATAGCGCCATTCTTGAGATCTGTTAATGCTTTTTGTCTTGCGTTTTGTGATTTATTACCATGAATTGCAGCACTGGGGATATTGGCAGCAGCGAGTAACTTTTCGACCTTGTTTGCTCCGTGTTTAGTTTTGGTAAATACTACAGCATTTCTGATGTTGGGATTTTTCAGAAGGTGAAGGAGAAGATCTTTTTTGTGCTCTTTGCTGACGGTATAGAGTGCTTGACTGACGGTATCTACTGTAGAAGCATTTGGAGTAACTTCTACTTGTATGGGGTTATGAAGTATAGTATGTGCGAGCTCCATGATGTTTGGTGCCATAGTCGCCGAAAAAAACAAGGTTTGTCTTTGGTGAGGAATATGTTTTAGTACTTTTTTTACATCGTTGATAAATCACATATCGAGCATACGATCTGCTTCATCAAGAATAAAAATTTCTACCTTACTAAGGTCTACAAATTTTTGATTAATGAGGTCAAGTAGTCTTCCAGGAGTAGCAATACATATATCTACTCATTTCTGTAGCGCTTTGACTTGTTTTCACTGATTTACTCATCCGTAAATAACTGTGGTTATGAGATGACTATGCTTGCCATATGCTGCTGCATTTTCTTGGATCTGAATAGCAAGCTCTCTCGTGGGAGTGAGTACGAGACTTCTTATTTTTTTTGATCAAGGTGATGTTTTTTGGTCTAATAGTTGGAGTGTCGGAAGGATAAAAGCTGCTGTCTTTCCTGTCCCTGTTTGTGCACATCAAAACACATCTTTACCACTAAGAATATGAGGAATAGCTTGCTGCTGAATAGGTGTAGGTGTGGTGTATCATTGTGCTGTGAGCGCATCGAGAAATTTCTGAGCAAGTCACAGCTCGGCAAAGGTGGTCATAGAAGTGGTCAAGTAAAATATATTTGTTATGTATAGTTAAAGGACAGAAAATAACAATGGAGGAATTACTTTCTGTGGTGATCTCTTGCAATTTATAGCTAATCCTCTATTACCAAGGCGATTGATGTCTATCAATGTCTTTTTAGTTGTTTTCACTCTATGAAATACGTTCGCTTGTTGCTTGTTGGAGTCGTTTTTTTCTGATCATTTTTTTTTCTGACGTGATGTTCGTGGAAGAAAACAACAACCGTGTCTACTAGCGACGCGACCGTAGTCAAACCAGCTGAGCCAGCTACGACGCTTAGCGAACTAGATGAGGAAAATTTGTTTCCTACAGGTATCCAGTGAACGAAGCAAATTTCTTTTTCTGGAACAAATGTAAACATACAAGATGACGGTCTACGTGAGGTATTCGTGAATGATGTCGTGACAGGCAACCTTGCTGATGAAGTGTTTACTCGACTGACGACCCCATGAGATCCTGCAACTATGACAGGTATTTCTCTGAAACAAGCGACGGTAAGTGTGTGAGGCAGTGTAGTTACTATCCCTGACGGAGCAATGCTCTTGCCTTACCTGAGTGGATATAATATGTCTGTCTCGACATCGTGAACCGATCTGCTACTTCAAGCTAACTTACTTGCTCAACCATACGAAAGTTATCTGCTGTTCGATGCGTCGCTTCCAGAAAATTACTTGATCACTAACCCACGAGACTGGTTTGGCCCGTCAGTGTATATGATTCCAAAAGATGCTCCTTCGTTGTTAACATTTACACGATGAAGTGACCTCCAGGGAGTGACGCTGCGATATACAAGTGGTGATATGAGTACCTCGATAGGATATGGGTATGAGGATAGACGA
>CAYLWY010000061.1:0-6870 GCA_964387665.1 uncultured Candidatus Peribacteria bacterium
TCATTCATAGACCAGATATTACTTGCGTACTAAGATGTAATGCTGGATTTCCTGTAAGGAGTACAATTGCTAACTTTGTTTCAGATCAATCTATAAAGAGCACTGCAAGATCATCAACCCCATTGTTGTCTAGATCGCCTACCGTAGCTAAATCAGTAATTTGTGTGCTTGCAAACCCTTGAAGCATCACCGATCATGTATTGGTACCGACATACGTCGCATCTTTTCAGATAAATAATCAGAACAGTTTGTTGGTATATGAAGCAATCGGTCAGTTTACCGAAAAGATGAACTCTTTGTGTACCGGAAACGATCCAGGTCAAAAAATACTATTTTCAATATTTCATATGCTTTCCAACAAATTGGGTAACAGTACTTGCGATCAAAGCGTTACTCAAGAAAAATAAGTTCTTACCGCATCAACTTTTCCTCACGTATCAAACGATAATCAAAATATCTGTCCGTGTCCTGTCTGCCCCTGTACTGTCTGTCCGACTGCACCTACTGCTAGCTCTTCCAAACCATCATTATCAGTATCATTGAGCATAGTCATCGTTTTTCAGAATCCAGCATTCGTCGAGAGGAGAGGAGTAAACCCTCACTGTCCTTGTGAAATAACTCTCGAAAAAGTTAAGATCGGACGAGTAGATGTCGATCATGTCGCTATTCGATTCCGCACGACTCACGTAGATACTCCAGTAAACACCTGCCCATCTCCACAGTAGTTCATCAAACAAAATTGATTACATGCATCACGGTGTGGATCTGCAGGATCTGACCGATCACACTCTTCTGTGGGATCTTTGGTTCCGTTTCCACACTCTGTACAAATAATCGGTGCTATAGATTGTCTTACACACAGATATGCACCAGGACATCACTGCAATACCCATCATTGAGGACAAAACCACCCAGGCACTGCTCCAGATGCATACGTTGTTGTCGGATCACATTGCCCTGACATACACTGGTCAGTACATCCGTCAGTATTATCACCATTTTTACCATCATCACACTGCTCTACACCAAAACGAACAATACCATCACCACAGTACGCGTTGGCACACGTATTTGTACAACTATCAGTGTTGACATTATTTCCATCATCACAGGCTTCATTTCATTCTTTTACGCCATCTCCACAAGTAGAGGTACAGTTTGCTGGACATCCGTCTCCTCC
This sequence comes from uncultured Candidatus Peribacteria bacterium, assembly GCA_964387665.1. Taxonomy (GTDB): domain Bacteria; phylum Patescibacteriota; class Gracilibacteria; order Absconditabacterales; family Absconditicoccaceae; genus CAYLWY01. Next base: position 1,181 of record CAYLWY010000061.1, read on the forward strand.
TACAGTGTTCCCATCATCACAAAATTCAGTTCATCATCAACAAATCGATTTTAGATCTGTTGGTCATCAAGTACTCGGATCTGGAATCTGTGCCAATGCTAGTCACACACACACAGAAGCAATTTTTCCATCTGTACAATCAAAATTGCTCGTACAACTAAGAGTAGAATCATGCAAGCATGTCCCTTTTTCTCACAAATTACAATACGTTGCTTCAAGACAAGGTCACTTTCCTGCAGGACAATTTACTCACTTTGCATTACACGCTATTGTCGGATCTGCTGCACAATACCCCTCTTCATTGCCATCAACAAGATACTCTCCTGTTAATGCACCACATAAATTTATCACATTATCTCCACAGACTACTGTTTCCTTTGTACACCAAGGTGAGCATCAATCCCCTGCCGTATAGTTACCATCATCACACACTTCACAATCCTGAACGATGCCGTCACCACAAAAAGTCGTACTCTTACAAAAAGCATCGCATCACGCACCTATTTCACCATTTTTAGCTCACAAATCACACTGCTCTCCTGTTCCCACGATTCCATCACCACATCCTTCACACGTAGCGCCTGCTCATGCATCACACGAATACCACTCTCGTCATCCACAAAGATTATTCGAGGTAATACATGGTCACAACACACCACAATTAGCATTTGTTGTACATGCTTGTGACGGTTTTCATGAACAGAATCATGCTTTTGGAGCTCATGAGAAAGAAGTTCATCAAAACTTTACCGCATCTGAACACGTCTGAGAAGGTGGCGTTAGACCACACTGACACATCTGATTCCAAATCTGTCCATACGTCTCTGCAAGACCTTTTCTTCCACCGATTACTGAATCAATTCATCATCAGAATGTACTCGCCGCATCAGATCATTTACCTCCACCACAGACAGCTCCTCTTCCTCAGGGTACTCACTGGTAAAAATCAGCTGGCGTAGAAGCAATATAATTTTGCAATAGGTCGATAGCAGTTGCTTGATTGGTAGGAGTTAAAGAAGTAAGGTCTAATCCTATACTAAATACTTTAAAACTTGGAAAATCTGTATGAAATAAGGTAGCTTGGTCTTTTGTGTACTGAATTGGATCTGGTCATGGTACTGTAGGTTGTCCATCACCAAGAAAAATAACTACTGGCTGTCTGCCTGTATAGGTATAGTTTGATGCAAGCGTTTTCAACGTACTCATTGCTCATCACATGTTAGTGAGTCAAGTTGCTTGCAACGCATTTACTGCTGCAAGCATCTGTGAAAATCACGTATTCGAGCTAAGTCCATATTTTACCGTTGCAGTAGAGTTGAACTCTATCAATGCAACTCTATCCTCTGCAGGATTCAATGCGTTCACAAACAGCTCTATGGCTGTTTTTGCATCGATAAGTTTACAAATACCATCTGCACAAGAGAAATTGTGGTCTGCACCCTCGAGCATAGAGTCAGAATTATCTACTACGAAGAAAATATCAAGATTTGGCAACTTCACTGAACAGTCTGGACAATGCAGTCCACAATAGGAACAGTCAGCGGTACACCCATCACCATTTACTTCATTACCATCGTCACACACCTCATCATCACCTCATCATGGCTGACCATCTGCTCATCTTTCCTGTAAAATACCATCTCCACAAAAAGCTCATTGACAGTTTGGGTAAGAACAGCCATCGGCAGGATTTGTATTTCCATCGTCGCATTCTTCTGTTCACGTCACGATACCATTTCCACAAGCAGTAATCGTACAGTTATTGTCACATCAGTCTCCATTCGTGGTATTACCATCATCACACTGCTCTGTTCATGCGGTCTGTCAGTCACCACAAACTCGTCCTGGCTCAATCTGACACGTCACCGAACAACCATCTCCTGCCCTTGGTGCACACACCGCGTTTGATGCATAGTTACAGTCACTTTCTTCATTACAATAGGGGTCAGAGGGAGAAGGAGGATAACTACTCGCAGGATATCTTGTACACTTACCACCGTTATCACACTGTTCTCCAGGTCCTATGATACCATCTCCACACACATTTACTTTTGTACACGTAGCTCAGTCACAGGTATCCATCTCTATTATAGTCCCTCATTGTCATGGGTGAGCACTATCTCCATCATCACATTGCTCTCCTGATTCAGTAATATAATTTCCACATACTGGATTTCATCCACCTCATCATCCAGGAGGAGAACAATAACATCAATCACAGGTATATCCGTTTCCATATACACTACAGTCACTGTTTTGTTCACATTGCTCGCCAAGTGATATAGTCCCATCGCCACAAAATCACTCACTACAAAATCAGTTGGTACAAACAAATAATGATCACCCACAATCAGCAGAGGTAGTACATGGTTCTCGTGCACATGTTGTTGGGTTACACGCATCAGGAAAAGATGATCCATAATCGCATGCTTCACTACAGTTTTGTATACCATCTCCACAATATCAAATTGCTCTGCTTGTCGAACAAAGTTGGTTACCGTTATTAAAGCAGGATAAACTCATCACTCACTGAGCAGACGATCATATAGTTACAGAAATTGAATCAGAAGAACTAGATCCAGCAGGATTTGATGAGGTCATACTTATAGGACCATTTGCGTAGTAGTGGTTACAATCAAACGTATAGGTATTATTGCGACATATCTGCGGACCGCTAATAGTACAAGAAGGTACCTGACAGTCTACACAGTTATTTCCATTTTCCCAAGGAGCAGTACACTGACCATCTCCACAAACACGACAGTCCGAAGGACAGGTAGACAAAGTTTCAGGAGAAGTACACTGACCATCTCCACAAGAACCACAATCTTGGTAACAGCTACTTACTGTTTCTCACTGTGCTGCCGTACAACACCCATCTCCACATGCTGCACTAGGAACATCTTGTGGACAATTACAAAATGTTTCTCCAGGGTCTACGTTTCCATTTGGACATAAAGGGGGAGGTCAACAATCAGCAGAACAACTTTGTGGTGTCTCTCCTGGCTTACAACATCCATCTCCACAGGTCGTAGCTGGTACATCTGCTGGGCAATTACAATTATTTTCTCATGCTTCTACCGTACCATTGCCACAGTAGCAGTCTACGGGACAATTTGTACTATTTTCTGTTCGAGGTGACGATGGTTCACACACACCATTACCACAGTGACAATCAGTACAATACTGCACGGTCTCTCCACTATCACAGAAATTATCGTTGTCACAGTTTACCACACACGATCATGGACCAGCACCTGGTGGGACATTTTGTCCATTACTATTTTTACAAACCAGTCAGGCATCACAGTTTTGTGTTTCACACGTAGCTCACAAAGGCAAGGCAAAGGCACTTGATCAGAAAAAACCGATGCTACATACGAAAAAAACAAGTGTCTTTAAACCAAAGTGACGTGATAAAGAAAATGGATTCATAGGGAGAGAGGAGAGACAAAAAAGTTTATCTGCATAACTATACTCAGTGATAAAGAAAGGGTCAAATTTTTATTAGTGACTCTATAATATAAATCATCATAGTAGATATATTAAGGTCAACACAAATTAGACGATCAATTAAATGACACATTATCGAATATAACTGTAGCATTTTGGTTATTACCAAACGAAGCCAATGTAAGTCCGTACTCTAAACAGCTACCAAACATCGAAATATCAATTGCTCACACAAGTCTCCATGAAGTAGTTCAATCTATACTATCGTATGCTACTGCTTGATCGAAGTCAGTTGTTTCTATCTTAATCCATGGTCTAGCTGGTGTGGGCATTCATAATAGTGCACTAACTCTATTGTTATTATCTCCTGTACGAGAAATACGATTAGGAAATTGTAAGTCAGGGTATTTTTCTATACCAAACATCTTACTTCATGGAGCAGTTGACTCACGAATACTAATACCAGGAAATGCATTATCTCACGTCAAGCTACTAATATGTGCAATAAACACACCTGTTCAGCAATGATTAAAAGATGCATACGCATATTTATCAGCAGTCGTCGTAGGAGAGTTCACACAAGATAAAGCATTTAACGCAACAGTGTTATTTCCAGAATTATAGGTAGCTGTACTTCCAGCACAATTAATATTTCCACCTGTATAAATCCACGGACATGCAGGAGGTCCACATGGATCAGCAACACTACAACTTACTGTTCACACACTAGGGATGTTTGCACATTCCCATGTATCGTTTGTCCCACAGGATGTGTCGTTTATATTTCATGCAGTTCATACATTACACGCCCCTAGACTGTTTCCACACACTCATACATTCGATACCGCTCATGTGTATTCTAAGAGTACGCAATAGTATGACTGAGCCTGAGCACTTCGTTGTGATGTATATCACGCTGGACAGTTAAATCCAGATGGACAGATCAAAGGATCGATTTCTATAAGACATGTTTCACTACAGTTATCTCACGCAAGGTTATTTCCGTCATCACACTCTTCATTGTCATCAAGTGTATTTATATTATTGTCCAAACCATCCAGATCTACATATCAATCTCCACAATATGGTAACGAACAATCTGACGTACAGGTAGGTGTCCATGCAGGTAGACATTGTCCAGGACAAAGACCTGGATTGTGGTTACATGGTACTCCATTTGGACAATAACTTCATGGATCACATACTTCATCATCACTATCTCAAGTCACATTGTTTGCACCATCACTATCAACTATCTGGTCACCACACACCCCATAGTTACAGCTAGCGGTACATCCGTTTTTAGCACGTGGCTGACATGAATCTGGTGGATATCACAATCCGACACACTGAGCAGAAGAAGTACATGCAACCGTAGCCAATGCATCACAATAACTACCTTCATCACACGTTTCATCATCATAGTCACCTAGGACGTTATTTTTACCATCTGGATCAACGTATAGATCACCACATCTATTTTCTGCTCTACAGGTTGTTCCACATCCATCACCACTTACTAGATTGTTATCATCACATTCTTCATCATCACTCGTTCAGAATATATCATCTACACCATCAAAATCCAAGTAGCCATCTCCACATCATTCAAGTTGACATGTAGCATTACAGCCATCTCCTGCTAGATTATTACCGTCATCACAGGTTTCTGTATTACCACCACATGTCGACAATTCATTTCTCTCAAGACATATTTGTGAAACAATACTTCCACCACTCATGATTCACGCACAGTAGCTACCATATGGACAGTCATGAATATTTGCACAAGCAGCTCATGTGAACGCATTCGTCTGTACACATGATGCATCTGCAAATTGAGTCAATCAGTCTCCACAACTATACGCCTGACAAGTAGGTGTACATCCATCCATATAACGAGGTCTACACTCTCATTTTCCTTGTGCAGCACAGATATTTGGATCTCAAGTACAATTCGTTCCGCTGACTCCATTCCAATCGTCACAATAGCTACCTTCATCACACACTTCTCACTTTGAAGCATCTCTTACCCCATCACCACAGATGCCACATACTTGCTCTGGATTACAATCACAGTGGATATGTCAAAACACATGTCCATACAGCGTACCCAGCGCAATTCCTCAGAAGTCCTTATAATGGTAGACATCAGTACACGTAGGATCAGTAATGTCACATCAGATAATCTCTACCTCACTAAGTCCCAGATTGACATTATTTACTATTCACTGGTA
>CAYLWY010000062.1:0-4244 GCA_964387665.1 uncultured Candidatus Peribacteria bacterium
TCAAAAAGCTTCTGGAGTAGAGGAAGGAGTTGTCTGTTACGTACAAGTTTTTTCATTCAGTCTTTTCAAAAACGTCATGCACAAAGCTCTTTCCACTTTTCCTGCAAATTTCTGTCGTTTGTTTTTGCAATTGCAGCTGTGTAATGATTTTTTCGTATCGAAAAGACAGTCTCTTGTTTGTTCGCTTCAAAATTTTCTGCTTGCCATGTAGCAAACAGTTCGCTAAGTCTTCCTTCTCTGCCTAGAGGAAGGTCTTTCAGATCCTCGAACGTAATGGTGTCGATATTGGTTTGCCCAGAAATATGAACCAAGTAGGATTCATATTCTTGTACGAGAGCAACATCTTTCTTTCTGATTTCTTGAAAAAACAGTGCTATCAGCTCGTTTTTATTTTTTGGGATAATTTTTCATTGATTCTTTTGCTCTTCTATAAATGCTAGTAATTTCGCTGAAAAATTCTTTCCTATAGTATCGTAGGCAAGTTTTGCTTTGTTTGATGCAGTGTTCTTTGGTTCTTTTTTCGGTGCTCAATTATCCTCAGCCATACAGGATATGCAGATAAAGTATATAGTAAATTCATTTTAAAATTAGTATATACAAATAGTGAATTTACTACTTAGGAAAAGGATTTTAACAAAATAAATTCTCCTAAATTTAAAATCCTTTTACTATAACACGTCAAGTATACACAAAAACGTTTGCAAAGCAATAATGAAAACATATCATTCATACAATATAAATTTTAATTATTTCGCTTTCTGGTGACGGTTTATGCACATGATCGAATAGTTTTTTTGTGATGAGCTGAGTCGATGTTACGTACGTTGATTAACCATTTTGGTCATAACGAAACAACTCGTATCTATGTATTGTATAGTACGCATGAAACCTTTGCTGTCGGTGGGAGACAGATTCCGATTGTTACTGCACTTCCTCATCGAATAAACCGTTTGTTTGTTTACTGAGCGAGATCGTGATGGTATCCGATGCGCTGGCTATTTGATTATCGTAATTTGCTTTTTTTCTATCCACTCTTGTGTCGATTATTAAGAAGAAAGATACAACAAGCTACACCTGACCGTCTTGTTATTTCTTCATTTGCGGCTGCAAAAAATCTCGTACCAATTTCCTGACGAGAGATACCTACGACGTTGTATCTCCATAGTCCTATGCAGTATATCTGGGAAAATTATAGCGAATATATGCAGAAACTCTCATGACTGAAAAAAATGCTCTTCCAGTTTGCTACCTCATACCTTCGTCCACGAGATAAGAAAAGCCGTCTGTATGAGACAGTGTATGCAAATAGTAGATATACTGCTAGCTGTGCACAAACATACTATAGTATAGATGCTCGTGTGTGGTATCCGCCATTGGACACCCGTTTCTTTTCGTCGCCTGTGGTTACGGTACCTCGTGACTACTTCGTGTATGTGGGGAGGTTAGTAAGATTTATCAGAGAGGTAGACGTGATCATAGAGATGTGCAATACGATGCAATTACCCTTGCTCATCCTCTGAAGCTGACCAGATGAAGACTATCTGAAATCAATAGCGTGACCTACTATTACCTTTGTCTGACAGGTGACTGATGTCGAAGAAAAGATTGAAATCGTCAAACACGCGAGATGACTCATCAACCTTGCAAAAGAGAGCTGTGGTATAGCGACTATGGAGGCGGTATGTCTATGAGTGCCTGTGTTCTGATACGCTCAGTGAGGAAGTGATGAGATTGTTTGTCCCCCAACTATTCCGTGTGAAACAACTTCTTCCTCTCTTTGTTCATCTTTATGAGTACTAACGACGGACAAACAACTGTCGGTGCTTATCGAGAATATGAAATTATTCTTGAACAAGCAGCGATCAAGGGAGGAGATACAGCATATCGGTCGTGCACAATTTTCAAATGAGTCTACCCCATCGTAGGATCGATGAGATAGTCGGGATGAAGCAGATCTTTTTCTTCTCGATACGACGCAGTGAGATCAATCAGCCAACTCTTTTGTAGTGTAGCAATCATGAGTTGCTGTTGATCGTTTCGCTGGAAGTGTAGCTGTCTGTGAGCATATGTTTCTCATCAGATCAACACATTGTCTATAAGTGGATCTATCAAAACATTATCCATATCTTGTCGTTCGAGAAAACTGATTTTTTGTTCTTTTTTTGTGATACAATCATAGAGCCGACAGTTCTTTTTTTGTCAGATCGTTAGAGCGATATGTTTTGGGAAATCAGTGGTAGTGCCTAGTCGATGAAAGAGAGTCGGCTTATTTGTCGAGAAGATGGTTAGAGAAGTGTGTTGTTTGATGAGATTGATTGCTAGACAACATACTCTTAGCGTAGTAAAACTTCATGGACCATTGAGTACGAATAGTTTTTGTACGCTATATTGGTCTATGAGCTCAATTAACCATGGTCAAACATTTCTTTCTATGTCCTGATAGGGAAGTATATGCGTAGTTCACTGGACGAATGCACCAATTTGGTCGGATGAAATATTGAGCAACATATATAGTAAATTGCATGTAAAAACAGAACGTACGAATTCAAGGCAAACAGCTATTTCCTACGTAGAAAACACATATTTGTATATACTAAATTTAACGTGTATTTTCTCTCTGTATACAAACTGAAAAACTACCTCCCAAGGTAGTTATCTTTGGTGTGTATGCAAGTGTCTATTGTTTTCCTTGAGCGACATACTGGACGGCTCTGATGATAACATAACTCAGGAGGACAAGCAAAACGCCAGCTATGGAATATTGAAATCATTTTTTCCCCTTTTCGTACATACCTTCACTAGCTCATCCAAACACCATCATCATACCTGAGATAACAAGACCAAAAGTAGCTAATGTTCCTATGAAAAATGTTGCTCACAAAAATATATCTTGCACGAAATTTTTTGGCGTGTTTTGTCATTCAGTATCCGTCCTGATTTGGAGTGTTTCATAGATTTGTAGTTTACAACTACCATTTCCTACGCATGTAGGATTCAATTCTATACCTGCATCTGGTTCTGCTGCGTGAGCGTACATCTTCTTAGCGTGAGGTAAAAATATCTCTCTCCTAAGAATACTGATCTATTTTGCAAAAAGCAAAAAATTATTCGATATACAAGATACTTTTTTTGTTCACTACCAAATGCTCGGTGCGCATTTGCTCTACTATCTCATCAAATGCGTCGTGGGGGTAGAGGTTTGCTAAAACAGTTGTTGCGGTAGGTCAATGATTGAGCAGATGTTTGAGGATTTTTCCTCTTATCTGTCTACGAGATCATACAAAGCGTGACTGCTTTGAGATAGGTTTGATACCAGTTTTTTTGCTGGTAAGAACCGATGATCCGTAGTCCATCAATGCGTTATACCAGTCGTTTGCACCTCATTCAGGAATATGTTGTATGGCTACTTGTTCGAGTTGTATAGTCGAGATATCTTCTGGCAAGTGGAGTTCATGAATAAATATTCTCCTGATGTTGGTATCGATTACTGGTACTGGAAGGTTATAGGTGAAGGCGAGCAGTGCTCACGAGGTATATGGTCAAATACCAGGCAACGTTTGCAGGATTTCTCTATCATGAGGAAGGACTCATCCATGCTGCTCGAGAAGTTGCTTTGCACATGCTTGCAGACGAAGAGCTCTGCTATTGAATCACAATCCAGACCGATGACGAAGGAGAAGTTCTTTTGGCGCTTGGGCTAACGAATCGAGTGTAGGAAAGGTATGCATAAAAGCGTTGAACTTTGGAATAACTCTTTCCACTTGGGTTTGTTGGAGCATCGTTTCACTTACGAGTACTTTGTATTGGTCAAAGGTGTCTCTTCGTGGAAGAAGTCTTTTGTGGAGTGTATATCGATCGAGAATCTTTTTTTGAAAGGACATAGCGAGATGTTATTTATAAGGAACTGCTTTCGTAGCCCGGTCTGTATCGAATTGCTCTACAAACGAAGCTATGGCATAACGATCTGTAGTGAGTACTCCTATTTCTCTATTGTTGTCCATTGCATTTGCACTCAAGTTCATACTTCAGATATACATTTCTTTGCCATCTATGAGTATGTTTTTGGCATGGACATTTGGGTCTGATTGCAAACGACTGACTTGCTTGAGTTCTTCGGGTAGTATGTCTTCTTGGTATTTACCGAAAATGAGACGAACGGTAACTCACTGCGTAATTTTTTCACGTAAAAGGTCAATTAGTTCTTGATCTTCGAGATATTGTGCTTGGATATCTATACGTGTTGT
>CAYLWY010000062.1:4344-6820 GCA_964387665.1 uncultured Candidatus Peribacteria bacterium
TCGATGATAAAGGTTTTTGCATGTACATAGTTTGTTCCTAATCACTCATCGCTTTTTACCTCAATACCAGAGTCTTTGGTTTGCTGGTAAAACGAGAGTCGATCTTTTGTTTCGTTACCGTGCATACTGTTTTCTAGAATGATACGTACTTTTACACCTGACTTTGCTTTGTTTTTGAGTAGCTGAATAAGTTGCTTGTCGGTTATTTGGTATCATCGTATGTCGATAGTATATTTCGCTCTGCCTAGTGCGTCTAGAAGTGCATCGTGTGATCATCACGGTGAGATAAATAATCTTCAAGTGAGTTGTTCTGAGATTGAAACTGTGTTTATTTGGTGATTTTGTGTTGTTTGTAAGGTTCATGAACGTACGCTGACTTCTCAAAGAGTAAACAGGTAAATCACTCCTCACGTGATGAGTGCGAAAATAACGATTTGTTTTCGACGCATACGAAAAAAGGAAATCTAAAACGAGAAAATTTGCTATTTTTCTTAGTCTTTGTTACAATATATGTATTCTTTAGCTTTTTGCAAAATGAATGAGAGTGCTTTATTATCTTATCGTTACCTGTTTGCTGTGATGATTGTGTGGGCTGGTTATGGCGAGTACCTGGGATGAGTACAAAGATTCAAAACCAGATGCTATTCTGGACGATATAGTATGAGGGGCAAATGGTGAATTGCATAAGGGTAGTGAAATTATTGTCACCAAGCTAGATGGGACGACCAATACACAAATATTTGGCTCAGAGCATAAACTCTCGTGAACTCTCGAAAGTGTTAGACAAAATATCTCTTTCTACCTCCAGTGGGCAGCATACCTTGCTCTTGCAGGTGCGGTGACGTTAATTATTTACAATGGACTTATGTTGGTCATTTCTCCTATGAGTCCTGATGAAGCAAGTAAAGTGAAAACAAGAATAATCTATATAGCTACAGGTATCGTCTTGGTGACCTGATTCTACTTTGTGCTCAAGATAATCCTTGCTATTTACTACGACGTTTTTGTGGATTAGTGTCCTTTTTATTTTTCTGTTTATTACAGGTATGTCAGATCACGTTCATGCTTTTCATAAGGTAAGAAAGTTATTTCACCGTTTGTTTAAATGATTAAGTTTTAATCGAGATCCTACATTTATACCAAATGTGGTTATGTGTATAGGAGTGGTCTTTGTGTGGAAAGGTATGTGGGATCTTGTAGATCTCTATTTCTTTCCATGAGATCCTCTGATACAGAATGTTTTGGCTATTGTGGTTGGTGTTTTTATTATTTACTTGCCTGACAACTCGTTTAGTGGATTGTGATGACTTGATGGAAAAGAAAGTACAGAAAAAGAAATTGCTAAAGAGGTAGTGAAACAGTTGAAATAATCTGCTTTATATTTTAGTGAACTCAATGCGTATAGGTTTCCAGTGCTTATCAAGAATATCGCTTTGGTGTTTGTGACTCATATTTTGAGTAGGCGTTTTTGTCTGGTCTCCTGTACCTACACAGGGAGCTGATTTTTTGTCTGATTATGCAAATCCATTGTTACAGAAGTGATGAAATGGTGATGAAAAAGCATATACCTTTAACGTAAAGGATAACAATAGGATTATAGATAATATAAAAGCACTGTTTTACCCTTCAGATGATGGAGTAAGTGGAGGACAGATTTGGTCATTTATTAGAACACTTGCTGTAGCGGTATTTTTTGCACTCTTGGTCTGGGCTTGATTTCAGTTTATTTTGAATGCTGACGATCCAGAGTGATTGAAGAGAGCGAGGTTGAGCTTACTGTATATACTGCTCTGAGCTGCTGTTTTCTTTCTAGCATGGTGGATTTTGACGAAACTGCTCAGTGTGTGAAGTATAGACGGTATCTACGATAGCGATACGTGAAATGCAGTGGTTGATAAGGCAAACGATCTAGCGGTTGTCGTACTGAGTGTACTCAAAGCAATTGCTTTCTTTGTAGCTGTGTTTTTCATTGTCTGGTATGGATTTCAGATCGTAAGTGCTGTCTGAGAAGAAGAAAAAATAACTGCAGCGAGACAATGACTCATCAACGTACTTCTCGCTCTTGTGTTTATAAAAATTATTGACTATTTGTACTATATTGCACTCAGTGGTGACTTCAAAAACAAAGCAGTCGACTTTATCGTTCAAGCAAGTAAATTTCTTACCTATGTGATCGGCATCTGTTTCGTACTTGCGTTGTTGTATGCATGATATATCATGGTGACTGCCTCATGAGATGATGAAAGAACAACAGAGGCAACTAGTATTGTCAAGGCGGTTTTTATTATCTGAATTCTGATCTTACTTTTCATGCTCATTATTCATCAAGTATTTCAAGATATTTATTCGTAAAAAATACAGAGACATATAAAAAGTGCGAGCGTTATGTTCGTGCTTTTTTTTTAGTGTATAGAAATTTCTACATTCTTATACTGCGTTTAGTCGTTAAGGAACCTCTGAATAATACCTAAACGTT
>CAYLWY010000063.1:0-2560 GCA_964387665.1 uncultured Candidatus Peribacteria bacterium
TCGTCGACGCGGGCGCGACGGAGCCGGGCGCGGCGCGAGCGGCGGTTCGCATCGGCTGAAAAATAAATCATGGACGAGATGTTCGCTCTTCAAGTGATTCAGGAAGAGTAGCTTCACCCTGTTGTGTATGATCCAAGAGATTGTGTGAAACGTCAAGATAAGACAACAAAGTAAGTTGTCCAAAAGCAGTCGGCAAAGATCATGCCAAGTGATTAAACGCGAGTCCAAGGAGTTGGAGATTTCAGAGAGCAAATAGCGATTCTGGAAAGGTAGTAAGTTTATTTTCATGGAGATACAACTGCGTCAATGCATGTAGTGTCGAGAACTCATCTGGAAGAAAGGTCAGACGATTTGATCACAAATCTACTATCTGCAATGCATCTGATCAGACTCGTCAAGTAGGCAGCTCAGTAACGAGGTTATTTCTCAAGTTGAGATAATGTAATGAAGGCAATGAAAAAACAGCACCTGGGACGGTCGTGAATGTATTATTTTGCAATTGTAACGATTCTAGGGTCGTCAGCTGTTCTATCTGTTCAGGCCAGACCGTAAGCATATTTCCCTGAGCATCGAGAAGTGAGAGCTGATCCAGATCACTAATAGGGTTTGGTAAGACGGTGAGCTGATTGCGAGCAACTTTCAAGATATCCAAGTCGTCCAACGATCAGATCGAGAGCGGCAAACTCGTCAACGCGTTGTCACTGACATCCAGCAGATCCAGCTCATAGAGATTTCCCAGAGATGCTGGAAGTTCAGTAAGTTGATTCCCTTCTCCACGAAGAAGATCAAGAGCTCATCGGTTCTGAAAGATGTCTGGCAAACTGCTTATCTTATTATGTGCGATGATGAGTTCTTCAAGCTGGGAAAATATTGACAGAGAAGCTGGAAGTGAAGTAAGTTCATTGCCTTGCACGTCAAGACGTTCCAAAAAAGTAAGTCCTGCTAAGGCAGAAGTAAGATCACCAGTGAGACCATTTGCAGGAAGCACCAGTTCTCTCACCTGTCTAGGCAACTGTGCTCATGTGCTGAGGACTACTCACCATCGCGTAGAAACGTCTGGAACAGTTGTTCGGTTGTCTTGATGTGTTCGTCATGACCCTCCATTCAGTACATATAGCGTCACGAGCGATATACACTCTTCATAGGAGACGTTTAATGCAGGATCACTACACACATCTTCACAGGTAGGTGGTTCGGATTGTGCAAACGCACCTCATCATAGTATATATATAGCTAACAATAGTGCTCCTAGAGCTTTTTTTAGCTTCTTCATCATAGAAAGATATCTAAAAAAGTTTTCTTACTAAAAAAGTCGCTTCGCGATCTTTTTCGACGAATAGGTGATCGCATAGAAGCAGAATTAAGAAGAAGAAATCTCAACAAAAAGTTTACAATTTCCTATTCGTTAAAACTATAGACATTTTTTACAAAAAAAGCAAGAAATACGTATTTGTCAACTATTTGTGACTATGTTTTACGTGGAGAAAAATGAAGTTACGAAATGAAAAAATGAGAAAAAATTAGCATCTCGATAAAAAAGAATCTCATCGAAAAAATATTTGTCAATTACAAATTATCGATAGAAAAATCAAGACATTGTTTATAGGTAATGCAAGATGATGTGTAACCCTTTTGCATACTAAGATATATCAGCAAACAGTAGCGATTTTATTGACTTAGTCGTGAATTGGACTATAGATATGATTGAGGCCATTTTCCTTGTTCGGAAAATGGCAGATCTTTAACAGGTCTGAGACGAAGTCATACAAAATGTATGGTTTGTCTTCTCAATCAAAAATAAAAATTAATCAACAAAATCATAACGACATGGCAAAACAAGTTAAAAGAAGGAATCCCGCTATGTCGTCGGGGATTCCTTCTCGGGGGAGAGAACCTCCCCCGTAGACGACATAACTCCCTTGCGTCTGTTCGGGGAGTCTAAAACAATAGGCAGCAATATTGCAAATATCCCGACACCTAAGGGTAATTGGGCAAAAAAAAGAAATCAATTATGTGCAAGTTTAACAACTTTAAAAAAAATCTGACGCTGATGAGGGTAATAGTTGCCTTTGTCTTGTCAGTCGGGTGGGGACCACCCGCATTGATGGCTCAGCCTTCAAACAATGACTGCAGTGGAGCAATTGTTCTAGCCGTGGAAAATGGCAGCTGCAACCCTAGTGGTGGGTACTCCACTGTGGGGGCTACATCATCAATGTCCAATAGCTGCATGAATGGTAGCTACAAGGACACATGGTACAAATTTTTTACCCCAGCAGGTGCAACAGAAGTTACGCTTGAAAATAGCAGTTTCTTTACTGTTGGTAAGGTGCAGTTGTTTGACGCTTGCGGAGGTGCAAGTGTTTACTGTGATTTTATTGACGGTGGAGTACCCGAAGTATTCAGTGGATTGCAAGAAAGCAGTTGGTACTGGATTCGAATCGGAACACAAGTAAGCCAAGGTGAGGGCGACATTAATCTTTGCATATGGGCTGAAGGGTGCGTTCCTCCTACTCCGACTATCTCCGGCCCGTCGTCGGTCTGCAGTGGCAACTCTGTAACC
>CAYLWY010000063.1:2660-6626 GCA_964387665.1 uncultured Candidatus Peribacteria bacterium
TCACCGTAACGGATGCCAACGGATGTGAAGGCACTGACACTCACACGGTTACTGTATCGAACGGTCCTACTCCGACTATCTCCGGCCCGTCGTCGGTCTGCAGTGGCAACTCTGTAACCCTCGATGCCGGAAGCGGCTACAACACCTATACGTGGTCCAACAGTGGCGGTTCGGGACAAACGGCAACGTTCACCCCGGCTAATACCACCACCTACACGGTCACCGTAACGGATGCCAACGGATGTGAAGGCACTGACACTCACACGGTTACTGTTAACAACTGCAACCCCTGCTCCACTTTCTCACTGACACTCGTTTCATCCTCTGATGAAACCTGTAGCGGAGCCTGCGACGGTTCTGCGACAGTCAGTGTTACGGGAGGTTCTGGTAACTTTGTCATCAAATGGTCCAACGGAAATGTAGGACCAACGGCAAGCAACTTGTGTGCTGGAGTCTATGTCGTCAAGGCATACGACTTCACTCATGGCTGTACTGCGGTGATGTACATTTCCATCGCAGCTGGTCCGCAAGGAATCCAGTACTGGCTCGACCAAGATGGAGACGGATGGGGAGGAGTTATTTCGCAAACCTTCTGTAACACCCCACCTCTGGGCTGGGTTCAAGTTACAGGCGACTGCGATGACAACGATCCAGCTGTTTTCCCTGGTGCAGTTGAGGTCTGTGATGGCCTCGACAACAACTGCAACGGGCAAATCGATGAAGGGTGTAACCCACCTTGCATCGGCGGCCCGTTCTTTGGCACATGGCAAATTAACACGCCATGTGGATTGTGTCAAGGAAGAGCAGGTGTTTCATGGGTTGCTATCAACCAGTCTGCAGTATCGCCAATTATCTGGCAATGGAACCCCTGGTGGGGTTGGGTCACTGCGGTGAATCAAAACCTAATTGGGTGGAAGGTCCAGTGGACGGATGCGAATGGCAATATCATCAGCAACTGGTGGCAGGTCAACGGTCTTTGCGCCGGCGACTATACCGTCACGGTGACTGACCCGAATGGCTGTTCCAATAGCCAAGTCGTCACCATCGACGACGACTGTCCAACGACGGCGAATTGTGCGACATTTACGGCTACGATGTATACACAGGCAGCAAGCGATCCGTCTACGTGTGATGGGGAAGCGAAAGTTGACCCTCAAAACGGAAGCGGAAATTACTCGTTCAATTGGAGTAACGGCGATACGAACCAATGGACCAATGGATTGTGTATTGGCTCCATTTCGGTCACGGTTACCGACCTAAACACTGGATGTACAGCAATTGCAACGGGCATCATCGGATGCCCGACGTGCTTGATAGCGCCTCCTGGAAATGGAGGGACGACGAGCGCGGCTACTGCGACCGACGACAATGCGACCGATGACCGAGCTACTACGACTGTAACGACGACAAGTCTGGAAAAAGCTGGGTTTCGGCTCTACCCCAACCCAGCGAATGACGTACTGAATATCGAGACGCCCATGAATGTTAAAGAAATTCTTATCTTTGACCTAAGTGGGAAGTTGGTAATGCAGTTTGCAAAGCCAGCGACTACTACTGAAGTTGACGTCTCAGGATTTATGCCTGGGACATATATACTAAGACTGACGACGGACAAAGAGGTATTTACCTCAAAGTTCGTCAAAATGTAATGAAACTTATTTTTTAGCGGTGCCGGCGTCTGTTTTCCAGACAGCCGGCATTTTTTGTATTCAAAAAAAACTGCCTGAATACTCAGAGCAGCTTTTATTTTTTTCAGAGAATCACATTTTTATCACATCACTACCACTTTTACTATTTCCACTTTTCAAAATGGTGAGATAAACTTCATAAAATATACTCAGCCAGGTACATGGTTTGTAATCGAGAGGTTACCACCTCATCATTTCTGATGTTCCCAAGTATGTTTCACTTGTCATGAATTATTTATCAGTTCTATAATACATCAATCCTTAAAAGCAGAAGGGACCGTATACTGTATACCCTCACGTTGAGATATTGGGTTTGGAGAAACAGTAGGAGAACCGAAATCAAAATCATATGATAACACATCTAACTTTTCGTACACATTAAATGTTCCAGCATTATCTCACACCACTCATTCTTCTTCTACAAACGTCAAATACACACGTCAGTCATTGTCTCCGTCAACAACTCTAAGTGCATCCATATCAAAATGTACTACTTTGTTGAACGTAAATTCAGGTGCATTTCATGACTCTGGACCAGCAATGGTGTATAACGTATGTCAAAATGTTCTAGCGTCATCAGTCTCCGCATTGAACGGTGTACTACTTGCTCTTACATGAATTTTTCACGTATTGCGAAGGTTATACGCATGAAAGAATAGATGAAATCTATCACTACCTTTTTCTAACTGAGTAGCATATGCATCATCAAAATCGAGACTTAATACTGTAGATCAGACACAAAGCTCTCATTCAGCAGTAGCTCCTGTAGTAGTGTTTGCCAAAGAGATAAAATCTGGATACTTTTCTGGACAATTTTCGCTTCCTAACATAGAAGATCATCTAACCGAAACCGTTTCTCCTCACACAACAAAATAAAAATTTCCATCTCATGATCCATCTGCAAATAAATGAAAGACCTGTCAAGAAGTAGTTGTTATGGTTACTTCAGTATTATTTGCAGGGTTTCACTGTGCATTTTCATACACGCCAAGTAACCATCAATCTCAGCTTGATTCGCTACCTAGAACAACACTAGCACTAGTGTTTACATCTATTCACGCTTGAATTAAACTGTCCAAAAATTGAATACCATTTGCTTGTGCACGTGCCTCATTACCTCAGTATGCAAATAACAAGAGTGCAAATACTAGATTTCTTACAGAGTTAGTATACAATCAATTCTTTAATGGCGAAACAATATTTGTTCCAGTAATTTTATTTACTCACCTTCTATTCATAGAAAGAATGAAATAAGTAAAATATATATAATGACAAGCTAACTATTTTTATACAAAATTCAAGATCAACTATTTTGGAATAATGCTTAATGAATTCAAGAAATCTTTCGCTCCAGGCGGCAAGTCAGTCCAGATGGTTGGATTTGATAAAATAACAACTGAAGATCATTCAACTACTTGTTCTTTTCTTATTTCATTTTCACTGACAGCACTACTACGGTTTTCTAACAAAAATTTCATATCAGGAGAACAAATGAAGTAATTATAACTTCATCATTTACACTGCGTTGAATCAAATGGAGCGCAATACTCACATGTATTTTTTTGAAACTTAGACGGGAAGTTAAAAGCATTAGTATAGTTTCCTCACCAAATGTTTCTAAGTTTTCAAAATAAAGAATTGGTTTCATTTATTTGTAAAGCTGGTGCAGCATTTCACAAAGTATTTGTAACGGCTATTATATCTCTAGACGGAAAACTTAAGAATTGCTGCTTGATTGGCTCTACATATCTCGACAAGTAATCAACCATATTTCTCCGTGTTTGTACATTACTGAGATCAACTGTATGTGTTCCTCCTAGAGGATTTGGTACCATCCATAGAGGTAGTACCTTACCACGACTATCTATATATTCCATTGCAGATGCAGTAACGCTCCAAGTCAACGGTCCTCCATAAGTTACTTCTCTCAAGAAAATAATAGATTGTGCAGTAAAATTCTGATTGCCGTCGTTATTTACTGGTTTGTTCGGCAATGAATCAATAAATTTTTCTACATCTGAAGTACAAGGTTGTCAAGACTGACATGTTTCTAAATCGTAAGAAACAGAATCTAAAAATGAAATAAAATAGTTCAAAAGCTGTGATTTCATAAAGTTTAATGTGGCTCACTTTTTACTTTGAAATGTTGTAAAATTACATCATGCCATAGGTCAAGAAGTATTACCTCATACTAGTTTATAAACTAAATTCGGCAAATAACAGGTCTCGAATAACTCTCTTGCCTGGTAGACTTTCGAATCATCAAAGAGAAGATTAC
>CAYLWY010000064.1:0-6412 GCA_964387665.1 uncultured Candidatus Peribacteria bacterium
CGACTTTTTTATTTTTCTTAGCTCGTAAGTGATGCTTCTTCTCGATATCGATCTTCAAACCATTGCTGCATATCGTGTAGGATCATCGATTTCTGAAATGTCTGCCAAAAAAACGTATTTGTGTTCATTGTCTGAAGTGGTGCGTGAGTATAAACAAGAATCAGATCACCATCTCCTTTTGCCTGAATCGGCATATATTTTTCATACTATAAAAATGGAGTATGCATCTGACTATCCATTGACGATTGCTGTATACAAACAACTTCTGCAGGAAAAAAAAGAACTTCTTGTTTCTGATTACTGATGTGATCCAGTGCGGATGAATATAGTTCCCTGTACGCAGGAAGAATTTTGAGAGTCGTCGATAAAGCATGTGTTGGGTAAATCGTGAAAATTGTCCCGAACATGGTATATGTATGCACTTACTCCAGAAACAATACTCACGTTACGTCACGCCTACGGAAGTATGCTATCTGATATACATACTACTCCGAGGAGCTTGCCACTGATGCGTTCGCTTGTTGGTTTATTGCAGCGCACATCGTACACGTTACTTATTTTATGAGATCAGCATATTTCTTTGTGTCAGATAGATGATGGTTGGTACGATCAGTTGGCATATGCACCACTAGGATTGCATGTACTTCTCGAAGCAACAGAAGATCAATGAGTACAGAAGTACCTTTTTCGTGATTTTGATGAACTCCAACGCAATAGTGTGGCCCAAAAACTTCTTCTAGATTCACTATGATTTTACGCAACTGCACTTGCAGAGCGAGTAGGTTGATTTCTTAGGGAAGGAGCACCACTGGTAGTTTGTTGTCCACTCTTTTCTCATCCGCTTTTTGCTGAGGTGATACAAGCAACTTTGCAGGCAAGAGGAGCATTTGTTATTCCATTCGCAACGCTACCTGATCGTTGGGGAAAAAAACAACTTACAAGCTCTGATTTCTGTGTGGCCGCGTATCTTCACTTTCCGCTCTAGAATTTGCATTTTTCTTTCTTTGTCCATACACTTAAGATAGACTCTTTTCACTTTTTTATGTGATAATGAACTTCTTGAGGTGGGTGCGCAGAGTAGGTTGTTTGTTATTGTGTTTTTTGTTTCCCTTGGTGAGTTTTGGTACGAGTTATGTATCGGAGCAATTTTACCCAAATTACAAAATCCAATGAAAACGATCTCAGATGATTGAGATTCTAGAAAATATCGAAGCAGCAGTAAGAATTTGATCCGAGGTTTCTCCAGGAACATTTGCTGAGTTAAATAGACTGTTTGCGATTATTTTTCCTTACTTTCCAAAAAGTCCAAGCAATAACGTTATTTATAAACAATGCGACTTAACTACCAAAGATCTGTCTTCTGAAGTAACTACTTATAAATATACCGTTTTCAAAGAAAGATGTTTCACCCCTATCTGACAAATTGTTCAGCAAATACAAACAAAATATACGGTAAAACCAGCAATTAGCGTCAAGCCCCAGCAATGACCTGCCCCACTTAATGTAACACTTGATGCAAGAGGAAGCGTAGACCCATCAAATGACACTATTCCCTCTGATTACTTTTACTGGTATTTCAAGGATGTGCTCGGTAACGATAGACCTATCGGCAAATGACCAGTAATAAACTACACGTTTACTGATCCTGGTAATCATATCGTTCATCTTACGGTAAGGAGTGCAAACCGAGAGACAGAAGGTATTTTTGATGGAGAAAAATCTGTCTCAGTCAATGTTGCCCCAGAGTCTGCACAAATAGTTTTGTATGTAAATGGTAAAAAGGCATCTCCAGAACGTTTGATGAAGGTGGGTATGCAAAACGGATCAGCAGAAGTATTGTTGGATGCGAGTGCTACCAGACCAAACTGAGCAAGAACAATAGTATCTCATGTGCGAGAGATTACGAATAACCAGAGATATCTTTTTAAACAGTCATGAGATGGAACACCGAGAGAGTTGAACCATGTTTTTCCTCAGCAGTGAATATACAAAATAAAACTTGAAGTAACAGACAATGAAAACAATAAAATCAACAAAACCTTTCAAATATCTGTTTCTGACCCTGTTGCCATAATAAAAGTCAAACCAGAGGTGTGAACAACATCTACTCAGTTTGTGTTTGATGCTTCTGCATCATATTCGATTAGTTCGAAAGTAAGGAAATATCAATGGCAAGTGTTTGATCCACAAGGAAATCAGATTAGTTTGTTGGATGCAAAAGAACTGAAACAACAGTTTCTCGTACCAGGTGTGTATACGATAAAACTTGTCGTGACAGATGTCGGCGGTGCGACGAGTACGGATACGCTTGATATACAGGTAGGGTCTACGCCTCCAATACCATCGTTTACGATCACGCCAACGAGTGAGTTGAAATATCCTTCAAGATTCACACTGGATGCATGAGGAACTATTGATGACGATACGCGTAATGGCTGAGATGCATTGACGTATGCGCGAACATTTAGTTCGCCAGAAAATATTAAGATGGATACTACTGATCCTGAGAGTAAGAGTGTGGTCATTACGGTGAATGAACCAGGTATCTACAAGGCTCATCTTACCGTCACCGACAAATTTGGTGAATCTCGCAAGATAGAGAAAGAGATAAAAGTAGTTTCTACCCTGAGACCAGAAATGATTGTCACCCCCTTGGTAAGTGCATGGTGATCAGAGGTAACGTTTTTTGCAAAAACAAATAAAGCGGTCGTCTTTTATGAACGAGATTTTGGTGATGGTAAAAAACAACAAACACAAGAGCCAAAAGCAACGCATACCTATGCTAAAGCGTGAATATATAAAGTGATGTTGCGTGTAGTGAATGATAAGCAAGAAGAAAATGTGCTAACTAGACAGGTGTTTGCCTGACAAAAAGATGCACCACTGGTTGCTTGGGTAGTAAAGTCGTCTGTAGGAAACGTAGAACTTACCCCTGCAGGGAGTTGTGAAACTGCTTCGTGAGCCGTAGCAGCATATGTAGTAGATAGATATCAACAACTTCTCATAGACGCTACCGAATCTCGTACTATTTTGGGAGATAACTGATGACTTCGTGTGTCGTTTCATCCACAAAATGACGAAATATATAGTAAGATGGTCTTGAATTATAAGTTTGCTGAACTTGGTTGTCAGTGGATGGACATTACGGTAGAAGATGCAAATGCGTGAAAATCTACCCAAGAACGTATTTGGTTTGACGTTCACAATGCACTTCCTACTATGCAGAATCTTACGCTGCAGTTTCCTCAGGCCAAGCAACAACAACAGCAGGTTGGTGTGGGACTTGCTACGACGTCTTTATCTGATGAGTCGTTAGCGCTTGATATTTCCCTTTCTTCTATTGTCGTCAAGGCAATGATCCAGTGACCTCGTGATCCAGATGGAAGTATTTCTTACTATAGACGATGGTATTATCCAAATAGTGATGATACAAGAAAAGAATGATTCAAAATAACCCCAGCCGCTATTACGTCAGTTACCTTTGTTATTCCAAAACCGTGATCTCCTACTGAGTATGCCTTTGTTGTCGAGGCAGTGGATAATGATGGAGGTAAAGTAAGCAGTGAAGAGGTGTTGGGTAAGTGACCTATTGTTTTCTTTCCTCCTGGAGAGTTACAGTTAGATCAGCCACTGGTTTCTTTGAAAGTAGATACCGTAAATGTAAGAGCTGGTGAAGACGTTACGTTCACCGTACATGCATCTATTCCTTCTGAAAGACCTGATTTCGAGGCAACAAGAATTATTAAATACGATTTTGATGGTGATGGGATATACGACCAGACGACAAAAAAAACGACGATAACTCATGCATACGTGAAACCATGAACCTATACGCCAAAAGTAGCTGTTTACTATAGAGATCGTGCTTGAGTTGCCCTTTCGGAAACAGTAACCGTGGTGAAAGCAGTTACTCCTCGCCTATTGTATGCAGTTCATGATCGTACCGTATTGGTAAGAGATGTAACGGTGGGTGATGTAGAAGAGTTTCACGTGTGTATGGATATGCAATTGTGTACGTGATCGTGAGATCAACAGCTCTTTACTGGGCAAGTTTTTGTCTACACCTATCCTACCTATGGAGAGTATCTTACTCGTTTATCAGTAATTGATGCGTACGGTAATGAACTAGAAAAGAAAGACAGACTTACTATTACAGAACAAGCTGGTTTTGCTGTCTTGAGCATCCCAGAAGCAATACAGACCACATCGTGATGATATGAAGTGTCTTTGTGAAGAAGCATAGATAATACGCGAACCGTGTACTTTGCAGATGAAAGAAACTGTTATGTCGATATGGATATTACAGCAGATAGTGATGGAGACGGAGATCCTACTATCGATGATGATATTCGTTGTAACGAGTTAGCAGTTCACTCATTTACGCCAACACAAAAAACCCAAGAATGAAGAATATATCGTGTCGCAGAGGGTAAAGTGGTAGAAGAACGCTTGGTGTTCAACTTTTTAGATCTTGAAGATGAACGAATCCCCTCTGGATATGAATCAACAGCACAGCAAATTGATGAGTTAATTGCTCATGTTCCTCAGTGATCGTCTGACGTCTACGTAGGGTATTATAGAGATATGTTAGTGAACTTAAAATCTTCACTGGGTGATGCGCCAGAGAAAAGTTCGCTAGTCATACAACTCCGCGATCTTGTGGGCACGTATCCTCATGTAGTTCCTAGTGAAGACAAGGAATCGTTGGCAACATTGCTCATGATCTTGTCTGATAGTACCGTACAGTCTGCTTTTGGATGAACGGTCTATGAAACGGAAAAAAATAATATTCTCGTCTGGTTTCAAGATCCAGTAAAAGCTGAGATAAGTGTTTTATTTGAACAGTTTGAACGTGCAGAAGGAAACCAAGAGGAGATGAAAAAACAGTTGGATGCTATTGCAAACCGTGCTGCAGATGAGAGATCGAAATGAAATATCGATGAAATTGACTTCAACTATATCAGAACAAGTCTGTGTACCTTAATAAATTATTACGAACTTCCTTCTAAGACCTGTGGTACACAGGATGAACTCATTACAGATAGTGAATTACCAGATGACTGAGAAGCTGACGATACTGCAAAAGAAGGGTCTTCGGTTTTGAGCAAGGTGTTGAGAGTAGTGCTTATTATAGTGATTGTGCTTGCGTTGGTCTTTGGTGTGCTGATCGTAATTTTTGCCATTAAAGCGAAGCAACAACAGCAACAACTTTCTGATGCAGACGAAAAATAAACTACGCTAAATTTTGACAAAAAGTAAGATGTATGTATAATATATTTGTTGATACAACAGGGGTCATTATAAATAAAAACGTAAACTGGATTACTTTTTGGGAGATCCTCTCTTTCCCCCCGATGTATCGGGGTAGGCAACTGACTTATAACTCAATAAAAACAAAAACAAAAACAAAAATAGCGGTTGTAGTGATCGCATGCTTATATAAGCGTAAGCTTATCTAGTAGAATCTATTGGGTAAAAAGTAAGCAGATTGACCAAAAAAAGGTAGTCCATATATATGGGATAGTTCATTCCGACTGTTTAGTCTTTGACAAATCCTGTATCATATATTCATGGGAGGCATGGAATATAGAAAGGTTATCGATTGCGATAATCAAAAAAGGACTGGAGATTATTCCAGTCCTTTTTTTTATCTACTTTGAATAGATTACTGAACGGTAGTAAGTACTACATCGAACGTAATAGTATCTTCGATAGCCTTATCTGCTACATCAGAGAAGAATTTCAATGATCTGAATTTGATATCCCAAAGTGTTCTATCAATAGTGATAGGAGCAGTGAATGTCATGCTTTCATCTACCGTAGCTACGAAGGTAACTGGGTTGGTAATTCACTTGATAGTAAGATTTCCTGCTACTTCATACGTTGTTGGCGAGAGTTCTTTTGTACTAGTGATAGTGAATGTAGAAGTTGGATTTGTTTCTACAGAAAAGAAGTCATCACTTTTGATATGATTCAAGAGTCCCTCATTATCAGTGTCATCAACCGTGATAGTAGTCATGTCGATAGTAAATGTTCCTCCTACGAGCTTGTTGTTTGCATCGAAATCGAGTGATCCGTTGCTAAGTTTTACTGTTCCCCAGTGTTCTCCTCATACTTTTTTTGAACGCCAGTTGAGAAGCGAGGTTTCTGTGTTTGCTTGTTTTGTAGAAGCAACTTCAACTGGAGCAGCAGCAACGTCTCCGGTAGGTTGTTCACTAGGAGCTGTTGGAGTTGGCTCAGTAGGAACTACTTCTTCAGCTGGTGTGTCAGCTGTAGGATTTTGTGTTGTTGGTGTAGCACATCCTGCTACGAGAAAACTTGCGAGAACGAGCGTACTCATAAGTGACAAAGTAGAAAGTTTCATACGAAAAAAATAATATAAAATTAGCCACCGACGGGAATCGAACCCGTG
>CAYLWY010000065.1:0-1213 GCA_964387665.1 uncultured Candidatus Peribacteria bacterium
GTTGTTTTCTTTCCTGTGACGACGATCTTTTCTACGTTGGTTACTACAACATAATCACCACAATCTCGCATATCTGCGTACCATGGCTTATGCTTTCCTTGAAGTTTCATAGCAATCTGTGTAGCCAATCTTCCTAGCGTCATACCAGATGCATCGATGAGATGCCATACTTTGTTTGTATGTTTTAGCTCGTGTTTTGGTAAAGTCGTTTTCATAGAATCAAAAAGAAATAATTAAATGTATATATCCAACTATCGTACTACGCAACGAGACGAACAAGTACTTCTTCAGCAGCATCTCATTTTCTTGGTCACATTTTCAAGCATTGAGCAAACCCAGAGACCTTATTCGCTGCCGCCCATGCAGGAAGCAACTCATTGAGTACCTTCTTACCCGCTTCTTCGGTGAACAACGTTTGTTTCAAAGTCGCGATAACTACTCTTTGTCCAGCTGCTTGATCTTCATTTGTCGACCAACGAACCAAACGTGCAAAGAAGCTGTCTGCTTCAGCACAGAGTGCTTTTCCTCTTTTTTGTGTTGTTACCATCTTTCCGTTGGTCACCAAGCTTGTAAGAAGATTTCTCATCAACAAACTATACTTTTGTGCACCTGGAGCTAGTTTGGTTACTCTGTTATTTTTATGTCTCATGGGATATAATATAGATATGAAATAGACAAATTAAGAATTATCCAGAAAGTTTTTTACTCATATTTTGCAATGACGCTTCGATTTCATCTACTGCCTTCTTACCGATACCTTTCATAGTAAGAAGCTCTGATTTTCTCTTCTTCTCAAGATCTTCTACATACAAGATATCGTTTTTGATAAGTGCATTTCTTGTTCTTTCACTCAATGGCAACGCATCTATAGGAATTGTTTTCACATGCACTTTCTCGGTTGTTACCTCAGGAGCATCTACGATATCGTAGTAATCTACCATAAGTGAACTGTCTATATACGCATCTTCGAAGATGAAGAGTTTTGCATATGATGAGACCACTTCACCACCAAACGAAAGAATCTCTTGTCCAGTCAACAATGGTGACACAGACTGTATTTCTATCATCAACTTGTCCTTGCTTCCTCCGATAAAGTCGTCAATCACCTCTTCTACTTCATATTTTACATAACGAACTGCTTTGAAATCATTATCGATAAGTAACAAATTTACATCACTCCCATTTTCAGGGTCTTTGTCATCACGAGATCTTA
>CAYLWY010000065.1:1313-6260 GCA_964387665.1 uncultured Candidatus Peribacteria bacterium
ACGCCATCTACGACATGATATTCATGCATTACTCATTTAATCTTCAATCAAGTAATAGCACCTCAAATACTATATCACAAAATAGCTCTTCTTAAAGCATTTCCTAACGTATGTCCAAAACCTCTTGGCAAGAACTGTATAACAAACTTAGTGGTTATCTCATCAACGGCTTCTACAAGAATTTTTGGAGATCAAATATACGATTGTATATCTAGCATGAGTGAGAATGAAGATAAAATATACAAAATGACGGCAACCCGACGATTACGCTCTAGCGTAGAACTCAATCACCTTCAAGACATCTACTGGCAAACTCACTTCTTCATTGTTTGGCATACCAACAACTTCTACACGAAACTTGCTCTTGTCTACCTTTACCCATGATGGCAACGTGTGTTGTCCATGAAGCAACGGTGATGTCTGATACAATGCACTATCCTTCAAACGACTCTTCACTTCGATAACATCTCACTCTCTTACTGCATACGAAGGAATATTATGTTTTTTTGCATTTAACGTAATGTGTCCGTGAACTACCATCTGTCTCGCTTGCATGATGGTTTGTGCAAGTCCAGCTCTAAGAACGATAGTATCAAGTCTTCTTTCCAAAAATTGGAACACCGCTTTATCGTGACCGATATTATGGTTTTTTGCGTATTTACCAGCTGTCTCAGTCACCAAACGCTTGAACTGTTTTTCAGAAAGTTGATATATTCTTTTCAACATTTGCTTATTTCTCAACAGTTTTCCGTATTCTGAATATCTCGGTGCATTTGCACCATGCTGTCCAGGAAGTTTTCTTCTCTTTCTTACATCATACTTCATAGGTCAGAAAAGATTCACCCCTTCTCTTCTACAAAGTTTGAATTTTGCTCCTGTGTATCTCATAAACTGAAATTAAGAATAAAGAAATATAGTATAGTAACCGTATATACAAAAGAATTAGTTTCTCTTTGGTCTGATACCTTGACATCCACCAAACTGGATACCTGTATCTTCCTTGATAGAAACGATATCAATACCACCCACGTTATTTATTCATTTGAATACTCCATCTCTTCCTAGACCGATCCCTCTCATTACCAAACGAACTTGCTTCATACCAAATTGTTCTTTAGCTTCTTTTACGATATTGTGCGTCAAGACTTCGGCAGCGTATGGTGTACTTTCTTTCGCTCCTTTGAATCAAGCCATTCCTGTTCCTCATCCAGATACTTTGTTTCCTTGCATATCTGTAAGGGTAACTATCGTATTATTAGATGTGGTGGTTACATATAATGTACCGAAAGGAAGTTTTATAGACTTCTTCTTTTTTGCTACATTTTTTCCAGCTGGTTTTGCCATGAGAATAAGAATTAAGAAATAAGAGAATTTGTTACAAAAACTATTTTATATACATTTTTCAAAAGATTACTTCTTCAATACTGGTCTAACTCTCGCTCTACCAAGAAGTTTTTTAGCTGTTTTTGCATGTCTTCTTGTTTGCTGACCTCTTACTGGTAGTCATAAGTTATGTCTCATACCTCTATAACATTTAATTTCTTTCAATCTTTTGATATCATTACCTACTTGTCTTCTCAGATCGTTCTCGAGTATCATAGTCTTCAACTCCTCACTAATCGCTTTTTCATCCTCATCAGTAAGTGCAGCAACTTTGAGATCGTGCTGAATTTTCAACTTTTCGAGTATCTGTTTTGCTTTACTACGACCAATACCGTATACCGCTGTCAAAGCGATTCGGATTGGTTTCTTATCTGCGAGCACATGTCACTGAAGTCTAAACATACTATCAAAACAAAAATATAAAGAAATGTATTAGGTACAATAATGCATACTATCCTTGTCTTTGCTTGTGATTTCCATTAATACAAATAATACGCAAGCGTCATTTTCTTTTAATCAACTTACAGTTATTACACATTTTCTTTACTGAAGATCTAACTTTCATCCGCACATAAAACAAGTAAAAGAGAAGGCATACACATTACACTATCATCACGATATTACATATTACTCTTTGTTAATTTTTCTAAAGACGATACGTCCCTTGGTCGGCTCATACGCATTCAACTGAACAGTAACAATATCACCTGGAATTATTTTAATATTAAACTTCTTCATCTTTCCGGCTGCGTAAGCAGTAATTTCAAGATCCATATCTTGAAGGCGTACTCTATACATCCCTCATACGAGGACTTCAAGTACTATACCATCTAACTCTATAACATCTTCTGTACTCATTACAGGGTAATTTTTTGAATAAGTAAAACAGTTTGTTGTGGTCTAAAACCAATTCTTCTACGATATCTCTTCTTATTCTGTATTTTTACGATATGTAGTTTTTCTCCTTGTTCATGAGCAACTACCTTCAAGGTCACTTTCGCTCATTTTACATAAGGCGTCCCTACTACTACCGAATCTTCGGTATCGCTAAACGTCGCCAATACTTCAGAAAGATCAAATGACGATCCCTCTTCACCATCTATACGATCTACCAAAATTTCTTGGTTTTCTTGAACGAGTCGTTGATGTCATCACAAAGCTATAATTGCATACATGGATAAGAAACAGGAAATAAGAAAGGATATTACATTACTTTAAACTATTAAGTTTTTTTTCATAAAGCTATATTCTCATACCAAGTTGAGAAAGCGTACCAACTGTATATTTTCTCTTTCTGTATGTCGAAGATATAATAGCCTTTATTCTTGTATATCTTCTCGCACTAGGAAATCTCTGCTCTACCATCTTTCTATACCACTTGGTCTTGTAGTGTTTTTGCTTTTTTGCTGTGTCTATAATATGAGACGCAGTAAGCTCTTTTTTATAAAACGCAATCAATCTTTCATTGGTAGTAAGGTTTGCATCCTTAGTAACGGTAAATCACATACGATGAGACAAATGAATAAAGGGTGTTTAAACTTTCTCTTGCCGAGAGCCGGAATCGAACCGGCACAGAATTTCTTCTGGCGGATTTTAAGTCCGCTGCGTCTACCAGTTCCGCCATCCCGGCACAAATGATAGTATACTTACATAAACAGAGAACTTTAGACGACTAGACTATAATTATTTATTTACTTACTTTTTTACATACTACACCAAACACATGTGGATGAGTTACCGCCAATTCAGAAAGTAACTTTCTATCCAACGTAATTTGCTGTGCATGCAATCCACCAATAAGAGCTGAATAACTCAATCCATATGCTCTCGCAGCAGCATTTATTCTCTCAATCCAAAGAGATCTAAATTGTCTTTTTTTCAACTTTCTTCCTCTATATGCATGTTCACCCTGCTTAAACAAAGCAGATCTTACTTGCTTATACACATTTCCTCTTCCAAGTCTAAATCAAGCAGCTTGATCGATAAACTTCTTATGTCTTTTGTGTCTTGCTAATCAATGCGATACTCTGGTCATACGGAGATACTAAACAAATAAAGATACCTATATTTAAACGCTATGCGGCAGCATTGTTTTCATTCTTTTAACTTCAACCTCTGCAAGCAGTTTCCCAAATCTGTCTCTGTGCGTTGCACGTCACTTATTGGTCAACAAATGGCTTCTACATGTCTTACTATGCTTAAGCTTACCTGTTCCAGTCACTTTAAATCTCTTCGCGACCGCTTTGTGTGTTTTACGCATGGTATTAGTGTTTTTTTGGAAATAAAAATAACGAATATCAATTTTGCTCTTCCTTCACTCCCTGTGATTTAGATACAGGATCCAATGCTTGCTCAGCACGTTGTAGTTTTTCGAGAGCAAGATGCTTGTACACCTTTTCTCTTCCTTTCAAGACAACACTAATCCTCACCGTATGCCCATCTTGCAAAAATTCAGTCGCTTTTCTTATCTTCATATCTAGATCATTATCACCGATAGTGTATCCGAACTTTATTTCTTTCTGCTCTTTTGTTTTATTTTTTTTCTTTTTTTCTTGTTCACTTTTTTTCTTATCGTACATATATTTACCATAATCAACCAACTTTGCCGTACATAACTGTTCTTGCGGATCATAACTCATTTGCACGAGGTCATATCCCTGTTCTTCAGCAAGTTCTAACGCTTTTGCTCTGGGCATCACCCCGAGCTGCTCACCATCTTCAGCTATAACCAAGATTTTGAACGCTTTAATGTCTCCATTCTTAAATACTCTCGCTACTCATTTTTTTTGAAAAGATGATTGTGAATTTTGCATAAAAGAAAATTGTTTAAAACATTCTTTCAAAACACTTTACCATCGAACATGTTGTTCGATAGTGGAGAGAAACAAGATAGAATTCATTTAGAAACCAAAGGTTTATATTAATGTTGCCTATAATGTCAACATCAATCCTTAGTAACAATAAACGAAATCACCCCCAGCGGGTTTCGAACCCGCGATCTCCGCCGTGAGAGGGCAGTGTCCTGGACCACTAGACGATGAGGGCATGGTACCCCCGGATGGACTCGAACCATCAACCTACAGCTTAGAAGGCTGTTGCTCTATCCAATTGAGCTACAGGAGCATAACATAACTTTAACCGACACGCTGACTTCATCAACCTTCCCGACTCGTCGGGATGCTCTATCCAATTGAGCTACAGGAGCATAAAAACAAACAAAGAAACAAACACCGACGTGTTTGTTTTATCGCATACCAAAAATTAGATAATATGAGATAAAACCTCCACACACTTACCATAATAAGCATATATCGACAGTTTCAAAAAAGATTTTGGAGTCAAGGAGAGTCGAACTCCTGACCTCCTCGGTGCAAACGAGGCGCTCTACCAACTAAGCTATGACCCCAATTCGAGTGAGACAATGTGCGTACGTATACCAATTTCACCTAAAATCTCAAGAGATTTTACAAAAAAGAACTGGGCAGGGAAGGATTTGAACCTTCGTAGACTTTCGTCGGCGGATTTACAGTCCGCTGCAATTGACCGCTCTGCCACCTACCCATA
>CAYLWY010000066.1:0-6192 GCA_964387665.1 uncultured Candidatus Peribacteria bacterium
GCTGTGTCTCGGCGTTTTTTATTTCCTTGTATTTTCCGAAGTTATTAGGTATACTATCTGTGTTCGAAACTACTCAAATGAGTAGCGTATTCTTGCTTTGTACGATGAACAGACCCACTTGATCACCTCTCGAAATTGCAAGAAATGAGATTTCAGTCTATATCTCATCATTTTTACGTGACGAAATAGGTATAGAGCAATTAAAAAACGAATTTGTTCGTATCAAGGAGAACTATCTAGCTACTGCACAGAGAGTTGAAGAAAACGAAGAAATGAGAAAGTTGGTTCCTATAGAAACTGCGCTCTTACAATGAATATCTATAAAAAATTATTCATGAGTAGTCATTACGGATTTTGCAAGTTTGTATACTGCACTACAAAAAAGAAAACAAAGTGAACAACACCACGGAAGCCACACCGTTGCACACCAAGAAGCGACACACGTGCTCGGATTCATGGACGCGACTACCGAGGCAGAGTCGCTATGAATTCA
Organism: uncultured Candidatus Peribacteria bacterium; assembly: GCA_964387665.1. Taxonomy (GTDB): domain Bacteria; phylum Patescibacteriota; class Gracilibacteria; order Absconditabacterales; family Absconditicoccaceae; genus CAYLWY01. Next base: position 494 of record CAYLWY010000066.1, read on the forward strand.
TGTACAGATCGTGGCTGGAACGATTCTACCAGAAGATATATATGAAAAGAAAACCACTCCCCAGAGAGGAAACAAAGAACGTGCTCCGAGATGATTCAACAAAATCGTTCCTTTATTTGAAGTACTAGAACAACATTTTACTTTTGATAAAACAAATACAGCACACTGTCAGTGATTTTCATGAGCAATAACACCACTTTCATCGAGGACACAATCGTACGTAACTTTCGTTTGCCCAGTATTAAACGTAAGCATACTAGTCAACAACATGTACGGACAGTGAGTCTATATCATCCCATGATGCGTTGATGAAAAAACCATGTGTACTATAAGCAAACAGTGACGACAATATGTTCATCCTGAAAACCCACAAAAGTTTTTCGCCTACTATGTTGCTGATCCTGTACAACATACCCTCGATCTCCAGCAGCGAAAAAACGAAATAGTCGAAAAAGTAGGTCTTGCACAACAACAAGCATGAACTGCTCCCGTAAGCTACGACGATGTCCCTCTACCACAAAAAGTATCTTCTAGAAAAGAAAAACAAAAAGCAGTATTTCAAGCGTGGTTTGAAGAACAAACGTATGAAGCACTTATGTGACTAAGCAGAGATCAGTTGAGAGAAATAAAAGTAACCGTCTGATGAACCGACTTTGGTATTCGCTATATAGCTGCACTATTCTGAAACGATAACAAAAAAAATGATCCTACCACTACGCGCGGATTTTACACGTTTATTACCAAGATATTCTGAAAACCATCACTTGAACAAGTGTTTACTACATGGTTCAAGCAAAAAACCTATAATACCCTTTCTCAAATGTCAGAGAGCGAAATAGACGCAATTACCATTCCCATAGGCAGTAAATCATTTTCTATAAAACAAATCGCCTCTACCCTCTGAAATGACAACGACAAGGATGACCCTCGTAGTAGTACGGGGTTTAGAAAGTTTATTCACTTTACCGTCTTCAAAAAATCTCAACAAGAATACGAGCAGCGTTTTCCCTCACTAGAGTATCAAAAAAACGCTTACTTACAATGGTTACAACAACAATGATATGAACAACTTATGAGACTTACTGCAAAACAAGTAAGGTCACTCAAGCATCCTACTTGAAAGGCGATGAAAGAAATAGCAACTATCTTATGAAACGATAATAAGACACACAATCCAAAAAACGCTTGGGAATTTAGATGGTTCATTCATTTTATTGTCTTCTGAAAAACGGAGAATGAATATGAGAACATGATTACAAAAGTAAAAAAACCTTATGACAATTGGTCAAAAAGAGAGCATGCATCATAAGACAACCATTCATACATCGTGACTAGATTTTCCTCAGTTCTTATTTAACTACACCGAGTAACTCCTGAATATATTGTTCAGAAAAATCAAAGCGTATTCCGCCAGCAGCAAATATCTCAGGAATGGTACACGTATATCCCTGAGCGAGGAAGTTGATGTAGTTTTCGATTCCTTGGTGTTTGTCGGCAAGATAATTTTTTCGCATAGCAATCGCACCGAGTTGGGCAATTGCATATTCTATGTAGTAAAAGGGCAACTCAAAAATATGTAACTGTTTCTGCCGCATCGTCACAAAAGCATCCGGATAGTCCGATCGATCGACGATATCTCCCATATAGGTCGTATATATCTCTTTCCATGCTGCTTCTCTTTCCTGGTGAGTGTGTCCTGGACTTGTATACAACCAGTGCTGAAACGCGTCGATAGTCGCTACTCGACATAATGTTTTAACGATATCTTCGAGGTGATTTTTCTTTGCTCTATAGAGTTCTTCTTCCGTAAGAGCAAACTGATCTCGGCAATCATATGAGAACAACTCCATCGACATACTCGCGACTTCAGCTACTTCGGAAGGATACTCTTTGAAAATACCTAGAGAAAGATCTTGCATAAAGCGTTGGTGCAGTGCATGTCCACACTCATGAAGCATCGTCTCGACATCGCCCATGGTCCCTGCAACGTTCGCAAAAATAAATGACACTCACTGACCCAGTAGAGGATAGTTGTATCATCAGGGTTGTTTTCCTTTTCTGCTTGCGAGATCAAACATTCACTGATTGTTCAGATGTGTTATCCATTCACCAAATCTAGGATCGAGCGTAGTCAATCCACTGATTGTTTTTTCGATCAACTCTTCAGCTGTCTGAAATGGCGTAAGCGGAGGCAATCCGGCTGGATCAACTGCAAGGTCATACGGTTGCAAACGATCTACATCCAACTGTGCTTTTCTTTCGTTCAGTTGTTCTCTATACAACGGAGTAACTATTTTTTCGACTGAACGACGAAAATTTTCCACATCAGCAGGAGTATAATCAAATCTTCCCTTAGCAGCGTAAATATAGTCTATATACGACTCATATCAGGCGTTGGTTGCTTGCTGTACTCTAAGTTTCAATAACTCATCTAAGATACTATGTATCGTTTCACTATCTTGAGTTTGTCTAGACGACATCAGATCGTAGACCTCTTTTCTCACGTGACGATCAGTTCACTCGAAAAATTTCCCAGCTTGTTGAAGCGTTAATTCTCTTCACTGATAGGTAATCATCATTGCTGCTCTACATCCTTGGTACTGGGTAGCGAGTTTTTGATCTTGTTCTTGCAGTGTAATATTCTCTTCACGAAACAGTGCTATCTGATTTTTCACCGCTCTGAGATAGATCTGGTACGGTTTCTCTAATTTCTCCAGATGAGGAAAGCTTACCAAGCGACGATTGAGCTGATCACTCATACGTTGCCGCTGTGGCATAATCTCCTCCACGAAATGCATAAAGTGCTTATTATACTCGTCATTATCTGTATAACAACTGTGCTGAATATATCTCCATGCGTAATCATCACTGAGTTGGTTGTCTAGTTGATCTCTACGAGAAATCCACTCTTTCAGCTGATTTAGCGTGGTGACCTCACTCTCTAGTAAGGACTGAAATTGAGGCAGGAGTTCTTCTCGAGAAAAAAATGAGTGAATGTGCATAGAACATACAACAAATAAATATCTATTTTATCAAAAAGTTGATACGCCTCTTTCAATGAGTAAATACCATTGTTTTTTTATAACATGTATTTTGTTTAACTTTTTGAGACTTCTTATCGGTCACTACTACGAGAACACCTCATGCTGACAGATTTTCTGAGAGTGTAACACAAATAGATGGTAAATCAATTGTTTCAGATCGCTGTGTTAAGCTTCCATACGGAGCGTCAAATAAAATAATATCAAACTTTTGTTTAGTAATATCTTTAATAGGGCTAACAAGAGAAGAGACATACGTAGCTATATTTATATCATGGGTACGCTGTGCAACAAGTCACAAAAGTTTTTTAGCGTCCAGTCACGCATCACGATGAGACTGTTTGCCAAACTGAGTAAACATCAGGTTGATTTCATCGATTCTAGATTCAAGTCAATGCAGAGTCAGTAAAGAAAGGTTCTTTCTCGCAAGACGTGATTTTTCCTCGTCTATGTCAGATCAAACTATTGTAACGATCTTTTCATAATGCAAAAATCACAAAACAGTCATCATATACCCAGATCAGATGCAAGGATCATAGATGTTTATGTTGTCATATTTTCAGATAAGAGCACAGCATCTCTGAAAAATCTCATCAATCAATCTAACTGGAAAGGGTGCTGATCCTGGAACAGAATACAGAACTCTTCAAGCAGAAAACATCTCGTAATTTTGTTTTTCAGCAACATGTATATACTGCATAGCTCTTCAGACAATAAACTACTTATGTTCCTCTAACCATCTTTCTGCTTCTAGTGCCGCCATACATCACGTCCCTGCTGAGGTGATCGCTTGACGGTAGACATGATCCTGCACATCTCCTGCTGCAAACACACCAGAAACACTCGTAGAGGTCGACATATGTCCCTTCGTCACGATATATCACGCTGCATCGAGTTCGAGCTGTCAGTTCAAAAATTTGGTCGCTGGTTCATGCCCTATCGCATAAAACAGTCCTCCCGCTTCAAGATCACTGGTTTGTTGTGTCTGATTATTTGTGATACGCAATCAAGTCATCACACGTCCATCACCGAGAATTTCGACTCATTCAGTCCATCGTAAGATTTCTATCTTTTCGTTGTCAAACGCTCTTTGTTGCATAGCTTTCGATGCTCTAAATTCATCGCGTCTTACGAGCATAGTTACTTTGCTTGCAAACTTGGTCAAGTAGACTGCTTCTTCTATCGCCGCATCTCATCCTCAGATCACAATCAATGGCTTCTTACGAAACATCGGCAACGCTCCATCACATACTGCACAAGCACTTACCCCGTTTTGTCGGTAGACCTCCTCTCCAGGTAGTCAGAGACGTTTGGCACTCGCTCAGGTAGCGATGATGATTGTTTTTGTCTGATACGTCGTTCATCACACGACTACTTCGTGATATCCTCTAGATCCATCCCTATCGAGACTGACACTATCGACCGTTTTGGTTTCGATACGACAACCAGAGTGCAGTGATTGTTGTCTCATACGATCCATAAGTTCTGGACCGAGTATTCCCTGAGGAAAACCAGGAAAATTTTCTACATCAGTCGTCGTGGTAAGTTGTCCTCCAGCAGCAAATCCATTTGCCAAAAAGCCCTCAAACATGAGCGGCTCGAGCAACGCTCTTCCTGCATAGATAGCAGCGGTGTGTCCTGCTGGTCCAGATCAAATAATAATAAGTTTTTCCATGATATATATTTAATTAAATAAGGTGCATACTTCTAAGCGTATATTCCATACTGGTGAGAAATATCTCAGGAGTAGAATGGTACTGCATTACCAATTCATCTGGGGTAAACCACTTCAGTTGTTCTACCGCTCATGGTTCTGGTCTGAGTATAGTTTTATCTCACCTATACACAAGCAGATACCACTGCGTGAAGTGTTTTCGATCTCGATTCTTGAATACTTTTTCTTGTAAGATCAGATCTTGTGGGTTGACCTCAATACCTATTTCTTCTGCTATTTCTTTCACGATATTTTCTAGATACGATTCATCCTTTTTGACTGTTCCAGCAACCGCTGGTCACCGTTTTCATGGATGGTGTTTCTTGTGCAATCATCTCTGAGCAAGTAAAATGTTTCCTTGGTCATCTACTACCCAGCACGCTGATACTCTATAGATATCATCTACCGTAATCTCACTTCTTGCTTTCCGTCAAATAATTTTGTCGTCCTCATCGACTATAGGGATGATTTCGCTCTCAGATCACATATCTTTAAACATAAATTAAAGATTACTACTTTACAAATCTCTCCACTGCTCTAAACGCATCAATCATATGCTGCGTCGTATCAGTGCGAATCTTCTGATCTTCATAGTTCGTGCGAATCGCTCAGAGTAATTTCTTTCTGTTGTAGGAAGGAGAAATAGTTTGTTCTGTATACTGCAAATGCATAAGATTCTTCGTAGCGAGATCAAGTGCGTCAAGGTATTTTTGAATATGCACATCGTCTTGCAGATCTTTCGCTACCGCATAGGCATACGCCAGTCATTCAGTATAGACAGCATCAGACGAGCTATGAGGTGTTCCGTACTGAGGAAATTGCGGATTGTAAAATCTACCGCGATACGCAGGCAAAGCACTACCCGTATACAAGATCTCATCTATCAGCTTATCATTTAACACCAAGACGGCATCAGCATATTTCCTCTCACCCGTAATCTCCCA
>CAYLWY010000067.1:0-1067 GCA_964387665.1 uncultured Candidatus Peribacteria bacterium
TCTAACTCATCAGGCGCGTATTTGGTAAAATAGACTACCTGTCCTGGTTTCACATCCATAGCAGATCTCGCACCATTCTCAAGTATTTTTCCAGGTCATACAGCTACTACCGTTCATTTCGACGGTTTTTCCTTATTGGAATCAGGTAAGATAATACCTGATTTTGTCACTGCATCTTCCTGTACTGCTTCGACCAAGATGTGGTCTTCTAGTGGAATAAGCTGTTTCATAGTACGTTTCGTAAAATATAAAAAAAGAAAACACATGTGTACCCTACCTATAGCAAAATTTTTTTTTAATGCAAGACAAAGTATCACTCAAACAGAATACGTGCTATATTTTCATTATATAGTACCTATTGCATCCCTCGACAAGAGTACTATATAAAAAGTGTTTTATTTTTTTCTTCTCATCTATGAAAGAAGTACTATGAGGATTTATGAATTTTATCAAAGAGCAAAACATCATCGGAGCGGCTGTTGGTATTATTATGTGATTGAAAGTAGGTGCAGTTGTTTCATCTCTGGTAGAAGATGTTATCATGCCTGCACTTCTTCAACCAGCACTGAAAGCAGCAAACATTGAAAAAATTGCCGAACTTTCGTACAATGGTATTTTCTATGGAAAGTTCATTAGTTCACTCATCGACTTTATCGTCGTAGCTGCCGTTGTCTATTTCATCATCAATAGTTTCCAGAAAAAGTTTAGCAAAGAAGCATAGTTATCTTAATATAGTACAAAAAACGCGACCCAGGAGAGGTCGCGTTTTTTGTACTAGATAAACAGAACAAATCAATGTACTAAGAATCAAGTAGTTCCTCTACACGCCTGATAAGCGTCGTATCACGGTCAGTGATCTGGTCATCCGCATCGTGTGTCGTGGTAGAGATAGTCACCATAGCATACTGAATGAGAATATCTGGATGGTGTCCCAACTCCTCTGCAATTTCTGCTAAGTCGGTTACGAATTCGATAGCTTCAAGAAAACCATCAAACTCATAGCTAGCCACGAGAGCTGTCCCATCAAGTTGTCGCTCTGGATAATCCACGAGAAATTGCTCTATCTG
>CAYLWY010000067.1:1167-4357 GCA_964387665.1 uncultured Candidatus Peribacteria bacterium
TCAATCTCAACCTCCTCACCTACTTCAAATGCAGATGATTGAATACCTCATATACAAGACAAGAACTCATCCTCATCTACATCGATAAGCTGCTCTCCCGTTTTTTCACGATCCAACCACTGTGCTCATTTTTTGATCTGTGCACAGCAACTAAAACACGCTCCACTACGACACGAATACGGCAATTCTATACCTTCTTGTTCTGCTATATCTACAATACTTTCTTGACTATCTTGCGTTACTTCAAAACGGTGATCCACTCATTCAATATCTTTTACGACTACAATAACCATATCCTGATAGTAATTAAAATAATAACCCACCTATACTCAGTTTATTTTGAATTGCAACACACAGCGAAATCAGTAGAAAACAGTCTATGTTTGTGTGATTTTTATATTCTATAGTCTATTATGCAGTATTCACTTCAAGAAGGAAAACAATCTAACTATCAAATCACCGTTACGCTCACGCCAGAAGAACTCCTTACGCACAAGGAAGCTGCTTTGAAACAATTTCAAAAAGATGCAAATATCGAAGGATTTAGACCGTGACATGCACCATTGAGCATGGTAGAACAGCGTGTTTCTCCAGAATATATGAAAGTCGCTATGTACGAGGAAGCTCTCCATACGGCGACAAACAAAATGCTTACCGACCATCAAGACAAGAAGTTCATCTGACAAATGTACGATCTTCACATAGATGACAAGAAAGAAAACCTCATCACGCTCACGTTCATGATCGATATCTATCCAGATACGACACAAAAAAATGACGCTTGGATGAAACTAAAAGCACAACCAGTCACTTCTGAGGTGACGGATGCTGAAGTTGCTGATACGATGTTCAATCTCCAGAGACAATATGCAAACTACAAAGAAGCTACGCAGGTAGGTCCAGATAGTGTGTTCAAGGTAAATCTTAGTTTTGTCGACAAAGAGGGCAAAGAAGTACACACAGGAAAACTCTACCTCGGAAAGGAAGATGTTGACGAATTTCCTCAGCTAACCACCTATTTTTCTAGCAAGAAAGAAGGTGATAGTGTTCACATCACCTACGATGAAAAACAACTTCCACCAACCATGCACACTCAAAAACCTGACGTACAAGCAAAAGAAATTATTGCAACGGTAGGAGATATTAAGGATATGGAACTCCCTGCATTTACTCCTGAAAATATCAAGAAGTTTTTCTGAAGCGACGATATCAAGGACGAAGCTGCACTGAAAGTGAAAATCAGAGAACTCATCGGTAACCAAAAAGAAGAATCAGTTCTTATGCAAACCATAGATAGTTACCTACAAGATGTGATGAAATCGTTCAGTATTGTTATACCAAAAACACTTGTGGACGAAGAGATGAAAACAAGAATGAAATCCCTGCAAGAAAGAATGTGAGGGGAAGAAGGGTTGAAAAAATATTTCGAACAAATCGGTGAAGAAGAAGTAAAGAAACTCTACACCAACATCAGCGATGCGGCAAAAAGTAGTCTAGAAAAATTCTTAATCCTCAAAGAAGTAGTAGAAAAGTTGGAAATCAAAGATATCAACCGAGAAGCACATCTCGATGTAGAGAAAAAACTCTACGAAAGAATTAAATAACTCTCTTTTCTTCTTTTTATTCACTACCCTAAAATAACCATGTTCGGTAAAATGTGAGAACTCAAACAAATGTACGATAAGTATAAAAAACTCCAAGATGCGTTGAAAAAAATTATCATTAGAGCAAAAGAAAACGGTATCGTGATCGATATGAGTGCAGAACAAAAAATCATCAAGATAGATATCGAAGATACGACGCTCCTCGCTCCAGAGCGTAAGGAAACTATCGAAATTGCTCTGAAAGTTGCTTTCGAAAAAGCTCAGGCAAAAGCACAAGAGGTTGCTATGGAAAAAACCAAAGAAATTCTCGGATTCGATCCAAACGATCTCGCTGGTATGATGTGAGGACTTGGTGGTATGCCAAAACTTGGATAAATCACATAGCGTATACATAAACTACAAAAGAGCATGACTCTTTTTTAGAAATTGACATTTTATAGATAAGCATATACTTTTAAACTTTCTGGTTGTATTTCCCTTCAAGAGAAAAGAATACGTATTGACTTAAATTATCTAATATTTATAGAAACAAATAGTTTTACTTTTTCATAGCAATGAAACACTTTTTTCTTTTGCTTATTACCTTGTTGGTAAGTAGCACAACTATCGTTTCTGCAGCCACTATCAATGTGGAAAAACGTGGATGATGAAATATTGGTCCATTTGATATTACCGTGACGTGTGTAGATGTATGAGTATTTCCTTTTTCACTTGCCCAAGGAGAATCAAGCTCTTTCATTCATCCTGATGCTATTACGATCGATTGTTCTATTAGCGAAACCATGAGTATCGAACAAGCAACTTACTTCACAAGTACCGTAGGAGATACCCGAGAAAGTGACGACGGTGTGATCAGTGGTGCCGATTCTACTCTTGCTGATGGGCATACGCTGTATGTTACCAACACGCCGAAGTGGTGATGAAAACCTTCATCAATCAGCTCTATTGTTTCTTCTATCCCCTCTACGAGTACTGAAACAGAAAGCACATGAGCAAATACTCCCCCAACGACAAATAGTACGGAAAAACTCGTTTCTCTCGTAACTGTTCAAGACCCCTATACCTGTGGAGAATGATTTGTAGGGCAAGTAGCTAGTGCAGACATCTGATCAACAACAGTAACGATAGATCTCCAACAAGCAGGGAAAAGCGTCAAACTCTTTACTCCTGTTCTCAGCAATAACGGATCGTACAATCAATCTATCGATTACAAAAACATACTTGCTCCTACCTATGTCCAGGCAGGTATCTATGATGTAGTGGTTACCGCAAACTACAAGTGAACGACGGATACGATGAGTTATACTGCTCACCTCACCGATCAGTGCGATCTGTATACCTCTACGCCAAACCCATCATATCTCGATATGTTGAAAGATCGCAACGCAGAAATCATCTGAGCACAAAATAACACCTGAACAGTCATGAAACCAGACGCACCAAAAAGTCTTCCACAAACAGGAGCTAGTATATAATTGCTCTTTCAAATAGACAAAAAACACGAAACAATTGCTTCGTGTTTTTTATTTGGTTGTCATTGCGAACTCTGCTTTGTATGGGATACACTCCGCGTGACAATCTATAAT
>CAYLWY010000067.1:4457-5833 GCA_964387665.1 uncultured Candidatus Peribacteria bacterium
ACAACTCAATGTTTACGTATCGTAATTATTTGCATACGGATTGTCGTTTTTCTTTTCTCTGAGCTCGAGGCGAATCGGACACCCTATAAATCAGAATCATTCTCTAATAACCTTTTCCAGTCGACTATGAAACGAAAAGTTCGCATTGGATTTATCATTTACCGACACCATAAACGTCGGAGGAGCTGCTTTTATTTGGGTAATATATTTCCACTTTACCATCTTATTTTTTGGAAATCTCGGTGGCTTGGTCAGCCATGCTCTCGTCACCACACTATTTAACTCTCCCGTATTGATACGCTCTGTCCACGCGCGGTGTACCTGCAAGACGGTATTCATAAGCTTTGGAAGGGCGATAGCGTTTTTTCACGAAATAGGAACGATAGGAATCCATGAGGGAATTTTCACTGCTTGCTGCAACTGTTTGATCTTGACAGCTGCGTCTTGCTGAGCAAACAGATCTATCTTGTTTACTGCGACGATCATCGGTCCAGAGATCTCAGAAAACTCTTGTATCAGACTCGCATCTCTCTTGGTAAGTCACTCTTCTAGGTCAATCAGCACTATCGTAATCGGATGTCTGTATTCCATGAGCGATTTTGTCTTTGCGTAGGCAATTCTTTCGAGACCGACGGTCTTTCCTTTTTTTCTAATACCTGCCGTATCATACAGCTGTATAGTATGTTGTTTCCGAGCAAACTGAGCGACAAGATAATCCAATGTCGTTCCAGGAATATCAGACACATACGAGATTTCCTCACCGATAAGCTTGTTCAATAACGTCGATTTGCCTGCATTTGGTCTTCAGATGATAGCGAGATGAATAAGTTTATTATCACGCTCTATCGCTGCATCTTCTTCTTCATCGGTAGCTTCTTCGATCTTGATTTCTTTCCTGAGTAGATCTATTTCTTCGAAAAGCATTTCCATACCCTCATGCTGCTCTACAGAAACGCCACATACTCTCTCATATCCTAGTGCATACCATGGAGCAATCAATCATTCACGCTCTGCAGTATAGATTTTGCCATCAAGTTTGTTTACAACCATGATCGTACGACCAAATTTTCCTGCCTTACAAATCATCTGATGTATCTCCTGCTCTTTGCTTCACATCTCTTGTTTTCCATCTACGACAAACAACAAAATGTCTGCCTCCTGCACTACCTCAGAGAGAAATTTCATCTCATCAGAAAAATCGAGCAACCCAGGACTATCCATAATTTCTACTGGGACTCTCGCTATCGTTGTCTTATCACGAAGGAGCTCTCTCGTCGTGCCAGGCACATCGGTAACTATCGCTCTATGAGAACCGAGCAAATAGTTAAACAAAAGCGATTTTCACGCATTGGTCGGTCAGACGAGTCATATTTTTA
>CAYLWY010000068.1:0-5507 GCA_964387665.1 uncultured Candidatus Peribacteria bacterium
GCATTATAGGTAACAACAAAATCTTCCCAGTCGATGCCATCCACATCTTGTAAACTTTCTCTAATAAATCTATCGTGTAATTTGTCAAAAAGTGGCTTGATGATGTTGTAGTCAATGTCTCTTTGTGTGTCTCTTGCAAGTATCCCTGAAGATTGAAGGTATTCTTTTGTTTTTGGATCTGGCTTCAACTCAAACCTCAACGTCTTACTTAGACTATACACATTAGTCATTCCTTCAAAAATATGTGTCATAGAAATACGAGGAAATTAAAGACACTTTTTCTATAGTCTATATCTGCTAAAAAGCAAACAAAAAACATCCCTTAGTATGTGGGATGTTTTTTTGGATTCTTCGCTTTGCTCAGAATGACGTGATTATAGGTAAGATCTGTTATTTCGTTTCTTCATCTGCATCGATAACTTCAGCTCCAGGATTTTCGGTAGCTGCGTCTGAATTCCACGCACCCCCATATTTCTGATACATGCCGTTCAGGGTCTCTTCGATTTGTTTCATGAGTTCTTCGTATTGTTCCTTGGTAGATCATCCATCTGCTTTGAGATCTGCAGCTTGTTTGACAAATCCTTCCATTTTTTCTTTGTCTTCGTCAGCTAGAGGAGATTTTTCTTTATTCTTTTCTGCTTCTTCGAGGAACTTTTCTACTTGATGAGACATCGCATCGCATCTGTTTTTTACTTCGACGATCTCTTTCTTTTTCTTGTCTTCTTCAGCAAACTGAGCTGCTTCTGCTTGTGCTTTTTCGATCTCTTCTTCACTGAGTCCAGTAGCTCACTGGATGGTTACTTTCTGTTCTTTTCCTGTTGTCTTTTCTTTTGCTGAAACGCTAAGGATACCATTTGCATCGATATCAAACGTCACTTCGATCTGTGGCTCACCTCTGCGCATCCCTGGGATGCCATCGAGATTGAACTGTCCGAGTGCTTTGTTGTCTGTAGCCATCGGTCTTTCTCCTTGGAGGACATGGATAGTTACTGCTGGTTGATTGTCTACTGCGGTGGTATAGGTCTTATTTTTCTTCACCGGAATGGTCGTGTTTCTCGGGATGACAACATCGACGAGACCACCTTCTACTTCTACACCGAGACTGAGTGGGGTGACATCGAGGAGTAAGATATCGCTTACATCTCCTTGAATAATACCTGCTTGAATAGCAGCACCAGCCGCTACAGCTTCATCTGGATTGACGGTCGCTTTTGGTTCCTTTCAGAAAATGTCTTTTACAAGATCTCTCACTGCTGGTACTCTAGTAGATCAACCGACCAGAATAACTTCGTCGATATCAGAAGGATTAAGTTTTGCATCTTTCAATGCATCGAGCACTGGTTTCTTACATCTCTTGACGAGGTCTTCAGTCATCTGGTTGAACTGAGCTCTACTAATTGTTTCTTGGATATTACGTGGTTGTCCATCTTCACCGATGGTGATGAATGGGATCGTGATGTCGACACTTTCCGTCTGACTAAGCTGCTTCTTTGCATTTTCTGCTTCTTCTCTGAGCCTCTGGAGTGCCATAGCGTTTTTGCTCAGATCGATGCCTTCTTTCGCTTTAAATCCAGCAATCAATCGATCAATAAGTTTCTTGTCGAGATCAGCTCCACCGAGATGGGTATCTCCTGACGTAGAAAGTACTTGGAATGTTCCTTCAGCACCAATTTCTAGTACCGTAATATCGAATGTCCCACCACCGAGATCAAACACCGCTACTTTTTCATCTTTTTTCTTTCCCATACCGTAGGCGAGAGCAGCAGCAGTTGGTTCGTTGATGATACGTTCTACTTTCAATCCTGCGATCTCTCCCGCTACTTTGGTAGCGTTTCTTTGTGAGTCATTGAAGTACGCAGGCACGGTAATGACCGCTGCAGTCACTGGTTGTCCGAGAAATTTTTCTGCATCTGCTTTGATTTTCTGTAAAACAAAAGCAGCAATTTGCTCAGGTTTGTACTCTTTTCCGTCTACGACGATAAGTACACCACCGTCTTTTCCTTCTTTGCATTCATAAGGAATATTTTTCAACTCGTCTTGCACTTCTGACCACTTGCGTCAGATAAGTCTTTTTGCTTCATAGACGACATTTTTTGGTTCGAGAATTGCTTTTCTTTTTGCAAGAGTTCCTACCATGAGTTCTTCTCCCTTGATATATGCTATAGATGGTGTAGTTCTCTCTCCTTCTGCGTTTGCGATAACATCTGCTTTATCTCAGATCATATAGGCAAAGCACGAGTTGGTTGTACCGAGATCGATACCAATAATTTTTGACATAGTATAGATATATAAAATAAAAAATATCTAAGAAAGCTACAAATAACGTATTTTCTCTAACGTAGCACGTAGAGTATATCGATGCTACAAAAAAAAGCAAGAAAAAATAGCACTTTTTTTCAAGAGTGCTATTTCTCATTTTTTGAAGATGATATAGAAAATACACGTTAAATTTAGTATATACAAAGGTGTATTTTCTACTTAGCAAATCGTCGTTTGTCTTTAATCCGTACGTTCTGTTTTTATATACGATTTACTATAATCGGAGTTTAGTAACGCAACGTTCTGGAACTGCTGGTAGGTGCAGTAGTTTGTTGGTATTGGTACTGTGTGTTTGTGGTAGGAGAAGATGGAGTTCATTGTTGTAGAGTTCTCGTTGGCGTGGTTGTCGTAGTAGTTTTCTGTGGAACGCTAATCATGTACACTTGATCTGCAGATGTTGTTGGCGCTACTTTTTGTTGTTTCATGATCTCTTTCGTTCTTTCGTCTGTTGTTCTCGTAGGTGGTAGGGGAATGATAACTGTTCATCACTTTTGCGGTACCGCACCTGCTTGGGTAGGATCATTGGTAATTGTCGCAGATCATCCGTTTCACGACCTTCAGGGAAGCGTTGCTGTCGGTGGTGGCGTTGTTCATGGGGTTGGTGTGGTGACTGAACCAGCTGTTTTCTGAAGATTTGAGACGTACGGAGGAAACTTCTTGTAGTCACGCAACCATTCTTTGTAGGCAACATAGAGCGTTTTACCGGTACTGAGTGTTGGATTGTTACTTGCTTTATTAAATTTTGGATCATGTCAGATTGGACTGAGATACATCTGAGCATCGTAACTATTGAATTCTCTTTGCACAAATTCTTTGAACAGATCTTGTTGCCACCGAGGCATTCATCTCTGTGGATGATCTAGGGGAATTGAGAGATTTACTGTTCCGTCTATGAATTCTCTCCCATCAGTGAGTCAACTATTGAAATCATAAATATCGTTGGCAGTATATCATTTATTGCCTCGTGCTTTCACCTGTGCGACGATATTTGGAAAAAATGCTTCCAGTCCATCGATATTTGTAAGTTTACGACACAACATACCTGATGATTCTCCACCATAGCAGTCTAACCATTGTCCTTGATTCATGACTTTCCCTTGTGTTTGTGTTTGAAGTTCCAGTGCTGCACTTCTCACGTATGCGTATGTAGGGTTCGTTCAGGTTTTATCGACTTTTCATAACTCTTGGACAAATCTGTTTATCATGTTTTTTTGTCCATAGAGTGCGGTAGAGGTGCTATTGCTTCAGCATGCTAATTCTCCTTGCGTGAATGCATTTTTGAAATGCACCATGAGTCGTGTGCTGTTATCTTTATAAGCACCTCATCTGTATGCTTGAGTAGTAAATCAGTACTGTTTGTCTGCTGGGAGTTCTTCGCATCCTTGTATTCATCCTATGCCGATGAGTGCAGATAGTTCTTGTTTTGAAAGTTTTTCTGATGCAGTAAAGTGCATACGATGGATATTGGGAGCGGCGTGATATGCTTGATCAGAGTATGAGAGAATCATTCAGAACACTATACATCCGCAAAGCAGCACGCCTCGTAAAAGAGCTTTCTTTTGTTGTTCTTTGTTGAAGTGTTTCATGACAGACTGACAGTGGTGTAAAAATATAATATATTATACATATATACTTTATATTTGTCAATAATCTCATAAAGATAAACTACTCATCTCTTTTACTTATTTTCTTGTCTTGATAGACATACTGTGAGAATGCTTGCTGTTTTGTTCATATGAAAGATGAGTTTTCCTCCTTTGTTAGATCTTGAAGCAGAACTAATCAATCTTCCTCTCATGCTGCTACTCAGCTAGTTGCCATCTGATGAAGAGCATCGAAAAATGCTACAGCTTTTTCTGGTCATGCGTTATAGATACCAGAATCACGTAAAAACCATTCAAATCAATATGGTTGCTTAGTAAGTTCGTAGAGAAGCTTATGCATTTCAGGTGTTTTTAACCGTTTGTTTATCTGTCTTGTTTGTGGCAACGAGAGTGGTGAATTACCGTTTTGTGGGCGTATGAGTCAGGTAACAAACACACGAAAATCGTCGTGCTGTATGTCTACTTGTTTCTGCCTATTTGTAGTATCTTTTGGGGTATGGGTATTGTCTACATATCACCATAGGTTCGCAAGGAGTTGTTCGTGTTCGATAGTTGTTGCTACCTGTTCAGGTGATGGTGTAGGATGAGATAACGAAAGCAGTTTTTGGCTTACATTTGACGTAATCAGCTCTTCTACTTCAGTACGTGAGGTACATAGCATTAGTTGTTCATTTGAAAGCGTAGCTGCTTGAGAAAGTTGTTCTAGAAGTGTCACTTGCGAGTTGGTATTTCCTAGATCAGGAAAAGATGGTGTTCATAAAAAGCGATCAAGCAAGGTGGGTATAGTGAGTTGTCCTGTTATTCCGTCTATACGCAGGTGGGTAGCAAGTGCGTCATATAAAAAAGGAACTTCAATGCTGTGTATCTCATTATCTAGATGCATATCGGTGAAACTAAAATTGCATGCTGTTTGTAGTGAGATTCATTGTGTATCTGTTGTACTCAATATGGTTTTGATAGTGCGAAAATGTTGATAGAGCAGTAATTGTCTGACACGTTTGTTTGCGAATACATTGAGATCATCGTAATAGGTAGTGATTTGTTCTTGTTCTTCTTGGTCTTTATTTTCTTCTTGCTCTTGTCACGTTTTCTGTCATTCTTTTGGTGATGCTGGTATCGTTGTTCAGAGAATCTGTGTGAGGAGATGTATTCTTGCTTCTTCAGAAAGGTTGTTATCTGAAAGTATGTGGAGGGGATTCTTCGCAGGGGTATCAAAAAGATAAGATTCTATGGCTGGATTTTCATACACAGCTACTTTTGTCACCTGTTCAAAGTAAGGGTCTATAGGGAGAGGTAATTGTCGATCCAGATGATTTTTGTCTGTAATATCATCGTATCGTTGTATGACTATTTTTTCGAATACCTCATCAAACACCGCAAGTGCTTCGTTATTTTTGATTTGTGTGATTGTTTCTGCACTAAGTCCATAAGTTTCTCATTGAGCAATATTGGAAGAAAATTCTCTTATTGCAAGGGTTACGGCCGCCTTTTCTGCTTGACTATCTGCTATTTCTTTTGCTTTTTCTGCTGACAATCACTGTTGTGTACACCAGGTGATCGTTTGCTGATATTCTGGCGTTTGTG
>CAYLWY010000069.1:0-4281 GCA_964387665.1 uncultured Candidatus Peribacteria bacterium
CTCTAGCAAACAAACGTTCGAAAACACCCACAATATCTTTTCCCTCATCAGACACCGGAAAAATACGCCCATCGTCTTCTTGCTTCAACGGCACGTCATGTGCTTCAAATCGACGTCTGATAGCTCTAGGACCAAATCCTTCGAGTGCTGGCTCGAGAAATGTAGCCCCCCTCGGATACTTGGGCAATAATTCTTGTTTTTTGTACAAACCAGTCGTCACGTTGCAGCGACCTCACCCAGAAATGATGACCTTCGCTCACAGTCTACTATTTTTTTCGAAAAGATGTATCTCAGCATCCAGATCTTCACGTTCGAGCAATGTTGCTGCTACCATCATACCAGCAGCTCATCATCAGATTATCGCAATACGAATACTCATATAGAACAAGAAAATAGAATTTGATTTGCAATTTATACTTTTTTCAGTAGTATATTTTTGTATTACCACGAAAGGGTTCCGAAGCGATTGCGTGCGCTAGGATCCCCTTTTTTTGTTATGGGCAATCTTTCATTGGGCAGTTCAAAGATAATAATAAAATTGATTACTTAATTTTTTATACAGAGAGGAATGGTTTTTATTCGGAAAAATTACTTTTTTCAGTAGCTCTTTTCCCATCAAATACCTTACTAATTTGATATAATCACCATCCCCAGAAACTAAGACAATCTTATCAAACTCAGTTTCTTCCACGATCATCTTCATCACTTCAAACACAATATCAACGTCTACATTCCCTTTCTTTTTTCCCTTCAACGTGGAGGTATGTTCTCTGAACACGAGAATAAATCAAGCTTTTTGAATTCTTTTGTATAAATCCTGTTCTTCTTCAGAAACAAATCACAAAAAGTAATACGCCTCTTGAATATGAAACTTATCACGTAAATAAACGCGAAATTTCTTCATGTCTACCGTCCATCCATCTGCCTGAGTTCCCAGGTGCAGATTTTGTCCATCGACAAATGCTACATTTGACTCTTTTTTTTTCTGCATAGCATAGAGCTACTAAATAAGATAAATTTAATGATAAACAATCTGATTACAATCACAACTCGTTTGCGTTTAGCTGTATATTGATTATTCTGTTCTTGCGTTCAATCTGGTCAATGCGAAAAATAAACAGACCTAGACAGCAACAAGCATTCCATCATTGCGAGAAGCTTACGACGTTGCAGTCTACCTAAATTTACTCTCAGCTTCATATACATAATTAGATCGTCACACGATATACTCCCCTTTCCCGTCATTGCGAGCGAAGCGCGGCAATCCACAAATATTCACTAGTGAAACCTCGCAATGACATACTTTCAACTCATAATATTTCCCATGCTCCACATCGTTTGCATCTCAGATTCGCACAAACAATTTGCTCCAGCCGTAGAAGAATACACTAAGAGACTCAGCAAATCAGTAATCCTCACGACTATAAAACCATCGCGCAAAGACGATCCGACAAGCGCCATCAGAGAAGAAACTGCACGACTCATCGAAAAAATTACCAAACTACCAAGACCACGACTTTTACTCGAAAAAGACGGTACACAATATACCTCTGAACAGTTTGCTACCCTGTTAGAAAAAAAACAACGATCAGGAACGATTCTCCTCTGAGGGCCGTATGGTGTTGCACTCGATCAGCTTGAAGGTCTCATGGATGGTATAATCTCTCGAGGCAAACAGACCATGCCGCACGGACTAGCTCTCGTAGTCCTCCTCGAACAGTGTCGAAGAGCAAAATGCATCACCGAATGAAGGACGTATCATTATTAATTAAGAAAAACATACACGACACATATAAATACAAAAAAATCAACTCATATCTTTGCATAATTTACCTGATTACTCTATACTTGAGTAATCATTTTTTTCTTCCAGAAAAAAACACGAATTTTTAGTTTCCTTCTTGTTCTCATGATGGACTTTACCGATATCACGACTGCGGTCAAAAAAACGACCAAAAAAGCCGCAAATCTGGCTATGAAACCAGTAAATATGGTTGCTGATCCAGTGATAGAAGCAAATAACAAATTAAAAAAATCAGTCTTCTGACCAGACATGGTTATGCTCGAAACACTGAAACAGAAACAACAACACAAACTCTTCCACGCAAATTACCTTGCACACATAGAGGACATAGCAAAAGTACTCAAAGGAAAAAAAATTGCTGTCAAAAAACTGAACGCTTATATTCAAGCGACCAAACTCATCGAAGCTGCTCCTGAAAAAGGAATTTCTCTAGAAGACAAGGTAGACCAGATACAAGAACTCTTTGATGAACTTAGAACGTCATGCAAACAAGGTATTCCTACTAAATTAAAAGAAAACGTTTTTTCGGTCGATAAAAAAAACACCTATACGACTGATGAATTTTCTCTAATCTCTGATCAAATCGCGGCTACCAAGAAATTTGTAAACAGTTTATTCAATCAGCTCGAAAGCGACATGGTTCCGCTCTTTCTTACCCACAAACCTGATGCTACAAAACTACTCCTCGAAGCACAAGACAAAAGAACACATCTCGTAGATGCTCAAAAAACCTATCAAGATAGCGTGTTTGCATATAGTGATGAAATAAACAGTTGAAGGTCTTTAGTTCGTGCTATCGTTGATAGTTGTGATCGTCTCAGGAAATACGACGGCAAGAGTAATTCACTTTTTTGACCAGAAAAAACAAAGTACAAAACTGCACAGGACGACGATATGAAAAAACTAAAAGAACTCGTAAGTAAGGATTTTGTCGCACGACAGAAAAAACTTGCAAAACAAGCTACTGAAACAGCAAAGAAACAATCAGCACAAGAAAAAGTGCTTCCTGACGTGCAAGCAAATTGGTCTACTTTTTTCTGAACATGGAAAACACGACGTACATCAATCCAAACTACCACTGCTACTACACAAAAAAACTACGGAAAAATTCTCACGACGCTTCAAAAAACACTCACGACAGGACAGAAAAATCTCCAAGATCTTCAAACCAAAACATATAAACAGCTCACTGAACCGTACACACAACATGATCTTTTTGTGAAACAACGTACAGCAATTCAGACAGCACACGATACCGTTCACGATGAGTATCTTGCACTTGCTGACCACCACTGTACCACAGGTATGCATGGAGAACTCCCTGTATGTAGTGACGTGCGACTTGTTGATCAAAGAGTCGAATATCTCAACGAAGAAATGAATATCCTCAGACAACAAATCCTGTACACCAAACTCATTAAGCGTGTCTGGAACAACATGGCTGACACAGTAAAGTCGTTTGAAAATAGAATTGATGATCGCAAAATCTATGCGAAAGAAGTTCTTGTTGCTCCACTAAAACAACTCCGCACCCTCACTACTACGCTTCAAGAACAAGTGAAAGTTCTTGAAAAACAAGTCAAATCATATGAAGATATGCTCGCAAAAGGTAAAACTGAGCTATGGGACAGTATTTCGTTTAGACGTCTTACCGACCTCAAACGCACACGACATCAAGATAATCAATGGGCTACCTTGTGATTGATTCATAGCAAAGCACTTAGTTGAGAAATAAAGACTCAGACAGAGCGAAGTAAGTCATTAGAATCTTTGGAAAAAGCGATTCAAAAAAAACAGAATATCGATCGTACTGCACTCGATGAACAGCAGAAAACCGTCTCGCTCGTCAAAACAAAAGAACAAAAAGACAAACTTAATCGCCTAGAACAGCAAGTAAATGCTCAAGAATTGCTTCAGAAAGACATCCATGAAGAGAAAGAAACCACTAAAACGCATACTACAGAGACTAGTGTACTCCAAAAGAAATATGAGTACTTCTGAAAAGACCATCAAGCACACGCACAAAGATACAAGAAATTTATCGATGAGGTAAGTAAAAAACTCAGCAAATCTCCACTGAATCAGTGGGTAGATTGTTCAAACAAACTGGTGAGTATGTTTTCTTAGGAGAAAATTTGTTTTTATAGTAAATTCACTTTAAAATCAGAATATACAAATAGTGAATTTACTACTTAGGAAAAGGATTTTAACAAAATCAATTCTCCTAAGTTTAAAATCCTTTTACTATAACTCTTTTTTTAAGATGCTTATTTGATCACACTTTCTCGAAGAGACTGAAGAAGAACTCCATACCATAAATCAGTTGTTCCAAGAATCGCTCCATCGTATACATAGCAACCGTATCGCAGAACAACTTGCACTCCTTTTCTCTCATGATGAGATCCGAGCAACGTGTTCTTATGAATAACGATTATAAGCATTGTTTTTCTTTCTTTTTTTTCCATGGGTATTACTAT
>CAYLWY010000069.1:4381-5444 GCA_964387665.1 uncultured Candidatus Peribacteria bacterium
AACATGGCGGTAGCTATGAGAAAAATTGCCTATAAACCGATTCCTCTCGAAAATTTGATTTACGATGACGTCGCGACAGCTATAAAGGCAAACATCCTCAATCAGAAAACAGGTCTTTTTCTGGTGACGTGACCGACCTGATCATGAAAAACGACTTCTCTGATTGCTATGATTGAACATCTCAATAACGTAAGAAAGGAACACATCATTACTATTGAAGATCCTATAGAATTTATCTTTACCCCAAAAAGCTGTCTCGTTTCACAAAGAGAACTTTGATCTGATACCTTATCGTATGCAAACGCGATGAGGAGTGCTATGCGTGAAGATCCAGACATCATTTTCGTGGGAGAGATCCGTGATCCTGAAACGGCAGAAGCAGCAATGAATCTAGCTGAAACAGGACACCTAGTTTTTAGTACGCTCCACACGAGAACTGCTGCCACGACAGTACATAGATTAATTTCCTTGTTTCCCCCAGACATTCAGGATAGTGTGAAAGATAGATTAGCACAAAGCTTACTGGGCGTCCAGTCACAATTTCTTCTTCAGACCAAAGACGGTAAGGGAAGAGTAGGTCTTTTCGAATTTATGCTCAATACAACAGCAGTGAGAAATGACATTCGTAAAAATGCAGGAAGACAAATCGATGCTATTATAGAAACCTCTCGTCAATATGGCATGATCAGCCATATAGAATACGCAAAAAGACTCATTGCAGATGAGAGAATCGACAAAAGTCAGGTAGACTGGTTGATGTAAGTCAAAAACAAATACGCTTGCAATTAAAATCGAATTTCCTATATACAGACCCATTGCTGTATGCAATTTTCTTGGCATGGGTTTGTAGCTCAATTGGTTAGAGCAGGGGCCTCTTAAGCCCAAGGTTTCGGGTTCGATTCCCGACAAACCTAAAAAAAATCTTAGCAATCGCTGAGATTTTTTTATTATAGTAAATTCACTATTTGTATATTCTAATTTTAAGGAATCTCTGAATAATACCTAGACGTTCGGATTTATGATGTAGTAAAAATGTTTTATAAACATTTTCGTAAAAGTTTTT
>CAYLWY010000070.1:0-1503 GCA_964387665.1 uncultured Candidatus Peribacteria bacterium
TTTGAAGAAAACGACGTCGACTAAGTTTTGATAAAAATATATTCCTCTACCTCTCCTCAGGGAGAGGTTTTTTTTGTTTTTTCCTTACTGATCGATATACTTATACTGTTCTAACTCATGTATCTGATGACAGAAACAACTACCTTCTCCAATGAGTATTTTCATATCAACCTGCTTATGACACCAAGGTGTAAAGCAGTAATTGATAATGCAAAGGAAAACACTTGTCGCTGTCTGAAAAATTTTCTCACCCTGATAGAAAACCGAGACGAAGGTCAAGGCCATCTAAAACAACAACACGTCATTGATGAAAAAGGAAAACTGTTTTTCAAAAAATGCGGTAGTGGGGATATGCAGTTGCAAATCATGAGAACAGACAACTTGCCTATTACCCTAGAGTATCTACAGCAATATACAGCACACCTCAACCATTTAGTAGAAGAAATATTTCAAGCAACTGACGCCCTTCATGTCAAAGAAGGTACTTGGCAAGAAGCACTCGAATATGATGAAGCAACGAACTCATTCCTTCTCTACCTCCACAGAGGTCTTCCCAGAAAACTAGCACAAAATTATCATCAAGTAAGGAAAGTAAAAAAAACACCTACTCATCGCAGAGGATAAGTAGACCAGTTTATTCTATCAAAGATACTTCTTTTCAGAAAAAGAGTTCACGAGATCTCAACATTCCACAAAGAAAACTACTATTACCCAATAATCTTATCTATCAAACCATACGCCAATGCTTCTTCGGCAGAAAGCCATTTGTCTCTTTCCATGTCGCGTTCGATCGTTTCGAGTGATTGTCCTGTTCTTTCGACAAAAATGCCGTTGATCATATCTCTCACTCTCATTCCCTCCTCTACCGCAATTCTAGTATCAGAAACGGTTCCTTGCGCACCATGCGATGGTTGATGCATCATGATACGTGAATGCTTGAGTGCAGATCTCTTTCCTTTTGTTCCTCCGACGAGAAAAATAGATCACATAGATGCAGCCAGTCACACACAGATAGTTTGCACATCACACTTGACGATTTGCATCGTATCGAACAACGCCATACCAGAGTAGACTTCACCTCCAGGTGTATTTATGTACAAGATAATATCTTTGTCTGGATCCTGTTTTTCGAGAAACAACATTTGAGCTACGATAGAGTTGACCATATGTGCATGTACCTCTTCACCTACAAAAATAATACGATCTTCGAGCAATCTCGAATAGATATCATAGGTTCTTTCACCGTTTTTCGTTTTTTCAATTACATAAGGGATGATGGTCATAAGGAAGTAAGACAAAAGCTAAATTGGAGTTTGGTTTTACTATATCGTCTTCTGCCGAAATTGCAAAAGAAAGAGATTGTTTATCGCGAAAACAACTTGCAATCTCAGAAAAATGATCTACATATAGTTGTAGAATTTATCAAAATTTCTTCAAATACCCAGAAGTTCTGCTGCGATTGTAATGAACGGAGACCGAGAGGGATTCTACGACATAGAAATT
>CAYLWY010000070.1:1603-5352 GCA_964387665.1 uncultured Candidatus Peribacteria bacterium
TACGACATAGAAATTTTGACGAAAAAGTTTTCGTATCCGTAGAAATAAAAATCTCTCAACATCAGATCGGTAATGAATATTGTGATTACAAAGAAAACTTTTTTATTTTTTCTATTCCTATGAACGCATTTCGTCTTGGAAGTAGTCTGCTTATAGCTGTCTTATGCATCAATATCGTCAGTGCACAGCTCGTCTACGACCCAGTGACCAATACGTACAAAAATGCTTCTTCGACCACCAGTAGTTCATCTACGACAACTACTGCAACAACAAACACAGAGAACGAAACATGAAGTACAGTTGTTTCATCTATCCCAGCAGACAAGAATAAAACCAGTACAAGCACAACAAGCACTGGAGCAAAGCAAACCACCACACCAAGCGTCAGTTATATGACACCAGACCCAGCAATCTACAAAGGAGTGCTCTCTGCTATGCATGTACAGCTCGATCAGCATACCAAGACGGTTATGGATAAACTCACCGTCCACCTCAATAATCTCGACATTTCAAAAAGTGCATCGTTGCAACAAGCAGCTGATCGCCTTAGGATCCTAACCTGTCTAGGAGTTATCTCTCCGACGACAAATATCTACGATGTATTGAAAACCTCGGCAACCAGTTTGCAAAATAGTATAGAAATCGTCAATAGCGATATGCACGGCGATATCAGTGCTCTTGAGGAAAAGATTACGAAAGGATTACTCGACAAACTCATCCAGCAACTCGAAATCTCAAGTATGCAAAACAAAATCGATTCATTTGCAACGGAATATACCAACGTCGTAGATCTCTTCTTCGAAGTCTCTATAGGCGAAGTAGAAACGGTAGAAAACCTCTTTACGAATCTTTCTCCTCAAGCAAAAAAGGATCTCGATGCCTACACCAAGACCAGCGATGCTTACAACGCAGTGATGAGCGCATATGAGACCTTTCTGAGCAAATCAAGTTTTGCAAACGTCGTAGCATGACCACACTTACATGAGCTTATCGAACTCACCAATGGACTCAAAACGTATCGACGTTCTGTACTCCTTTCTAAACGACAAAACAACGTAGTAGCATACGCACCGCTCGGTACCGTAGGTGTTTTAACAGAACAGAAAAAAGTCCTGACTCAAGATTTCTCACTGCTTTTCAATGAAGCGACTCAAAAAGTACTCGGCAACTTATATCCTATAGATGAACTTCTTCTTCTCAATCAACAAATCATGTGACTCCGTAGTGCATACACAGATGAATCGAATGGTTTTGCTGATTGTCGTGCCTTTGTTGAAAATCCTACCGTGACGATTACTGGACCAGAACTACAAAAGTATATGGACACGCTTCTCACCGATCTCAACACCGCAGTAAACAAAGTTGCAAGCAACAATACTGCTCCACAAACCAAAGAAGAACTTCTTTCTGGACTCAAAAAAGAAATCACTACACAAGCAGAGGGTATGATTGATAGTCTCATCACTACCCACAAGACTAAGTTGAGAGAAAAACTAGAAAGTTCATGAAGAGCACTGATGAGCGTTGCTTCTCCGAGCTCGTCGAGCAAACTAGAAGGAGCGGTCAGATCCTACCTCCAGAAAAAATATCTTGCTGCACTGGAAGCTAATACACTCAGTGAATTTCAAGACAAGCTGCTTACTATCAGTAGTAAAATAGACAAAAAACTGGCTGATGGATCATTGAGTGCTACACAAACGAAGTTGCTTATCACTATAGAAACTATTGTGAATGAGTTCTTAGGATAGTATACCTACTCTCTTTTATTCATTTACCATCTTCTCATGAAAAAACAACTTGTCGAAGCTATCGGCACCTTTTTTCTCGTACTCACTATTCCTCTGGCGATCACCTACGCTGCAGATCTGGCACCACTTGCTATCTGAGGAGTGCTTATGGTGATGATCTATGCATGAGGACATGTCAGTGGAGCACACTTCAATCCTGCTGTTTCTCTTGCTATTTGGGCGAGAGGTAAGCTTTCTCTCCATGAGATGTTTCAGTATCGAGGAGCACAGTTTGTAGGAGCTATTCTAGCCGCCTTTGTTGCTAGTTATTTACTATGAGGCATGCTTACTCCTGCAGAGCTCTCAGCAGCAGGCGGACAGATCATGCTTGCAGAGCTACTCTTTACCTTTGCCCTCACACGAGTAATCCTCCACGTAGCTACCGACAACGAGACCTCTGGCAATAGCTTCTATGGATTGGCTATCTGATCTACCGTGCTCGCTGGTGCATACGCCGTAGGAAGTATCTCTTGATGAGCATTTAACCCTGCAGTCACGATCTGATGAACAATCGCTGGGGTATTTTCTCGATCTGTTCTCTGGTTTCATCTCGTCGCGCAACTCGTCTGAGCATTTTTTGCAGCACAGACTTATCGTTTCGTTAGTAAGTAACTTTTACAAAAACACATTCCTGTTTCATGAACCTCGCTCAGTATTTTAGTGCGTTGCATATTTTTTCTAGAAAACAATCTGCTCGACTTATTAAAAAATGATATGTTACTGTCAATGACGACCTCGTCCTCAAACCTACGTTCAAGATCAATGAAGGAGACATCATTCGCCGAGAAGGTCAAGAACTCATCGTCAAACTAACCGTCACACTACTTATCAACAAGCCAGCGTGATACATCAGTAGTGACGAAGATGAGTACGGACGACCGAGTTACAAACAGCTCCTCGACGGGTATGTGTATGCACCACTCGTTCATATTGCATGAAGACTAGATGTCGATACAGAAGGTCTTATCATCGCCAGCAGTGACGGAAAACTTATCCATCGTATCATTTCTCCAAGGCACCATCTTCCCAAGACCTATCTCGTCACTACGAGAGATCCAGTCACTGACAAACAGCTAGATATTCTTCGTAGTGGCGTCATCCTCGACGATGGATACAAAACCCTACCTGCACAGGCGACAAAAAGAGAAGATCAGCTTATAGAACTTATTCTTACCGAAGGAAAGTATCATCAAGTAAAGCGTATGCTCGCCTCGGTAGGCAATGAGGTCGTCCACCTCCAACGCGTTGCTATAGGTCCGTGGACGTTGGATGATGTGGCAGGAAAGGTGTATAGAGAACTCTCAGGAGAAGAAGTTATGCTTGCACTAAGTCAAAAAACTATTTCATAATATATTATTTATCGTTTGACAAAGATTGAAGAGCATTTCTTATATCTTGTTCAGAGATCAAAAGGCCACAATACAATTAATTTATCATTTTTCATGAAGTAGTTAAGTATTGAGACAGGTTTAGCTTCCTCCATTCAGTTCAAAAGAGTTCTTGAATAAGTAATGCATCTACATCAAATCATAGTAGTTTAGATTCAGTAGAGGGAGTAGTTAAAATAGCTTGCTGTCCTGGTTGTACATCACAATTAGTCAATAAACACAAATCTGGTTTTATTCATAATTTTTTCTCGATTTGTGTTTGTGCATGCATATTCAACAAATACAAAACATGTTGCGCATGTCACGTAAATGATTTATCCATACGGTATTGAATACCTTCTACAGGAGTAGTGAGGCAATAACGCAAATTTTTCATGAGAAGAAAATTAAATTCAGTTTTTCCAATAATAATGAATAGAGAATATTTTTCAAAAAAATAAGCCACAATAACCTTTCTCTTGCAGTTATTAAAAAAATCAGTACATACATCTGCCACAGATGCAGATGTAGCATAATTGGCTAATGCACTTCCTTGCCAAGGAAGATATTGCGCGTTCGAGTCGCGTCATCTGCT
>CAYLWY010000071.1:0-2049 GCA_964387665.1 uncultured Candidatus Peribacteria bacterium
TTAGACTTGTAGGATATTTGTGATGAATGATTATTTTATGAAGTTGCTTGCTCTTATGCGTCATTGTTATAGATAGATTTACAGGAAATCGCTTCTGATTTAGCAACTTATGAGCTGTGGTCATGGCAAATACCTTACTCGTAGGTATAGTTATGGTATCACTTGGTCTTATAGCTATCTATATCGCACAGATTCACGAAGAAGTGAAGTGAAGACCACTATTTATAGTCAAAGACACCCGTAACATATCATAAAAAAAACGAATCACAGCGCTAGGTTTAGAAATTCCTATACACTAAAAAAGTCGCTTCGCAATCTTTCCCCTACGGGATAAGTTCGGCATATAGTTCGTTCGTTTTCAACGCAAGATTATTGAAATAGTAATCTTAATGCGAGAATTTAGAAACTCCTATATGCTAAAAATATAGTAAATAGATTTTGAATTTATATGATTGAATTGCACAAAATCTATTTACTACCTAGAAAATCGATACAAACAAAGTTTATTTTTATAATCGATTTTCTATACTTATTTAGCTGATTTCTTCGCATGGCATATGTACGCCATTACATAAAAAAGTATTTTGCTCTACTACGATGAGCATTTCTTTTTTTTCTCGTAACTTGACCATGATGGTTCTCGATAGATAAAACTGTCTTTCTCTTGGATTATGTACCAACACCGATCTATACTCGAGATCGAAGCAGTTATTTGGCAGACTGACTTATACGAATCGTACATGATATACTTATTTATCTTATATGACATACCTGGTGATCGAAAATATATCTAGCAACAATTTTTTGGTGAAGTATATGGCTAGGTTTTTCACGAGGAAAATGGATAGTCACCAAGTTTTTCAAACAAGACAGTACTATACAACCGCAAGCAATTATAGCTATGAGTATGACTCTTTTCGTAGCTAATCCTTTTTTTAGTGGAAGATTTGGAACACAGCCAGGTATTTGGTTGAGTAGTATGCTCATAGGACGGTGAGTGTACTTTCTAATAAGTAAGCGGGGAAACATAAAACGAGCGGATAGTATAGCGGTCGGAATTGTATGGTGATTGGCGATCAGTGGGATGCCTCATGCAAGTTTTATGGTAGTGGTCTTACTATGAATGTTTCTCCTATGTAACCATAAAAGAGTACTTTATATCTTCTGCATAGGGTTAATTTCACTATGTATTAATAGCAACCGACTCTTTTTTTCTGGATGAAATACGCTAGACAGCATTTCTCAAAACACATCGTTTGACCATAGAAACATTGATGAGTTCAAAACATATACCTATAAAACAACCTGACCTATAGTGACTGCGGCATTGTGATATTGATTCCGAGGTGAAAAATATGGCAGTGCCTATGTACCAACCAAAGCCAATCACAAGCGACGAGTCGCATGAACACTCATTATCTGTTTCGCTTTTTTTGGTATACGACATCTGTATAAAAAACACGAAGATCCATCTCTCATTCGTTGGATAGGAAGCGTTCTTTTTCTTTCTCTTCTACTCTGAGTAGGTACTTCATCTGAAGGCATTGCATCGATTACCCACTGGTTGTATGAACATATTCCCTGATATCGCTGACTTAGAGAACCCCATAAACGAATCGGCATATATATGATATTTCTTCTCCCTCTCGTGAGTATTGGATGGTGAAAAAGTATTTCATTTACGAAGCGTTTTATCCCTACTGGATGATACACATTAGCTTTTCTTTTGCTTATCTTTGCACGAACACCAGGAGTCATAGCAGCTATGAGGGGAAGGTATATTATGACGCAGTACCCTGAGAGCTATCAACAGACACGTACTACACTGATAAACTCTTTTTCTTGAACGCTGGTACAGTTTCCTCGGCATAGTTACCACCAATGTAACCGAACGAATAAAATAATTGCCAATACGTTGGATCGCTATTTCTTACCAGCATCAGTTATTGTCTCAGACAATATCGAGATAGGAAACTTGTATACAAATAGCACTAGTCAACGTAGCAAAGACATCGAAACGTTTCTTACCAAAAAAGACGTAACGTTACT
>CAYLWY010000071.1:2149-5157 GCA_964387665.1 uncultured Candidatus Peribacteria bacterium
CTATTCTATGAGTTTATGACGCCAAAAAACCTATTCTTATCTTTATTTTCTAACTTCCGTTACTACTTACTGTTTTGAATTATTTTTCAATATATACATCTAGCAGTCCTCATTTATTGAATTGCTATAAACATAAGATGGATCGTTCTCTTTATTGCTATAGCTCGATACTACAAGTGAGTTACCTTACCTACAAGGAAGGTGTATTTGTTTGAACGTATGCACCTAAGTCACGATGAACTACACAGCAAGTAACCACAAACAGGCACTTCATTCTTCCTTGTTTATCTCATGAAACATATCCTTTTGCTTTCTTGGAAAGATATTCGCCATCCCAAAGCATGATGAGCTGAAACAGTCATACACACCTATATGACGTGACTTATACAGCAGTGATATCGCGTTACTCAGATAGCTCCACATTTTACTGGTGCAAAAAAAGAAGAAGCCCTAGATGGAGTAGAAGTGAAGAGAATAGGAAGCATTCATTCAATCTACTTTCTGTGTCGAATACGATACCTTTTTGTGAATCGTGAAAAATATGATCTTATTATCGATCATGCGTGAGGCATACCATTGCTTAGTCCCTTATATATACGAAATAAACCTATTATTTTCTTCATTCATCACCTGTGAAAAAAAGAGCGGAACGATTACTTTTACCAACGAACTTGAATTTCTGCACTAGGAAGTTTTTTTCGTCGGCTGTATACTTCGTTTGTTATCAAGTTGTATCGTAAGAAATTAACAATCACGGTCTCACAGTGAACTGCAAATGATTTACAACAACTTTGATTTACCAACCTACATATACTACCAAACACCACCTCCTACCCCTTACGTACACACTGTATAGCAATAAAACAACGCATCCTGACAACTGTGTGAAGAGTAGTGCCAAACAAACAGTTCGACCATGCTATCAGAGTAGTGGCACGATTGAAAAATAAATGATATACGTACACACTCTATATCGCAGGACCAAAACAGGATCTCCAAGAAGCAAAACGTCTCGAAATGCTTATCAGCGAACTTAATCTTGTTGATAACGTTTTTCTGACCGATAAATTGTCAGACGAAGAGCTTATTACCCTCCGAGACAAGACCTACTACTGACTTATTACCAGTGATGTAGAATGATTTTGACTCACTACACTAGAAGCAAACAAAAGAGCAGTACCCATGATCTGATACGACATTCCTTGAGTAAATGAAACAATTAAAGCATGAGTAAACGGTTACTTAGTAGAAAAAAATAGTTGGCAAGAAATGGCAAAACTGATTGCTACAGATAGTCCTGATGCATACAAAACTCTCGTAAATACTACAACAACATTTATACAAAATTACCCTACTTGGACAGATAACATTACCTCATTTACCTGAATTGTAGAAAATGTTTCATAAGCTACTTACACGACTACCTACCTGAATAAAAAAGTGGCTAAAAGAGCTGAGTAATATCATTCCAGATAGTATATACATTCGTTTATCATACTTTCTCAATTTTTGAAAAATACTTTCTTTACGTCATCCTCGCACCTATACAGAAAAAATACAGCGGCTAAAATTGCACCAGACAAGTGATAAGTATGCGCGTATGGTAGACAAATACACAGTAAGATTTTTTGCACAAGAAAAAGTAGGTGAAGATATTGCAGTACCTCTCTATCGACATGGTACAGATCCTGAAAAGATACCGTTTGGGACATTGCCTAATTCTTTTGTGATTAAATGCAACCATGGAAGTAAATACAATATTTTCGTATACGACAAAAAAGAAATAGATGAAACTGCTATAAAACAGCAATTGAAAACATGGCTAGCAATCGATTTCCGAAAAATAAGTAGAGAACTTCAATACAAATGAATTCAGAAACAAATATGTATTGAACAACTTCTCCAAGATGAAAATGGCGTTGTTCCTTACGATTACAAGTGTTACTGTTTCCAGTGAGTACCCAAGTATATTAACGTAAGTATAGATAGATTTACCAATCTTTGTATAGATTTTTATGATACACAGCGAAACAAGCAGTCTTTTTACTGTAAACAAATATCAACACAACAGACAGAAAAACCAACACAGTTAGCAAAAATGCTCGACTATGCTACCAAACTTTCTGCAGGAATTCCTTTTGTGAGAGTTGATTTTTACCAACTAAATAATAAAGTCTATCTTGGTGAAATGACCTTAACTCCTGATGCCTGACATTGAAGATTCTATCCTGATCACCAAAAGATAGATAAAATGTTTTGAGATCTTATTCATCTTCCACACCATTTTAACTAACTAGTATGGGTATGTATCTCGTTTCTCTTATTGTCACCACCAAAAATAGCAGTCGTACACTTGCTGCTTGTCTACAGTCTTTACAAAAACAATCATATCAACACGTAGAGTTAATCGTTGTCGATAATTTTTCTGACGACAATACAGAAATCGTTGCGAGACAATACACTGCTCACGTATATATGCAATGACCAGAGAGGTCTGCTCAGAGAAACTTTTGAGTACAGAAAGCAACGGGAGCGTATGTATGCATCATAGATAGCGATATGAAACTCAGCGCAAAAATTGTGGAGCAGTGCGTAGAACAATTTGAAAAAAATAGCCAACTTCATGCGCTTGTGTTACCAGAAGAATCGTTTGGTAGATGATTTCGAGCGCAGTGTAAAAAACTAGAAAGATCATACTATCAGTGAGTTTCACGGATGGAAGCGGCAAGATGTTTTAGGAAAGAAACGTTCGTTCAGTCTGATGGATACGATACAAAAAATATATGAACAGAAGATTTTGACCTCCCCCAAAGAATTGAGGCACAATATTGACCTGAATCGATAGGAAGAGTAGATGCATGTATCTACCATGATGAATGAAGACTTTCCTTACGAAAAACCTGTAAAAAAAAGTTTTACTACGGACAAAGATTAGATAGATATACAACACAAGAGAGCAACAAAAAAAAATTCCACCTGCAAGCAAGTCTATTTCAAAGATATAAACT
>CAYLWY010000072.1:0-4672 GCA_964387665.1 uncultured Candidatus Peribacteria bacterium
CGCTTCAGGTTTTAGCGCGCCCGCGGCCGCCCTTTTCCACAAACTCGCGCAGCATTTGCGACGGACGGAACGTCACCACGCGGCGCGGCGTGGGGATCGACGGTCATCGAAATGCTGGTAAATGCAGGTGCATTGAACACCACAGCATTCGGCAAGCGGCAACAGCGGCGCCTCACTCGAAAGAAAACGGTGACCTTTGAGGCGCCTGGCCTCTGCACACGAGTGCCTGCCTGGTCTGATCGCAACCGCATGAAAAGGATGCGGCGTATCCAAGACATCGGGCACGGAGTCGCGACCGCTCCGCATCAGGCGATAGAGCAGAAGCGACACGAGCAACAAAAGGAGAATCGCAGAGAATTCGTTCATGACACGCATCATGGGCAATACACGGCGTATGTCTAGAATACGCGATAGCCATGGCGGGGTCACTACCGGCACGCTTTTCCGGGTTGACCGCCGGTTCATTGGGTTGAGTCGGGACCAGGAAGATAAAGCTCTAGAATGTGACGCTGGATCAGACCACGAGAACAACACGCCATGCCGCGCCACACCAAGATCGTCGCAACACTGGGTCCTGCATCAACTGAACTTTCTGTCCTCGAGCGCATGGTTCATGCGGGCGTGGACGTCGTACGGATGAATTTCTCGCACGGCTCAGCAGCTGATCACGCAAGCCGGGCGGAAACCGTCAGAGAGGCATCAGCCCGTGCCGGACGCCCGGTGGGCATCCTGGCAGACCTCCAAGGGCCGAAGATCCGTATCGGAAAATTCGAACAGGGCCGAATCAGGCTGGAACGAGACGCCACGTTCATTCTTGATGCCCGTTGCGAAATCGGAGACCAGACCCGCGTAGGGCTGGATTACAAAGATCTACCCAAGGATGTCCGGACTGGAGACATCCTGCTGCTTGACGACGGACGTCTCAAGCTCGACGTGATGAAGGTTCTGGCAAGCGAGATTCATTGCCGCGTCCGGGTCGGTGGTGAATTGTCGAACAACAAAGGTATCAATCGCCAAGGCGGAGGACTGACGGCCCCCGCGCTTACTGCCAAAGACATGGATGACATCAAGACTGCAGCGAGTATCGGTGTCGACTTTGTTGCAGTGTCATTTCCGAAAAGCTCGGCAGACATGTATATGGCACGTCAGCTGATGCGCGCCGCGGGGTGTCAGGCGTTGCTGATCGCCAAGATCGAGCGGACCGAGGCAGTCGCCAATCTAGAAGAGATCGTCGAGGCGTCCGATGGCATCATGGTCGCTCGAGGCGATTTGGCGGTCGAGGTTGGCGATGCGGCAGTTCCTGCCTTGCAGAAGCGCATGATCCGGACCGCCCGCGAGCGCAACAAGCTCACCATCACCGCCACGCAGATGATGGAGTCGATGATTACCAGCCCGGTTCCGACGCGAGCGGAGGTCTCCGATGTGGCGAATGCAGTCCTGGATGGCACCGATGCGGTGATGCTCTCCGCAGAAACGGCTGCCGGGAAATATCCGGTCGAAGTCGTCGAGGCAATGTCCCGTGTCTGCCTTGAGGCTGAAAAATCAACGGATTTCACCCTGGATCGCGAAGTTCTGAATCGTGTGTTCACACGAATCGACCAATCGATCGCGATGGCTGCAATCTGGACTGCATATCATTTAAACGTGAAAGCCATCGCATCTCTTACTCAAACCGGCTCGACAGCACTCTGGATGAGCCGGCTGTCGTGTGGTGTTTCCATTTACGCCCTTACACCCGAAACAAGCGCCCGTAATCAGATGACGCTATATCGCGGAGTCTATCCGCTTCTCATGTCTCAATTGCACAGTGAGCGTGACGTGCTCCTATGGGAAGCGGAGCAGATCTTGATGGATCAGGGGGTCGTCGTGCATGGCGATCTTATCGTTCTCACGATCGGCGAGCCAATCGGCGCCTCCGGCGGCACCAACACGCTAAAGATCGTCCGCGTTGGGGAGCACCCCGTCCCCACTGCCGAGCTATAACCGCCCTCACGCAGTGCACAAGCGACGTGTGCAAGTCGAACCTATAGGGTTAGAATTCTGCTTGCCAAGCGATCCGGCGCCGTGCCGGTGACGTCCAGGAGAATTCGAATGCCCCTTGTATCCATGCGCCAGTTGCTAGACCACGCCGCGGAAAACGGCTATGGCCTGCCGGCTTTCAATGTCAACAACCTCGAACAGGTTCAGGCAATCATGGAGGCGGCAGCGGAAACCGACAGTCCGGTCATCATGCAGGCATCGGCAGGTGCCCGAAAATACGCTGGCGAAGCGTTTCTGCGACACCTGATCGATGCCGCAGTTGAGTCTTACCCTCACATTCCCGTCGTCATGCATCAGGATCACGGGCAATCACCTGCGGTATGCCTAGCGGCGATCCGGTCTGGATTCTCCTCGGTCATGATGGACGGGTCTCTACGCGAGGACGGAAAAACACCTTCATCATATGAGTACAACATCGATGTTTCGCGGAAAGTCGTGGACATGGCGCATGCCATCGGTGTCACCGTAGAAGCCGAACTTGGCTGCCTCGGTTCGCTCGAGACAGGTCAGGCAGGAGAAGAGGACGGTATTGGCGCCGAAGGGACATTGGACCATTCGATGCTGCTCACTGATCCCGACCAAGCTGCTGACTTCGTAAAGAGGACCGATTGTGACGCCCTCGCCATCGCCATTGGAACAAGTCACGGAGCATACAAGTTCACACGAAAGCCAACCGGAGACATTCTCGCAATCGACCGCATCAAGGCAATTCATGCACGCATTCCGAATACCCATCTCGTGATGCACGGATCCTCAAGCGTCCCGCAGGATCTGCTTGAGATCATTCGGCAATACGGCGGAGACATGAAGGAAACTTACGGTGTACCGGTCGAAGAAATTGTCGAAGGAATCAAGTATGGGGTTCGCAAGATCAATATCGATACAGACATTCGTCTTGCCATGACGGCTGCGATCCGGAAGTTCCTGTTTGAGAACCCCTCAAAATTTGACCCTCGCGAATACAACAAGCCTGCACGTGAAGCGGCAAAGAAGATCTGCAAGGCGCGCTACGAAGCATTCGGCTGCAGCGGTATGGCGGGTCGCATCAAACCATTAGGGCTAGATCGCATTGCACAACGCTATGCATCCGGAGAACTGGCGCAAATCGTGAAATAGCACGATATCACGTTTATCCTCCAGCGATTGGCTCCCACTAGGGAGCCTTCTTGTTTTTAGGTTTGAATGCCCTTCCAATGCAATGCCTGATCGCGCACTAGTAGAAAACATCTTGCCGGTCACTCCCCCCCCGCCCGGTTGAACTTAATGCAAAGCCGCTTGTTATTTCTTCAGCCACGGTGAGACACCCCGCCCTCCCGCGCACCATCGCTCATTGTTGACTTGCTATCCGTCAAATCGACCGAACGTCGCGCAGGAAAAAATGCCTTGCACTTCAAACTGATGTCTTATATCTTTATCGCCTCCTCGGCTTACGTTCAATCGAGATGCAGGGGCAGGAGACAAACTCAAAAAGCGCCAAACTCTCCTCAAGAAGAGTAAGAGCGTATCTTGTGTGACGGGCCATCATTCCAATCGGGTTGCCGAAGTCTTCGGCAAAGGCGAAAGCTCAGACGCGACGAGAAGAGTAGTGACTGATATGCTGCACGACAGCATTATTTTCTAACGGTCACATGGATATCTTGGTCGACGTAATTCTTCGTGCAGGGCGCTCTGCGGTAGAACTTGCGCTTTTCACTCTCCTTCCCATGATGGTGGTAATGCTCTCCTTGATGCGGCTCCTAGAGGCGCGGGGAGTCATTGACCAAATTGTGGCTCACCTTGGACCGTTACTTCGACCGGCGGGCCTCACAGGCCTCGGGGTCTTTGCTGCGCTTCAAATCAATTTCGTCAGTTTTGCTGCGCCCGTGGCTACGCTAAGCATGATGGAACAGCGGGGAGCGTCGGATCGTCAGCTGGCGGCAACGCTTGCACTGGTCATGGCGATGCCACAGGCAAACGTTGCAATGCCGATGACCGCTATGGGTTTGAACTATGGCCTGACATTGCTAATGTCATTATTTGGCGGCCTCGTCGCCGCCAGTATTACTTTTCACGTCTTTGCAAGACACCTGCCCTCAGACGAAGTGCTCGTTGATCAAACGCTTCACCACCGTGTCGCCGATGACACCAAAGGTGTGCTCGATACGATAAATCGAGCTGGAGCGGAGGCATTCAAGATTGCCGTTGGTGCAATTCCCATGCTCGTACTCGCACTTGTTGCCGTTGCAGCACTGAATGCGGCGGGCATCATGGCAGCAATTAACTCGATCGTGGCCCCGCTCTTGAACGCCGCAGGGATAGATTCGGCCCTTGTCACTCCGACTCTTACGAAATACCTCGGCGGCGGAACGGCAATGATGGGGGTGATTGACGAAATGCGGCGGCACAATTCGCTCTCCATCTTGTCTCTCAATCAAACCGCAGGTTTCTTGATCCATCCACTAGACATTCCCGGTATCGCAATACTCTCGTCAGCAGGCCCCCGCGTTGCGAGCACATGGCGGACCGCCACGTTGGGCGCGAGCATTGGCATCCTCATTAGATCGATTGGTCATGCCGTTCTGGCCTAAGTCACTCAATTGTATTGACCCAGTAAAAACCTGCTCAGGTGTTAGCCTTGAAAGGAAGGACACAT
>CAYLWY010000073.1:0-4637 GCA_964387665.1 uncultured Candidatus Peribacteria bacterium
CACCACCATGTCAGCTTAGGTTGCCGCAGGCGGCGTGCCGGGGCAACTTTTTAGCGTGACTGGAGCGCGCTCACCGACTTCCGTGCAATCTGTCTCAACCCCATCCGTTTCCGCGACTCAATCTATCCACACTTCGCTTGTGAGTAATTTCGTTTCGACCTTGGCGCGACGGATAATTACCTTGCCCGCTCAATGTCGTCTGAAGCGCAACTCACTCCTATGATGGCGCAGTATCGCCGCATCAAAAGCGAACTGCCCAAGGACGCGCTCCTGCTCTTCCGCCTCGGCGATTTCTACGAGATGTTTTTCGAGGACGCCAAAGACGGCGCGGCGTTGATCAATCTCGCGCTCACCGCCCGCAACGGCGTGCCGATGTGCGGCCTGCCTTTCCACGCGGCCAATAATTACATCAGCCGTTTGCTCAAGGCCGGACGCAAAGTCGCCATCTGCGAACAAACCGAGGAAGCCAAGCCCGGCAAACTCGTCAATCGCGAGGTCACCCAAATCCTCTCCCCCGGCACGCATTTCGATGAACGAATGTTGGTCGCAGAACGAAACAACTTCCTCGCCGCGGTTTGTCCCGGTAGCCGCCGACGTAAGGAGGCGGACGCCAACGCCAGCGCGACCGACCGCCTCGTCACCTCGGCGGCTACGTATGGATTGGCGCTCATTGATCTGACCACCGGCGATTTTCTCACCACGGAAGTTGAGTCAGAGGCCGCGCTCCTCACCGAACTCGAACGCCTCCGCCCCGCCGAGATCGTGCATCCGATAGAAGCCACCGCATTGCGTGATTTGCTCCGCAATTCCGGCTGGACCGTCAGCGCTTACGACGATTGGACTTTCGCCCCGCAGACCGCCGTGTTCACGGTGCGCGAGCATTTCAAGGTCGCCTCGCTTGATGGTTTCGGCCTCAAGGATCGCACTGCCGCCATCGGCGCGGCAGGCGGCGCGCTGCATTACCTCACGCAAAATCTCCGGCGCGACGTCAAACACCTCACGCGCCTGTCGTTCTATCAACGCACCGATTACCTCGCGCTCGATTACACCACGTTGCGGCATCTGGAAATCCTCGAGCCGCAACACCGGGACGCTCCACGTAACGCCTGCCTTTACGGCGCGTTGAACAAAACCGTTACACCGATGGGTGCGCGCCTCCTGCGCAACTGGCTTTCGCAGCCGCTGGCTGAGGTTGAATCAATTCGTCGTCGGCAAGATGCAGTCGAAGCGTTCTTGTTTATTCCATCAACAGGTGTTGATGATTTTAGAACAGTGCTGGCTGAAGTGCGTGATTTGGAAAGAACTATCGGAAGACTAAGCACTGGAAGCGGAAATGCACGAGACCTAGCTGTATTGCGAAAAGCTTTGGAACAAATTCCAAAAGTTAAGGCTTTCGTAGGTGTCATGGCTGGCCTTGAAATAAACAACGCAAGCAAACCACATGAAAGACTGCTTGGTGAAAATGTTGCATCAGCAGCACATCAGCCGGTCGAACAGCCAGATGGTTTATTCGGCACATTGAACAATCAACTTTCCGAATCCCCCGACCTCGTCGAATTGATCAGCCGCGCCATCGTGGATGAACCGCCGCTCGCCGTGAAGGAAGGCGGCATGATTCGCGACGGCTTCAGCACCGACCTCGACGAACTCCGCAACGCCCAGCGCGGCGGCAAGGATTGGCTCGCCAAACTTCAGCAGGACGAAATCGAGCGCACCGGCATCACGTCGCTCAAAGTGCGATTCAATTCCGTCTTCGGCTATTACATCGAAGTCACCAAGTCGAACCTCGACAAAGTTCCCCAGCATTACATCCGCAAGCAGACCGTCGCCAACGGTGAGCGATTCATCACGCCCGAGTTGAAAGACATGGAGGGCAAGATCCTCGGCGCGGAGGAACGCAGCGTGAAGTTGGAATACGAACTCTTCCAGCGCCTCCGCGAAGAAGTCCTCGGCCAGCTTGCCAAAATCCAACAAACAGCCTCGGCGCTGGCGCAATTGGACGTGCTCGCGTCCTTCGCCGAGACCGCGCGCCTGCACGACTATTGCCGCCCGCAAGTCAGCGATGACGGTGTGCTGCAAATCACCGATGGCCGTCATCCGGTGCTGGAGCAGAGCTTGATTGATGAGCGCTTCGTACCGAATGACACCGCTCTGACAAGTGGAGCGCCGAACTCCGGTTCGGCTCGTCCCCAAGTCGCGGACCAACGGGCCGATCAGGAGATCGACGCTCCGCAAATCGCTCTCATCACCGGGCCGAACATGGCGGGTAAATCCACTTACATCCGGCAGGTCGCGTTGCTCACCTTGCTCGCGCACACCGGCAGTTTCATTCCAGCCAAGACCGCGCGCATTGACCTGGTGGATCGTATCTTCACCCGCATCGGCGCGAGCGATGACCTCGCGCGCGGGCAATCCACCTTCATGGTCGAGATGAGCGAGACGGCGAACATCCTCAACAACGCCACGCCGCGCAGCCTCATCATCCTCGACGAAATCGGCCGCGGCACGAGCACGTTCGACGGCCTGTCGCTTGCGTGGAGCATCGTCGAGCACCTGCACAATCAGGTTGGCGCAAAAACCCTGTTCGCCACGCACTATCACGAACTGACTGAACTCTCGCAACGCCTGCCGCGGATCAAGAACTTCAACGTCGCCGTGCGCGAATGGCATGACTCCATCGTCTTCCTGCGCAAGATTGTCGAAGGCGGCACAGACAAGAGCTACGGCATCCAGGTCGCCCGCCTCGCCGGCGTGCCGAAAGCCGTGGTCGAGCGCGCGAAACAAATCCTGGTGAACCTCGAAGAATCCGAACTCACCCCCGAAGGCAACGTCCGCCCGCCCCGTCGTCAGCAGGAGCGCGACAAACTCAAGCAACTCGTCCCGCCCCCGCAAATGGATTTGTTTGGGTGAGCCAACAGTTGCGAACGGCACTAAACCTGCACTATTGTGTGCCAGCGAGCAGGCGATGAATGAGTCCTCATCAATCGAGTTTGTCTTACACGGCAAAGTGGAAGGTGTGGAAATCACACCTAAGACGATTGGCTTGTCGCAATTCAACGAGTTCAACCAGCAGGTCGAGGCTTTCATCAGTGGAAGTCAAAAGCTCAAATTAGATCAAGCCCATGTCGAAATTGCCAAAGGCTCCTATGTTTTACGCGTTCTCTTGCCAACAATAGTTGCCGCAAGTCTTGAAACTGATCTGAAATTGATGACGCGGCAGGATGTCTTGGGCGAACTCGATTACAAGCGAGCCGAAGTAGTTCAAAAGTGGCAGGCTCGAGCAAAAGCCAATCCAGAATTGACCTATGAAGTTCGTCCCCAAAGCGAGTCTCTTTCTGGCTTTCAAATCAGTCAGCAAACAGATTTTCGGATCGGACAAATTGTGCCTTGGGTTGCAGTGGAAAAATACCTGTTCGGGCAAATCGTTGACATGGGTGGCGTCCAGAAAGCCAACATCCATTTAAAACTTGATCGCGGAGGTACTACGGTTCTGGTTGGCGCCAATCAAGGTTACCTCCGGGAACAATCGGAGAACCGGCTCTATCACAAGGCTCTCTTGCATGTCCGGGCAGAGCAACACTACCAAAGCGGGGATTTGCGGAACGTCCAACTGATTGCTTTCATGGACTACAAACCTTCTTACGACGAAGACGCCCTAGACAAATTTGCCAGCAAAGGCGCAAAGGCTTGGGCGGATGTGTCTGACGCGGCTGGTTGGGTGCGGGAACTCAGGGGAGGATAAATGGCTGCTGGCGTTTTAATTGACACAAGTTTCTTAATCACCTTGGCCGACAAAGGCCGAGCACACCATGAAACTGCCCGCCTGTATTGGCGACACTTCTTGGAAAATCAGATTCCAATCTTCCTATCCACGGTTGTTGTTTCAGAGTTTTACATCAGGCAGGAGATTCCACCGGATCTTCTTCGTTGCTGCGTGGTGCTGCCGTTCAATTGGGACGATGCTTTGAAGGCGGCTAAGTTCGACTGGACAAGAACTCGACCTCCGGGAGTTGAACGCGCGGCTTTGAAAGATGATGTGAAAATCATTGCTCAGGCAGCAAACGCGGACGCTGAGTTCGTTGTCACTGATGACACAGAATCGTTCTACCGTTACTGCAAATCGCTTAAAGAAGCTGGCGAAGCAAAGTTCAAGACAATCAAACTTGAAGATGGATTTGACCGGGCATTCTTTGACCCAAATGGACAGAGAGACTTTGAGGATGGATTGGGTGAAGACAGTCCGGATTCAAAATAAGTCTGCTCTTTTGCTTTCACAATGGGGTGAACGACCGTTTCCATCTCGGCAGCCAATAATTACTCTTGCCGAACGAGACCACCACGGGAGTCGCGCGGCTCGCAATGTTTTCGCGTTTCACCGTGCCCCAGAAGCGGGAGTCGAAGCTGTCATCACGGTTGCCCCATCATGAAGTATTCGCCAACGAGCATGATCGGTGCTCCTCACTGGTGAATCTGAGCCGCGCCGATGCAGGGTGGTTGATCGGCGGGCACAGGCGTGCCGAAGAAATCGCGCCCGCCGTTGTTCGGAATGACGCGCCCGGTGAGGCACGTCTCACCGTCACGAAGTTGATAGCCACTCAAAGAACTCAATCCTGCGGCGCCACTGCCCGGATTGCGTA
>CAYLWY010000074.1:0-4546 GCA_964387665.1 uncultured Candidatus Peribacteria bacterium
GTCAAACAATCCAAGGCAACGACCTTCTGATATGTATCAGAATCACTCGCTCCTCTCGCACCTGAATTTCCCTATCATGTCAAAGATCTGATGTTTCTCGGTAAGTGAGTCGACTATCTCGTATTCGATGGACTGCACGAAGGAAATTTGCGCAAGATTCGCTTCCTCGAGATTAAAACTAACACCAGTCAGCTAAGTCACAGAGAAAAAATGATCAAACACGCTGTAGAAAAAGGACAAGTCAGTTATGAAGTACTCAGAATAAGTAAAGGAAAGTAAGAGCAACCCTTTTCATTATGGATTGCTTCGCAAGCTTGCAATGACGAGTACACAGGCAGTAGTCACAAGACTATAAATACAGCAAATCATACTCGTCATTGCGAGACCGTAGTGTAACGAAGGTCATGGTAATCCACAGTAGTTATCTGTCCTAAGCCCCTACAACAACCGTCTTTATCTTTTTACTCCTCATGGCATACACGCTCCACATAGTCCTTAATAACTGGACGCCAAAAAACGAAAGAACACTCCAAATCAACTCATGAGCATCATTTGTCACGCTCGCAGAAGCTATCTGTGACCTGTATGGATTTGATGGAGAACATCTTTGGGAGTTTATTCAGAAAAACAAACTGTGTATCAATCATCCCGAAATAAGTATGGACAAACCTGTAGATACCGATATTTTTGCAGATGATCCAAAAGCGAACGATCCAGAACTTCTTGAAGTAGGAGACAATACGCTTCAAGTTTCTTCTCGTGACTACACGATAGATCAGTACTTTACTGACGAAAAAGAAATCATCTTTGCGTACGACTTTCTTGCTGGGTGGCAATTTACGGTGAAGAAAATAGCTGAAGATACTACTTCTATCAGCTGAGCTGAACGAACAGTCGTTTCTGGTACGTGAACTTATCTCCTAGAAGATAGCGGCGGTCCAGACGGTTTGAAAGAACAACTTGCTTTGTACAAAAAGAAAAAATACGACGACGATGCACGAGAAACGTTTGAAAACTTCGCAGAGTGGATAGAACCTGCTTTGAAGCAATTTGAATTGTAATCATATTGACTTGTATAACTAAGTAATTTTCATACACATATTTCAATTTTTTATTCTGAGTATGTGTATGTCGCTAGACATCTGAAAAGAATTCATCAAAGTACCAGTTCGTGATCCTAAATTAAGTATTCGTTGTTATATATTATATATCCCAGTTGAACTGACTGAACTGTTACTCATGACAGAAAATGAAAAATTAGCAACGTATCAACTTCAAAGATACGAAAATAGTTGATTTCAACCAGAACAAGTCACCCTATCTGACCAACAAATTTCCGCTCTTAATAATACACCAAATACACTTCTACTAAACAACATTGATGATCTAAAGTATATGCTATAAACTTTCTACAAGGAAAGTATTTTTTCTATGCATATTATTGAGTCGATCAAGTCTATCGTGATGTCTCATATTTTTCATCGTAAACTGAGCAT
This sequence comes from uncultured Candidatus Peribacteria bacterium, assembly GCA_964387665.1. Taxonomy (GTDB): domain Bacteria; phylum Patescibacteriota; class Gracilibacteria; order Absconditabacterales; family Absconditicoccaceae; genus CAYLWY01. The sequence continues at coordinate 1,497 of CAYLWY010000074.1, forward strand.
GAAATCGGTCTACGTGCAGACTAGCTGCTAGGGCAGCTAACTCACCAGGAAAGTCAGCATAAAGCATGTGATAAGCATGCTCATTATATCATTCATGGTATTTTGGTTGCATTTTATTAATCACATGCATTATTTTACTTCTCGGTCACACAAGAAAATAATTATCTGGGGTAATCCCATTGAACAGTTTTAACATATGAGCACCACGTACTCAGAGATAGACTGGTCGAGACGTCAGTCTTCACATTGCTCTTGCAGAAAAGTGCTCTGGTCACAGAGCATCAAAGTCGATCGTTGCAGGAAGAGAGGTATTTTCTAGCGTCGCTTTCACATCACTCTGTACTGCAGCAGTTACGGTTGCTGTACAAATATTACCTTCTGACATTAATCACTCTCTTCAAGTTACTATTTTGGGATCAGTTTTAAAGTAGTATCGGGCATCTACCTGAGAAATAGATTTATCAGCAGAAAAGATACCCACTTTATCTCTTTTTCATCAAAGTTCTTGTACTAATGTACTAATTTCATCACTATTGTGACAGCTAATGCCTGGTCACAAAACTGGAACGTATATTTCTTTTCATCTTCTCATCTCCGGCAAATAAATCGACACATCAGGACGAAATCATCATCAAGACACGATACTATGCATCACAATCGTTGAAACGAGATGTTCTGGAACGAGAATGCGAACAGATGCGCTGGAAGTCGTATCTGTTACCACATTCATTCTTGCACCAAATACTTTATGAGGAAAAAGAGTATCCAAAGAATAAGGAATTGCTTGTTTTCAGACATGAAAAACTATTCACTGTCAGGCAGATCATTGCTCAATTGCAACTTCTCTAGGATGTCAGATAAGATATGGTACTCATGATAAAATAAGAGAGTTTGACATAAAATATTCTTTTCCAAAAAGCAAAAAGCACAGTATGTATCGGTATATACTGATTTCATAATAATTGACAAGTTATGTTTTTTATTTATTAGATTACACCTTTTCTACCTGCTCTACAGCACCGTCTATTCTGAGAAATTTTAACATGACATCACCGACCGCTACCACGTCACGTTCACAATATTCGGTAATTCTTGGCAAGTCTTTTTCATCTCGATACACACGTGCTACTTGTTCTCCAGAAATATCTGTCTTTGGCGTCTGTACGCCCAGTACTCTACACAAGAGGTCTAATGAAATGAAATTTTTCCTATCACCGAATTTCCAAAGCTCAAGCGTATCTATATGGTTTGTCTCTCGAGGTTTTTTTCCATGAGAATCGAGAATCGCTGGTAACTCTAGTCCGTGAATCGTTGCTCTTCTACAGATATAAGGCACGTCAAACTCTTTGATATTGTGACCACACAACGCATGCTGTGGTTTGGTACAAAACATATTCAAGAGATCAAAAAACTCCAGCAAGAGTGCGCGTTCATCATCTCACGAAAACGATTTGACACGCATCTTCCAGCTTCCATCACTATCTTTTGTTAAAATACCTGTAGAGATGACAATTATTTTTCCAAACTCAGCAAAAATACCACTACGCTGTTCGTAGGCATCTGAAACAGAAAGTTCATCTTCTCGTCCATTGTTTGCTATCATTCTCGATCATTTTTTCTCTCGCAGCGTCTGCATACCCTCATCTAGATCAAAAAAACTTGCTTCAGCTGGCACACATTCAATATCCAGAAACAGCGTGTGAGGAAAAGAACAACTAATGGGCATGATATAGTGAAGTAGATAAAATAGCACGGAATTGAGATTTGGTCTCACAGATGACGACAACTATTTTCTTATTCATTCTATCTATTCATTTTTTTGTCAATTGCAACCAATCAATTAACCTTGCAAGATGAGTCGTAACCTCTATATTGTGCTTCGTATTAAAATTTTAATGATTTTTTGTCTACATTATGAAAAAATGAATACTCTTTTTTATCGTAGCCGCTAGCTTGATCACGTTGTGATTATCTCTCGTGAAACAATATACATGAACCTCAGTAACATGAACAGCAACAGCAGGACAAGAAACACCTCAGGAAGTGGTTGCATTTGTAGAAACGACTGAAACTGATCTGAGCAATTTCCTTGCACAATATAATTCGTGATGATTTGAACAAGTCATCCAAGAAGACGGTTATACGCTCAAAGGACTTATCCCTACCACTATTCCAGTCAAGCCGTTTTTTGGTCCACAAGCTACCAAAGCGTATGATGTGGTTACTACAAAAATCCCACCAAACACCACCTTACAAGATCTCGGTATCAGCACCACTGGAAGTACCACAGTTGATGTAGTATATAATGAACAATCTGCACTTGCAAACATCTTTCTCGAACATGTCTTGCCTATCTTGTTCTTCTTGTTGATGATTGTCCTTTTCTTCAAGTTTATGTGACCGAAAGGATGAGGATTTCCGTTTTGAAATATGAGAGCAGGGACACTGAGATCACAAACAGACATGAAAACAAAATTCAAAGATGTAGCTGGTATGGACGAGGTAAAAGACGAACTGGTCGAGATTGTAGATTTTCTAAAAAATCCTGGAAAATACCAGAAAGTAGGAGCAAAAATACCAAAAGGAGTCCTCTTGTATGGGCCTCCGGGAGCAGGTAAAACACTCTTGGCAAGAGCAGTCGCTGGAGAAGCAGGTGTACCGTTCATTTCAGCTTCTGGATCAGAATTTATGGAAATGTTGGTTGGTCTCGGTGCAGCAAAGGTCAGAGATCTATTCAAGAAAGCAAAAGCAGGAGCGCCAAGTATCATATTCATCGATGAGATAGATACGATAGGAAGAAAGAGAGGTAGTGGACATACTGGCGGACATCAAGAACAGGAACAGACACTCAACCAGATTCTTACTGAAATGGATGGCTTTGATACTGACACTAATGTGATCGTGATCGCAGCTACCAACAGACCAGATATCCTCGATGCTGCTCTACTCAGATCAGGGAGATTTGATAGAAAAATCATGGTGGGAAATCCGACCCTAGAAGAAAGATTGATGATTCTCGAATATCACGTAAAAGGGAAAAAACTTGAAAA
>CAYLWY010000075.1:0-4448 GCA_964387665.1 uncultured Candidatus Peribacteria bacterium
GCTAAGTAGTTTTCAATAAGCAAGAATAGCTAAAAAAAACAGACGATATCGTCTGTTTTTTTGTTTATAAAATAATTGTTTACTGAATTGAATTAGACAATATATTGCAAATAAATAAGAGGTTGTTATTATTACTGTAGAGAAATAGTACAAACTTCGTATAAATATAGAGTTTCATCCATATTCTAAGATAAACGGTTTAGATAAAAACTAACTAGGTTTTTGTCTCTTGATTTCAATATCAATGGGAAACGTAAACATCAGAAAAAATAATCACATAATATTACTTGCAGTAAATTCAATATTATTGATTAGTTCTTTATTATATTTTCTAAATGGAAGTTTAGAAATGTTTCCAACTGAACAAAAACAAGAATCAATAAAAACAATAATAGGATGATTAGTTATTATTTTTTTGATTATTGAAGTAATATTATTGATTCATACTAACAGAAACTAAGGAAAAAACTTTGGTTCAAGAACTAATGTTACTAGCCTCCTGTTCACTTCTCATCATCTTATACACAAATCAAATGACACTCTATGCTATCAGCTTCTCATTCAGTAAATCCAGTATAAATGCTCTCTTGTAGAAACCAAATAATCAGACACACTCTTACTAGTCTACTTTCGCAAAAACTAATTGCACGTATTCAAAATACTCCCGATAATCTGCTAATGATGAGGTTATCAGCTTCACAGTAATGTGAAGTCTTTTATGGTCTAAAAATTAAAAATCAAGCAGTATGACTATAAAAAAAATCCAACACATAATATGATTACAATAATCAGTAACAATATCAAACACTAAATGAATTATTAAATTTGCTAAATTGCTTAAATATAAGTATAGTAGAAATGTATTACCATAAACAAACAAGCATGGGAAAACTGATAATCTCATTCTTATTAGCCATCTGATTGTCATGAACAGTTATTTTTTACCTCTCAAATTATGATATTTTTAATATAGAGCAAAAAAAAGAAGCAATAAGTCAATCAAAGAACTCAACTCAAACCCCGTCTTTCGTAGAATGACTATGAGAGCTTGTACACAAAAGTGCTCAAGTAGTCACTCAAGCAAAAAATAATCTTCCTACTATAGAAGAAACAAAAAAAAGAATGGAGCGAGAAAGACAAGAAGAAATAAACCGTATAGCAATAGAACTTGGGATGTCTACTGAAGAAGTAGAAAGCATGTTCGGATGATTATACCCTGCTACAGAAGATTATGGTAAAATGATGCAACCTATACAACAAGAATCACAAAAAATGATAGCAGAAATGAATAAGAATATTGAAAAATCAAAAACTCAAGTTCCATCTCAGTGAAATACTCGACAGCAGTATAAAGAAAACAAAGTCCAATGAACTACATCTTATATAAACGTAAACTGAAAACTCATTGCTGAAAGTGAGCTAACAAAAAATAAAGTTCTTGATACATTCGCTGAGTGTTTATCAATAAAGTGAGTAAAAATGTACTGAGCTATTTGGTGTCATCACTGTAATGAACAAAAGAAGCTATTCGGAAATGCGTTTGATAAGGTACGGTTTATAGACTGCGATAAAGAAAAGCAACACTGTTTAGATGCATGAGTTAGATGATTTCCAACATGGATAACACAACATGGTAATCAATATCCAGGAACACAAAATCTCAAGAAGTTATCCGAAATTTCATGATGTCCAATCAATAATTAATATAAAGTAGCGCATATTAAACGAGAGCACTTATGATATACCCATTAAGTCTTTTAACAATCTAAAAGTGCTTTATAAACTACATTGTTTTTCTGAATGTATCAATACTTCATTACCCTACGTTCATACTCTCCTCCAAATAGATACAGCTTAAATCCTGTAAATTGATTTTTTCCCCTACTTCTATAATGTATTGTTTTCAGTCTAATTTATCATGTTCGAAGTATATGAGTAATGAATCATTAGTATGCATAGGTTTTAGAAACGATATCACGTGAAGAGAATGAGTAATGACAGAAACGTATACTACATCAGTAGCAATACAACTCATCAAGGAGTTAAATACGGCAAGCATTAGTGATACTTTTTTCATACTGCCTCATACGCAAGATAGCACAACATCGTCAGTTTATACAACAACAATGACCAGACCTCCTCGTTATGACAAACGAGATAGTTTGTAGTACTATCCTCTTTCCTCTTGCAACAGTGAAGTACTTTGTGTATACTAGAGTCGCTTTGACTCTTTTTTGCCTATGCTGGATACGAGACAACCTAGTCAAAAAATTAACTTCCTAGAACAGTATTATGAACTTTTTCATACTTCATCTACCCAAGTAACCTGTGTCCAAGTACCAAAACTCCACTATTTGAGTTCTGTATGAACAGGACTTCGTAACGATATAGATGGCTTTCGGAATGTGATACAATCGGTACAAGGGATTGCCTACGCACTAAAATTTTGACTCAAGCGTAACAAAGAAACTGCTTTCGTGGATTATATCATGCCACCTAGTGAAGCGGTTCGATCACATATCAATAAGACACCCGAAGAACACGCACGACGCGTTTTGCTGCTTCAGCCTATATCTATTTCTAGCTCATTCTTGCAAGAAGCATTACGTATCGCCAGTACCAAACACCCTGAGTCACCATTACCAGTTATTTCTTGTGAAACTAAATGATGACATGATGCACTACAACTCATGCACCTTGGTCCATATAAAACAATGGATCAAACAACAGAAAAAATACATACCTATGCTAAAAGTCAGTGAATCACCCTACGTCAAGATCGTCACGAGGTATATCTCAATGATCCTAGAAAAACTCGTCCTGAAGCTCTCCAAACCATTGTTCGCTTTAGTGTTCTTCCTGCATAGCATGAAACGACGAAATCCCATCTCTTCTGACGCTGATGCACAGTACAAGGAAATGTATGAGCTTTTTCTCCAAGACAATTTCGTAAGTGCAAACAAACTCGGTGAGAAGATTTTGAAAGACACACCGACTCACGAAAAAACACTTCTACTCCTGTGACAAATAGCACTCCAGAGAAAACTACGACCTAGAGCACGAGAACGATACAATAAGGCGCTCGAAACCTATACTACCTCTACGGTAGCACGCTTGTGAAGAGCGGACGCATCGTTTGGCAAAAAACAGTACGAATCAGCGCTTGAAGACTACTTATTTCTGTATGAAAACGCACGAAAAAATTTTCCGTATATGGCAAAACTAGGAGCTACCTATGCTGCACTTCACCTCGACCATATTGCGTTGAAATATTTCCAGAAAGCAGTCGACATCGCACCACAAGATATCGAGTCACGTTTCTTACTCATAAAACATCTCCTGAAACTCAGACATTATAAAGAAGCAAGCGAGAACGTACAGTCTACCAAAGATCGATACTACCATCATAAATCTTCCTACCGTCCACACGTCCTAGAAGAAATCACCCAGTTAGAACAACAGGCACACAAATACCTGCATGGACGCACGAGAAAGAAATCGTAAAACAGTCGAATCTTTGATTCGATTTTTTCGTGTATCGTACAGCGGATTTTTTTTCAAAAAAAAATTATGAATCGCATCGTAATATAGAAAATTGACTATAAAATTAGGGAACCTCTGAATAATACCTAAACGTTTGGATTTATGATATAGTATGTTTTAAGTACAAATGTATTGAAAGTGACTTTACGACGAGGTTCCTCGAGGAAACTAAAATGTTTTAACTCTCTCGTGAGTACTAAAATACAGTCGATTTTGATACCTTACGAGAGTTTTTCAGAGTTTCCTTAGTGTAAACATTGCGTCAATTTTCTACGTAGTAAATAGATTTTCAACAACTATCTTCTCTAAATTCAAAATCTATTTACTATAAACGTCAACATTCAATACTCGAAAAACGAATCACAACACTAGGATTTAGAAATTCCCATACGCTAAGAAAGTGTTCTTTTTATTATCAAAAACCAAGCATCACGCTTCTTCTTGAGTGATTTTTTTGTTATCCAAAAATTGCATTTAAGGAATTGTATGGGTATACTAGATATATTCCAAAATCTTTACCTACTTCGGACGCATGAAATCGTATTTTTTGATTGGTATAGTGGTCTTCTGTATGTGGTGATGAGCACATGCATATGAGCCATCACTGTACGAAGCAGAGCGTTTACAAACAGCAGAAAAACTACTCCGAACAGTCCCTACAGGTATGCACAAAGATATCGAACAAAGGCTCATCAACCATGAAAGTAAAGTAGAAGGAGAGCGAGAACGTTTTTGTATTCAATACCTCCTCTATCAGATCAATATGATAGCAAAACAAGCAGAAACAAAAGCAACAACCAACACACATAGCCCACACTGACGTATAGCTAGAATCATAGATGACCACACCTTTCTCGTGGAAATAAATGGCAAAACCTATATCAAAACATTTGGAGCTGGATAGC
>CAYLWY010000076.1:0-1205 GCA_964387665.1 uncultured Candidatus Peribacteria bacterium
TGAGATGGTGACTGAGATGGAGGATGATCTCATTGGAGTGCGTCGTCTTCGGTCTTGTGTGCGGATAAGTGATGATTTATTGATGCAAGATATTGTGTAGATAGTGCACCAAAGTGTGCTCAGATTGACCCACCGTCTATTATGGTAGACGAATACTTGCCATTTTGGCGAGATCTAGATATATGATCTGATGTCGATATGAATGCTTCATCTTGCTCTGAGGTCGATTCTGGTAAATTGATTCCTGGATCATCACTGTTGTGTACCTTTGAGTTATATAATGGTTCTTCTCCAAATCCAATAACAACTTTACGTGATGTGCCTTGTCTTTCTGATAGGCGAACGAAACAACCAGCTCCACTTTTTGATTATTTTTCTAGAAATGCTGCGTGACGTGAGTGAAGTAATCGAATACAGATTACCAAAGAGATGACGAAATGAATCATAGGTGAATATCAACTCGTACTCTCTTCAGTGACGTACACCGTATGTAACGGTACAAGTTCATTCCAAGAAACATACAAAGGAATCAGTAATGATCGTGTATGTGCGATGAACTTTGCTGTAGCTGACAGTTACCTTATCCATGAATGAACAGTATTGTCTACCTTATCTGATACCAATCTCAGTGCGGTAAGACATCTCAATGGGACCGCTGTACTTGCTAGAGATACGCTCAGAAGCATACAACAAACTACTACTGCAAGCTATTCAGCAGGACAGATACAAAAGATTGTTTCTTCTCGAGTAGACAGGCAGACATCACGTGCAAAACAATCAGCACAAATAACACAGCTTACCAACTCTTTTCTCAAGAAAGTGCCAAATGAACGTGTGTATCTGTATGATGGAGGAGCATGACGTGAACCTATTACCCTGAGAGGAGGAGATTCATCGCAACCAGTGACACTCATCGTACGTAATGCGGATGTGATAGTAGAATGATCTGTTGCATGACGCAATATGTATATCGTACCTGATGGATCTGTGCATTTCAAGAATACCTCGTGTATGCAAAAAGATGTAGTAGATGGTATCTGGATTAGTGTAGGATGATTTACTACTGACTTGATTCGTAATAGTACTCTTGGTAATGAGCGATGTACGGACGGTAGACTGCAGGTTAACTGATTACTGATCGGATCTGGTATAGATGCTTCGTTTATCAAGAAAAGAAGAGCGGTCTTGTATGATTGGTTTAATAT
>CAYLWY010000076.1:1305-4428 GCA_964387665.1 uncultured Candidatus Peribacteria bacterium
TAGATGCTTCGTTTATCAAGAAAAGAAGAGCGGTCTTGTATGATTGGTTTAATATCACCTCAGTAAGTCAGGAAAGAAAGGTATTTGATGGAGCAGCTGTACTCTTGAAGACAGATCCGAAGATGCGGACGAACCTACCTCCTGGTGCGGATGCATTCTTGAAAGAGATAAACGTGAGTAAATAGTTTATCCATAAAAAAAAACCTTCTGAGTATTCAGGAGGTTTTTTTCTTAAGGTATTGTGCGTTAGAAATCTACGCTAAACCATTGCATTCTTGCGAGAATGTAGATGACATAGGTCAAGATAAGAATCACTCATGCTAATTTTGGCATCACTCTGTGATGACGATTTACTCGTAATAGAAGAATGCAGGCAGTCACTATCTGTACTGGCATATCTCGAGTGATATAACTATGAGGAACGATATATCATGCTACGATTCATCATGCTCCTATACCCATGAGGGGGTTGACGATATTACTTCAGATGAGAGTTCCTACAGAGACTCCTTGAGCTTGTTTTCTCATCGCTGAGATGGATGTGATAAACTCAGGTAAAGAAGAAGCTATACCTAGTGTCATCACTCAAAGCAGAGAACCACTTACTCACGTTATGGTTACTATATTTTGTACTATTTCTAGAGCTATTGCACTTCATATAAATACTCATACAAATCCTACCATCAGCATGACTCGCGTTTGTTTTGGATTTTTTAGAGATCACTTTCCGACTTGATCGTAACGGTTGTGACGATGTCTTCACTCTTGACGATACAGAAAGTATAGATACAAAACAAATACTAAGAGCATGATACAACTATCTGACCTGCTAATAAATCCGTCGTAGGCAAGAATGAATACGATGAGAAACGTTGCGATAAGAGCTATGTAATTTTCTGCGAGAAAGATTCTGTTAAATTTGAGACGTCCAAGGAGTAAGGTTACTGATCAGATAATAAGTGTTTGTTGCACAATACTACTTCACACATTAGCCCCAAGTACCGTTGCTGAACCAATGTGTGCATCCAGTCATCAGGTAAGAATACCAAATCACCCGATGATATTCGATGATATTTCAGGAATACTAGTCCCTATAGAAAGGATGGTGAGTCATATAAATACTTCAGAAAGTCAGTAATGGTAGGCAAGATCCAATGATCTCTGTACGGTTTTTTCCGCACTAAAAATGAGAAGTGCTATTCATAGTAGTCCTATGAGTCACAGTAATCGTAGTGAGGTAGTTCAAAACATGATTGATTGCTTAAATATCATAAAACACATATTTGTAAAGTATACTTGTTTCTCTCAAAAAATGCAAATTTGCTTTCTGACTTTGCTGTTGAAGCATAAAGTAAAGTGATTATACCTATAATAGTAAAAAATTCATTGAGAATTTTTTTTCTATAACCTTGTCTTTCATAAATGTACTTAAGACAAGCGTTGTTTATCTTTTGGAAATCTATCAAAACTCGCTTTTCTCAGTATTTACTATATTTTTTCCTATGAAAAAGTTGTTTGCTGCATTTCTTGCGTGGACTACACGTCGATATATAAGAAGAACGAAACCATATATCATATGAGTAACGGGTAGTGTAGGAAAAACAACCTGTAGACTAATCATCTCTGAGATGCTTCGTACACAGCTCCCTACGTTGCGTGTAGATACAAGTGAAAAGAACTTTAATTCAGAGATAGGTCTTTGTCTTGCAGTACTAGGTATACGTTCATATGAGCCCACCGTGTTTTCTACATTGTCTACATCAATTATTGCTTTTTTGCAGGCATTTCTGAAACCATCTCGTGCTGATGTTCTTGTCTTGGAGTATGGGATAGATCATCCTTGAGATATGGATATATTGCTCTCTCTTGCTACTCCTGATATAAGTGTGTTTACTAGCGTTGATCTCGTACATGCAGCGTATTTTGCCAGCCCAGAAGATATTTTTACAGAAAAAGTAAAACTAATAGCAGCAGCACGTGATGTTGCTTTCTATGGGGCGTCACTTGACACACGTTTCGAATCTATGGATCACACAGATATTTTATCTTTTGCGTTGCATGAAGACCAAAATGATACTAATATATGATTCAACGCGTATACTTATCGAAGAGTAGATGAGTCGGTAGGAAGTGAATTTATTGTTTGTGAAGGAGAGGACCGTATGACCAAAGTTCGTACGAATTTGGTTTGACATGAGCATGCGTGATATCTTAGTCTAGCATACGAAATTGCACAGATTGTTGCAGTGAGGAAGGATCTTGTTTTTCCCAAAGATTGAGTGCTTGATATTGCAGTAGACTTGCAACCATGAAGAATGAGTCGGTTGTTAGGGAAGCGATGAAGTCTACTCTTAGATTCTTCGTATAACGCCTCTCCCTCTAGTATGCAGATGATGATTTCTTTAATTACTGACCTGCGTCAACAATTGTTTCAGGAAAGACAACTCATTTTTTGTTTAGGCGATATGAGAGAATTGTGAATATCGACAGAAGAGCAACATAAGGATCTAGCAAAAAAGGTAATGCATGCTGATTGTTTGTTTCTCGTAGGAGAATCTATGAAGTTGTATCTCATGCCAGAGCTGGAGCGTCGCTGATACGCTGCTCATCGTGTGTATCGATTTTCTGATGCAGAAGAGTTGTGAACTGAACTAAGTGTCTACTTGGAGCAGCAACAAGAACTTGCGTTGGTGTTGTTCAAGTGAAGTCAAAACACTATTTTTCTAGAAGAAGCAGTGAAGAAGGTTTTGCGTTATGTACAGGATGAAAAAAAACTTTGTAGACAAAGCAATTGGTGGAAAATGAAAAAACAGTAGTCAGTTCATTGAGTTTGATGTTACATTAATCAACTCATATTATAAAGAAATATTGTTTTTTGACAATAACTTTTTGGTGAAATAACAGCTTGTCTCTATGCTTTTTGTTTTTATCTTTTAATTTACTCATACTTTTGTATGAGTGATATAATTAGGAGATTCTCTTCTTCAAATAAACGTTTTTTTAATGTATAGGAATTTCTAAATGTTCGCATCAAGATTGACGTTACATTTCTAAAGAAATGTAATACATCAAACTTATCCCGTAGGGGAAAGATTACGAAGCAACTTTTTTATCTTTTTAAAC
>CAYLWY010000077.1:0-1445 GCA_964387665.1 uncultured Candidatus Peribacteria bacterium
CTGAGCTGTTGGGCGATTGATCTGATATAATCACTCATGCCAAGCACTGATTCGAGATACATAGGTAATTGCTCTAGTTCAGTAACGATATGTTTGTACTGTGACGCACGCATGCCCCTCCTCTTCCCCAGAAAAAGACTGACGAGCAGCATACACAGACACTGTGCAGTAAATGCTTTCGTCGATGCGACCCCTATTTCTGTTCCTGCTCTCGTGAAGAGTCCACTATCAGTAAGACGTGCTATAGTAGAACCAGGAACATTGACGATACCAAAGGTTTTTCCTCAGCGTTCTTTTATTTGTTTCAAACATGCTATACTATCAGCAGTTTCTCACGACTGGGAAACAAACAAGTGTAAGGAGCGATCATCTACGCGAGGTGTTCTGTTTTCGTATTCACTAGCTATATGGGCACGACAGTTGATACCGGTCATTTCTTCTATCCAGAGAGTGCCTAGTCGAGAACTGTGATAGGAAGTACCGCAAGCTACTCGTTGAAATTCTAGATATTCTTCGTGCTGGAGTCCATGAAATGCGTCTGCCCAGAGTTGCTGCGTCTCGAAGTTTACTCTTCATTTATAGATTCTTCTCATGATATTTGGTTGCTCGAAGATTTCCTTGAGCATGAAGTGTTTGTAGGTGCCTTTCGATGCTTGGAGTGCTTGTTGGTCAAGTTCTTCTATCGGTCTGAGCGTTGGTCTTCCAGATGAGTACACCAAGAAATCGTGATTATCTATATGGAGCAGGTCTCCATCTTCGAGATAGATCATCTTGTCAGCGTAACCACTAAGTGCTTGTGCGTCTGATGAGAAAAAGAGTTCGTTTGTCGCTGTACTTGTTCCTAGTAAGAGCGGACTTCCCAATCTCACGCCAATCATCTGTTCTGGAAAATCAGTATTGAGAATAAGGAGTGCATACGCTCAGGTGAGTAACGTCGTTACTTTCTGTACCGTACTGAGCATGTCTCAGGTGTTATACGCCTGTAAGAGATTTGCAATGATTTCACTATCTGTCTCAGAGTAAAACGTGAATCCTTGCTGTTCGAGTTGCTGTTTGTGTTTGAGGTAATTTTCTATAATGCCGTTGTGTACGAGAAGTCGTTTCCCATCATTGCTGCTATGAGGATGGCAGTTGTCAGTCGTGACTCCTCCGTGGGTCGCTCGACGCGTATGTGCGATTCACAAACTTGCTGTTCAACTGTTGTTTTTCATAACTTCCTGGACGAGATTATTTACTTTTCAGACGCTTTTTCGTGTGGTTGCTTTTCCTTGCTTGTCTATAACCGTAAGTCATGCAGAGTCGTAGCCACGATACTCGAGACGTTCCAGTCCGTGAAGCAAGATGCGAATAGCGTCCTTTGGTCATTTATATCAGAAAATTCAACACATGTGAATGAAAAAACATAAAACATAAAAGATAAATGCATAAATCAGAAAAAAATGCAA
>CAYLWY010000077.1:1545-4330 GCA_964387665.1 uncultured Candidatus Peribacteria bacterium
GTGGTACAAAACCTAGTTACTAAGTAGAAGATCGATATAAATAAAATTCAATTTTATAATCGATTATCTATAATTGCTTTATGTTGTACTTTTCCTATATATAGAAAAGTGTATATGCATGTACTCTATAAAACTTTTGCTATTGCTTCTTATCTGAGATGGACATATTTGAGTTTGAACTTCGTTATCGTGCGTATAGTGGATTACTTACGTTTTTTGGTGAGGCAACTGATGAAGAAAAACTACTGTCGTTTATCAGAAGAACTGATAAAGGAATTTTGTCTACTAAACTTGTAGAGTCATCACTAGAACAGCTATGGGAAGTCACTAGACTCACCTATACCGAAGAAAAAAAACAGATACTAGAAGCATACCAACACGATATGTATCGCGATAAATCGAAAGCGGTTTATCTCGAACGTTTGGAATATGAATTAAAAGTGATTTACGAAATGGGGTACAATACCTATTTTTTGGTCGTCTGGGATTATATTCATCGAGCAAAAGCAAATAAAATCATGGTAGGCCCAGGAAGATGATCGGTTGCTGGTAGTTTGCTCTCTTTCGTTCTATGAATCACAGCACTGGATCCACTTGAATATGATTTGATCTTCGAGCGTTTCTTGAATCCTGGGCGTATTAGTATGCCAGATATCGATACGGACTTCGAAGATACGTATAGAGATAGAGTGATCGAATACATCAGGGACAGATATGGAAAGGATAATGTAGCACATATTGGTACGTATATGAGTCTTGCAGCAAAAGCTGCCTTCAAAGACGTAGCTAGAGTGATGTGAATTAAGTTTGATCAAGCGAACAAGCTGACCAGCATGGTTACTGAAAAAACGGTCGCTCTTTCTGTAGAAAAAAACAAAGACCTACAGGATGCTCTAAAAGCGGATGGAAGAATACAAAAGATTATAGACGTGGCTACAGCCCTAGAAGGAACGGTAAGACAGACAGGAGTACATGCCTGTGGTATGATTATTGCTCCTGCACCAGTAGTCACCTACTCTCCTGTGCAATATCCTCCCAAATCATGATCGAAAACACTCAGAGATGAATCGAGAATTGTTAGTCAGTATGAATGACCTGTCGTGGAAAGTTTGTGATTGTTGAAGATGGATATTCTCGGACTTAGAAACCTAAGTATCATCAAGCATACAGCAAAAATTATCCAAGCAAGAGCAAAAATTGCCAAAGAAACAACACCCCCTCTCATAGAGGAAATTTTGTCGACCATGAATTTCAATCCTCCCCTTGATGATCAGCGTGCGTATGCACTTTTTGGTGCGTGAGACACCTCATGAATATTCCAGTTTGAATCGGATGGGATGAGAACCTGGTTGAAAAAACTGAAACCTAACCGTTTTGATGATCTGATCGCGATGGTGTCGCTCTATCGTCCTGGTCCTATGGAGTATATTCCTCACTATATTGATAGAAAGTTTGGTGTCGAAAAAGTATCGTATATGGAAAGCGAACTTGAACAAATGCTCGTCCAGCTTTATGGTGAACAAGTAGCCGAAGAACAAAAACTAAAGTTAGTTGAAGATCTAGATCCGTTTATGGCTATCACCTACGGAATTCCCGTCTACCAAGAACAGCTTATGCGTCTGGTACAAGCTATGGCGTGATTTTCTATGGCAGAAGCTGATAACCTGAGAAAATGAGTGGGTAAAAAAATCAGAGAGGTCATCGAAAAAATCAAAGTAGAATTTATCAAAAAAGCCGAACAACATAGATGATATACACCAGAGACATCGACGTGGATCTACGAAAAGATGATCGAACCAGCTGCTGATTACTCGTTCAACAAGTCGCATGCTGCGTGCTACGCGTTTATTTCGTATCAGACGGCTTGGCTGAAAGCACACTATCCACTTGAGTTTCATGCTGCACTGCTCAGATCGGTAGAACAAGAACCAGATAAACTTGCTTGATTTATTCAGGAAGTTCAGCTTCAAGGTATAGAAATATTGCCTCCTCGTGTGACGAGTGCATTTGAACATGTCGCTGCTGTAGGAGATCATCTAGAGATCTGATTTTTGTGAATCAAATGAGTAGGATCGGAAGTTGCGGCCCAGATTGAGCGTGAAAGAGGAAACGGTCCGTTTACCTCGCTTGCTGATTTTCTCACGAGATGTGGCGCTTTTTTGAATAAAAAGAGTCTAGATTCTCTAGCAAAAGCGTGATCTTTCGATGAGTGGTGATATCGTGAGCAGCTTGTAGAAGCAGTACCGCAGATGGTAGAACGATGTAAACAGCAACAAATACCGAGTTGATGACTTTTTGGAGGGTGATGAGGATGATTATTTGGTATTACGGAATTTCCTTTGCCTACAGTAGAAAAAAAAGATCCTTTATATGTTCTCCGTATGGAGAAGGAAGTGTTTAATATAGCACTCTCTCGTCATCCATTTGATTGACTGTATCCACGATGTAGAGCCAAGTATAATTTTATCACTGCGGTGGATGTGGATAACTATGGTGAGTTCCGTATCTGTGGTATAGTTCTTGGTATGAGTAAGGGAATGAGGTGAGGATGGTTTCTCCAAGTCGAGGATATCACTGGTCAGATGGAATTTTACTTTATGGAGAAGGTAGATCTAGAGCCATTTGACATAGTCCATATTACCTGATACAAGTGACAAAGATTTCCAAAAGCTGACTGTATCCGTGTCTTATCGTATGCGAAGTTGGTACAGAAGGCATCTACTGCAGGATTGTATGATCCTGAACAAACTGTCGCTGTGGTGAGAAGAATGAGGAAATGAGAAGC
>CAYLWY010000078.1:0-4070 GCA_964387665.1 uncultured Candidatus Peribacteria bacterium
CGTGCGACAAACCAGTCCTCACGATGTTGTCGCTGTATGATTCTTCTTTTTTCTTGGAATGCCTGCACACGTGCCTCTGGAAAATAATCGTAAATATGCCACCAAAACTCACGTCGTGCTAGTTCGCTCACGAAGCTATGATGAAACGTTTTCTTGTCCATAGTAACGCAATTGTTGTCTACCAACACTCACGGTCACGACCTATCTAGCAAACGATCCACTAGCTGACGCGGAGAAACGAGTCAAAATCTCAAGTAGGGGGAAAGCATACTCGTTCACTGAAGATCTGGTCTATTTCTCAGCTCATCGTACTGTGCTACAGGAAGTGCTGCTAGACGTTCATCCAAGTGATTTTTTCACCAAAATGATTGCTTCACTCATCACAAACGCGCCAACCATGCATCAGATTGAAGGTCTACAAGCGATCAAGAAAAAACGTCCAATGAAAGCTCAGGAAATGGTTTCCATTCCGTCACAGCAGTTTGCTCTATTGTTTTCGGTACTGCTTGCCATAGATGGTAAAAAGGCGTAAACACCTTCCTTACCGGTACTTCCTGCGGCTCTATCAGCAAGAAATCTTTTGTCGTATGACACGCTATTCACTCGCGACGACAAAACTCACGAACAGCAACATCTCTCGATAACGATCATCTTCCATACGACCTATTCCGGAAACACGCATCACACCCGAAGACACGACAACACTGTGCAACAATCTCTTCACTCTTTCCAAAAAGTACCAAAAGATCACTACCACGTTCCTGTAACTCACGCTTTATTTCGTTTAGCGTCTCCCACAAAAAATGAATTCTCCCATCAGGACGCTGAAAAGATTCCAAAATACCAGGATCAAACACAAAGAGAGGAACAACAGATGCACACTGTTGCATCGCCAAAGCAAGAGCCGTATTGTCTACCACTCTCAGATCTTGACGAAAAACAAACAATCAACGATTATACAAAGCAAGAATGTGACGGTAAATAGACAAATAGATATATTGACATTATTAACTAAATACGTATTAATAACTATCTACTTATGCAAACAATATGAAGTTTCTTTGATTCAACTTTTCCACCCATCAAACTCTGCTCAAAAATCAAGATTTTTTGAACGATGCGTGACGTGCAGAATTAGAAAGACAAGAGAGAAGTCCCTGATATTGGGTAGTAATTGCGCTTATAACATGCTTTATGATAGGACGTTGATACGCATGTAGTAACGTCACTGAAACATGAAAAAAGGACATATACAATACCCTCACTACATGAAGAGTCTAGTCTTATGCCATTTCTTCTGTTCCTTTATACTGTTTCCTGAGCCAAGGTAAGTGTGTTATGAAAATAAGAAAAAATAACGTTCCTCGCACTCCTCCAGAGATAATATTTGACTTGAGGTTATACGCCCTCTGATTGGTAAGTCTCTGCATAGTTACCTCTCTGCAGGCAGCTATTTCTTCTGGTGTTTTTTTAATTTCATTTGGAGTCCCATCTGTCTTTACAGGTCCATACGTAGGTTGTTCACAGGTCTGCAACTCATAGTACATCTGACTAGCGATATACTCTTCATCTGTAATGAGCCACTTCTGAAATAGTTCACTAAACAATCCGCCATATCAGACCAGTGCACCGATAAGTCACGCTACCGCACCTACGAGAAAATAAATCTTGAGAAATAAATTTTTCTTTTCTGGGGTCATGATGAAAGAAAAAAACTAAAAGATGAAACACAAGTAACGAATATGAAAAATGAAATTCGCTTTTACACCTCTATAATCTCTACCTCTTCCATAAACTTTTTCTCTTCTGCTTCTTTTGTAATAAGTAATTTCATCGGTCAGGTAATAACCAACAAAGCACCTACAATTTTCAAAATATCTTGTAAATAGATAGATGACTCTGGTCTATCCTGCAAGAAGTAGTGAGCACAAGCAATCACTACTACTCACAAGAGTGCTAGCATTCGTCTGTTGTTTGGTGCATAGATAGGGCGAGCAACAATAACTACAAAGTACACCCCAAGGAACAATGATAATGCGAGAAACAAGACATTCAACGATTCCTGTCCCTCAGCAACAATAAGTGCTTGCTGCATCCATAACCATATACTATACCCAATCAAAAATAATCATGTCAATCAAGTACCTGTCCTAGCAATATAATGTCCTTTCATAGAAAATATCAAGAAATAAATAGGTGTGATCACTGTATAGAATTCTCTTGCGAATGCAAACAATCTCACTAGAGTTGCTATATACTTTATCTTGTTTATCTATTATGAACAAAACCGTTTTGGCCATAGGAGCTATTGTCGTACTCTTGGCACTTTCTGCTGTGGGGTTCTACAACAGCATGGTGGGGATGGATGAGTGACTAAAATCTCTCCAAGCACAAGTAGATAACATGTACGAGCGTAGAGTAGATCTCATTCCACAGATCGCTGCTGTCGTCAAAAAATATACCGAATACGAAGGAGGAACGCTGAAAGATGTAGTAGCACTCAGAGAAGGATCTGCAAATCTTGAAAAACTTCAGGGTATGGCTTCTGCTGGAGATATCAAGTCACCAGAATTCAACAATCTGCTTGCTTCTACACTCAGCACCGTCAAGCTTACTGTAGAACAATATCCAGAACTAAAAGCAGATACGCAATTTACGGCACTACTTACTGAACTTGAAGGATCGGAAAATCGTATCAGAACTGCGATCAAAGACTACAACGACACTATTTCATGATATAACCTCAAAGTCAGATCCTTTCCTCGAGGAAAGCTTTTTGGTGGATTGTTCTGATTCCACGAAAAAGAACGTATCACTCCTCCGACAGAAAAAGCTATCAAAGACGTGCCAAATGTAGAAGAATTACTCAACTAACTACTATGAGCTATACTCGCTTAGTAGAACAACTTGTTTGCATAGCCGATGCAGAAAGAGCCGTACGTTCCCAGTGATTTTTCAAAACGCGTCCTGGTGAGTACGGTCATGACGATCAGTTCTGGTGAATTAGCGTTCCCGACCTCAGAAAGATAGCGAAACAGGAGCGATCAACTACTACTCTAGCCGATATCAAAAAACTATTTACAAGCGAAATACACGAACATCGCTTCATTGCGTGAGAGCTGCTCCATTTTCACTACCAAGCAAAACATCCTGTGTATACGAAGCAGGCATGTATCGACTTTTACCTCGACAATATAGATACGTGTAACAACCGAGATCTGGTAGATAATACGGCGTATAGTCTCCTTGGCAATCGATTGCTCGATAAACAAGACAGATCTATACTCTATGACCTCGCTTCTAGCAAACAACTTTGGCGTATGAGAATAGCAATAGTGAGTACCATGGCATTTGTTCGCTCATGAGAAGTTGAAGACACCTATGCCATTGCTGAGTTACTTCTTGCTCATCAAATGAGTATACATCCTGTTGCAGAACTTGGCGGTCGCACTGGACGAGAACTCACCAACAAAGCAGTATGACGACTGCTCAGAGAGTCGTGGTATGTCGATCAAGACCGTCTTGATACCTTCCTCCATACGCACGCATCGACTATGCCCAGAACTATGCTCAGATACAGTATCGAAAAAATGAGTGAGCACGAAAGACAATATCGGCTACAACAGTAATCTCTGAATATCATTTATAGAAAATTGACTATAAAATTAGTGTAAACATTGCGTCAATTTTCTACGTAGTAAATAGATTTTGAACAACTATCTTCTCTAAATTCAAAATCTATTTACTATATTTACACTTCTCATTCAGTTTATGAAGAAAATATACTTGCGCACGTTATCTTTGTTGATTTTATGAGTTTGAGCACTTTTTACTCTTCCTGTTTTTTGACAAACTACAACAGATCCTCTTTCGTTACCTCTGCTCACTGCACTGGTGACTGATTATAGCAACGTACTTGATACTACCACACTTTCGTGATTGAACGCCGAAGCAGTAGCAATAGAGCAAGAAACAAGCGCACAAATAGCTACTCTTCTCTTTCCTCATAGAAACGGTCACGAACTGTTTGATATCGGCATGCGTTTATTTCGCGAAAGCGGCATAGGACA
>CAYLWY010000079.1:0-4046 GCA_964387665.1 uncultured Candidatus Peribacteria bacterium
AAAACAGCACTTTTGTCAAAGGCACAGGTAGCAGTTGCTTTATATCGTCGTCATAACACGTCACTATGATCTCCAGTTTTACGTGATCGTATAGCTAGTATTGATCCAGAGGTTTGATCGTTGCTTACGGCAGTATATGATAAGAAATTGTTTTCGTGGCAAGAGCTGATTCGTTGGGTAAAACAACAAGAACAAATGCAAGACACCATTACTGTGCAGGTGAGTAATCCAGAACGTTTATCTACGTCACTTGATGAAGAAGTAACTGTATCATGACGTTCAGAAGTATGACTTTTTGCTGTCTGAAAAGGAAAGATATATAAGAGAACATTACCACAAGATGTTGATAAGTTGTTGAGATAGAAAAAAGCTTGCCGTAATTATACATTTTTTACTTATTTTAGTGTTTCGATGTCTATCGTACAAGATTTACTTCAGAAAATAGAACAGCAAATAGCTGCACATGAAGTAGGAGATAGTTTTTCTGCGAAAGGAACTATCTTAGAAATAAAGGATGGTGTAGCGACCGTTACGTGATTGCAATCAGTTGCTTTCTCGGAGATTGTTTCTTTCGAGAACGGAACAAGAGGTCTTGTCTTGGATCTTTTGAAAGATACCGTCGGTGTCTTGATTTTGGGTGATTATGCTGCCTTGATGCAAGGAGATGTAGTAACTGCTACAGGTCAGGTGTTTAGTATCGGTGTAGGTGAACAATACCTAGGAAGAGTCTTGAATGGACTTGGTGATCCTATAGATGGTATGTGAGCTGTATCAGCTACAGAACACTACCCCGTAGAAAGAATTGCTCCTGGTGTTATTACCAGACAATCAGTAGACCAACCTATGCTGAGTGGTATCAAGGCGATCGATGCGATGATTCCAGTGGGACGCGGACAGCGTGAGCTTATTATTGGAGATAGACAAACAGGTAAAACAGCAGTAGCTATCGATACGATCTTGAATCAGAAAGGACAAGATATGAAGTGTGTTTATGTTGCTATCGGACAAAAAGCATCGAAAGTAAGAAGAATCGTACAAACTCTGAAAGAAGCAGGTGCTTTGGACTATACTATTGTCGTGAGTGCATCTGCATCTGATCCATCAGTGATGCAGTATCTCGCTCCATATATTGGTTGTTGTTTTGGTGAGTATTTCATGTACCAAGGACAAGATGCATTAGTTATTTATGATGATCTTAGTAAGCACGCTGTTGCGTACAGAGAGGTCTCATTGCTCCTCAGGCGTCCACCAGGACGTGAAGCATATCCTGGTGATGTCTTCTACCTCCACTCAAAACTTCTCGAGAGAGCAGCAAGAATTAATACAGAGTATGTAGAAGAAGTTACCAAAGGAAAGGTAAAAGGAAAAACAGGATCGTTGACGGCATTGCCTATTGTTGAAACACAAGCAGGCGACGTTTCTGCATACATTCCTACCAACGTTATTTCTATTACTGACGGACAGATATTCTTGGAAACTGACTTATTCAACTCATGAGTGAGACCAGCTATCAATGTAGGTCTTTCAGTTTCTCGTGTAGGATGATCTGCACAGACGAGTATCATGAAAAAAGTTTCTGGTAAATTGAAACTTATGCTTGCTACCTATAGAGAGATGGCAGCGTTTGCTCAGTTTGCTTCAGACCTAGATGAGTCTACTCAAAAAGTACTCGAAAGAGGAAAGCGTATGGTAGAGTTGTTGAAGCAGTGAGTAAATTCACCTATTCCGTTTGAACAACAAGTGGTAACGATTTATGCTGGTATCAATGGATACCTAGATGTGCTTTCTGTACAACAAATTAGACCATTTGAACAAGCGTTATATGATAAATTAGAGACGACGTATACTTCTCTTATGGAAAAGATTAGAACAGAAAAAAAACTGAGTGATGAAATCGAAGATGCTATCAAAGAAGTTATTGAACTTACCGTGAAAGAAACCTCTGTAGCATAAATAAGAAGACATTAATATATACTAAAAAGCTGTAACGAAGATCTCTTACAGCTTTTTTTAAATAAAAAAATTGTAGGTGTTTTTTCTTGCATATTTACATTTTCAGAATATAATATGAAGATGTGTTTTTAATATATTAATCACATGAATACATATGATGATGTTTACGAACCATTTAATCGAACAAGATTTATTTTGCTAATTTTATTGTTGTGTGTAACCGTATTTTATTACTCTACGCAGTCATTTGTGGTGCAGGCAGATAATGATACAAATGATACATGTATTTCAAGAACTGAGGCATGTGATGATGCAATGAAAGATATGTAGTGTTTACTTCGTTTATATTGATGAGAAAAGAAAATCATGGATTTATTTGTGAGTGATGTGGAAAAGATATTCCTCCTGCAGAAAAAACTTCTAGAAACCATTGTCCAAACTGTTTTTTGTCTTTACATGTAGATGACAAAGAACCAGGCGATAGAGCAAGTAATTGTGGATGACGTATGATTCCTTTGGTATATGAAATGAGCAACGGTCAATGTAAGATACATTTCACTTGTATCACCTGTGGTGCACAACACACCAACAAATCTGCCAATGACGATGATGTAGGTGAGTTGGATATGCGGATATGATTTTGGAAGCAAAAGTATGGACATAAGTTATCAGTATATCGTTGATCGATGAGGAGAAAAAAATAACTGATAACTCTTCTTGTTCTTGGGTTGTTTTGTTTTCACAAATAAGTACTCTATGAGCGTTTGTCATAGTTTATTGTATGAAAAAGCTAACCCCTGCACAACAACAATATATGGACATGAAAAGACAACATCCAGATTGTGTGTTGCTTTTTCGTCTTTGAGATTTTTATGAGGTTTTTTATGAAGATGCTCACATAGCTCATAAAGTCTTGTGAATTACCCTTACAGCGAGAGATAAACAAGCAGAACATCCTATTCCTATGGCATGAATACCGCACCATGCTTTAGAGAGATATTTACCTGTGCTTATTCAAGCATGATATAAAGTTGCTCTTGCTGATCAAGTAGGAGAGGTTATTCCTTGAAGATTGGTAGAAAGGAAAATTACGCAAGTATTTACTCCTGGGACTCGAGTAGAATCTGGATCGCTTGCGATATACATAGCTGCTTTGGTGCAATATCAAGATCATCGAGCATTGGCATGGGGTGATGTGAGTTTGTGAATTTGGACAACAAAATATATCTCTACGCGTGACGAGGTATATACTTCTTTATTACGTATTTGACCTCGTGAAATCATCTGTGATTGATCAGTACATGGTATTGCTGATATAGAGCGTCGAGCACATGATCATCTTTCTGCGATAGTTTCTTCTGTTCCGGTTATAAGCGATCCACAATACTTTTTACTTCATGTTCTGGGTGTTCGTTCACTAGAGAGTTATGGACCTGCATTAGAAGAGTGAGTCGCAGCAGCGTGTGCAACCTTATTTCAATATATACAATACAATAAGCAACATATATGCGTTCGCCGTATTGAGTCTCGACAGCAACAGTGAACAGTATTTTTAGATCAACTCACGATAAAAAATCTTGAAATTTTTCAGTGATCTTACCAGGGAAGTAAAAAGCATAGTCTTTTTTGAGTAATAAATACCTGTGCTACTAGTATGTGATCAAGACTTTTGGCTTATCTACTTTGACATCCAACGCAGAACGCAGATTATATAAGTTCTATGCAAGCAGGTATTCGTCATTGGCATGAACGTCATTCCCATGCAAAAAAAACACATAAATTACTTTGAGAATTATGAGATATTCCTAGAATTGCTCAGCAAATAAGCCAAAAGAAACGCCCTATACTACTACTGGCAAATCTTGCTTATCAGATCGTTCAGGTAGATGAAGAAGTAGACATGAAAGAGATGATAGCTTCTTTTGATGAAGATATCTACTGACGTGTGATTGGTTATATGCGTAACATGAAAGAGACTATCAAAGAACATAGTGCTGATGATACTAATTGGCTTGTAGACTGATATGATGAAGAAGTAGACAGACTTCGTCATATTGATAACGAAGTCGATGGAAATCTACTCTCGTACCAGC
>CAYLWY010000080.1:0-4021 GCA_964387665.1 uncultured Candidatus Peribacteria bacterium
AATCTGCATCGTTTGGATATGCTTTTACCCAGATGCTGTTGTTTCCTACTACCAACGGTACTGTTACGCTCCATACGCCATTTGCGATTGTTGCGTTGTAGATGTTTACTCCTACCATCACCGTTACATGACTTACTCCTCCTTGTACCAATCCTGTCAAGGTGATTGGCGAGTTGTTTACGGTCTGTCCGTTTGTATGGCTACTGATTGTTAGATTCGTAATCGGATCTGTACACACATTTCCTGCTACATATTTAAATCTTACATCAATTATCTCACTACAATCTGGATTTCCATTTTGATGAACTGCTTTGATCCAGTACGAGGTCATCGCACCATTTACTGGTGTCACTGGTACCGTTGCAGTCCATATACCATTATTTACTGTTCCTGTTGCTACGACATACATTTGTCACTGATTATTGAGACCTATGATGAGAACGTTCGCATATCCTCCTCCTATAGTTCCTGTCATAGTCACTGTAGGTGTAGAAACGATGTTTGGATCACCTGGCTGTCCTGCTGCTGCATGGCTACTTAGGGTGAAGTTAGTAATTGGATTTGGACATACAGGCGTAGTATCTACCACTACTCCAGTGGTTTCTGGACAGTACGCTACATTAGCTCATTGTGCAATACACTGAAAAGTGTATGTTCAAGTCATAGCAGCTGCTACTTGCGTTGTATTTCCTCCATTTGGAATAAAGATCGTGACGATCGTTCCATTTGGTCTTGTAACTTTTACTGAGTAACTAGAAGCATTTGTTCACTCACAGGTCACCGTAAAATTTCCTTGATTGAGCACTACTTGTTGTGGCGTCACCTCTGTTTCTGTACACGTCGTGATGATTGAATTGTTTGTCCTTATCAACTGAAAGTATTTGTTATACGAACACTGACTATTACCATTTGCGTGGTAGGCGATGATCGTAATTGGATTAACGCCAATCACGGGAAGGTTTACGTTATTTACTGACCACACGCCATTTACGATGGTTGTATCAGTATAAGTAGTTCACCCTACGATTACATCTACCTTGACTGCGTTCCCTTGTACTGTTCCAGAAAGCACAGACACTGTCGCACCGTTGATTACTTGATTATACACATGGCTTGTAACGTTGATAGCGGTAATTGGATCTGGACAAGTGTTTGTTGATTCACATGCATCACCTACTCCATCATTATCACTATCTGCTTGGTCTGGATTTGCTGTTGTAGGACAGTTATCACATGCATCACCTACTCCGTCATTATCACTATCTACTTGTGTTGGATTGTAGGTGTATGGACAATTATCCACTGGATTACATATCCCATCATTATCACTATCTCCTCCAGGACAACCTCATCATGTATCACATACATCACCTATACCATCTCCATCGCTATCTGCTTGGTCTGGATTTGCTGTTGTAGGGCAATTATCGCATGCGTCTCCTACTCCGTCATTATCACTATCTGTTTGATCTGGATTTGCTGTTGTAGGACAGTTATCTATGTCACCACAGATACCATCTCCATCGCTATCTCATCATTGTGCAGCACATGAATCTTCTTCACACAAATTACATACTCCGTTTAGATAATAATCATTTACTTTTCCTCAAACTACTGCTCCTTCAGCAGAAGATACAGGAAGTGGATTCAAATCAACGTCTGCAAACTCTTCCCAACTTGTAGCTTGCATGATATATGTTCTCCATGCATCACCCATACAAGTGGTCATTTCACAGCTTACATAATGTCTTCCTACTCTATATGATATCGTTCATTGCAATGAACAAGTACCAGGATTTCATGACTGACACTGGACATCATTTGTTGTTAGTGTTTCAAAGTTATCAAATCCATCTGGGGTATCTACTTGATTGATAGCAGCGTTTATCTTATCTACCATACACTGGAGGTCTCCAGCACAACTCTGCAAATCTACTGTAATTGTCGTTCCTGCAACTTCGTTACAGTTTGTTTGATCTTTTAACTGAATGGTTACCGTAGAGTATCACGGAAGAATGTTAAACGTCTGTGAACCATAGTTCATACATGCAGGAGTAGCTGCAAATGTATCACTATATCCACAGGTAGCTTCTGAGACACACATTCAGTCTATAGTTACTTTTTGATCACCCGCATCCTTAGTAAGCGAGAATCAATCCTGTGGGATGTACAGCTCGAGAGCACACGTCTGATCTTTACATCATTGATACGTAAGACATACTTGATCTTCGTTATCTACACTGTTCAACTCTTTTGTTCACTGAGGACCATATGCATGTGCTTCGTTACATACTTGATCACCTTCACTCATACCTGTTGCGTCAAACGAAACAAACAAATCAATTTCATATATTTCTCCTACCGCAAACACAGGAATAGTCCAATCAAATCCATCATCATTTGGCAAAGTAATTTGCAATCCATTACTTGTAGTAACATTTGCATACTCAAATGCTGTCAATCCATCACCGAGAATATCTGTGAAAAGAACATCGTATGCATCTCCAGGTCCTGCATTAGTTGCAGTCACATGGTAGACCAACCAGTCTCCACTATAAATATTTCCAAGAGCTATCTCTGTCGGATAAGTATTGATTCCTCATGGGTTTGTATCCCACGTAGGATATACTGTTTTTTCTACTTGAAGATCATATCACTCTACACAGGTTGCATCATTTGACGCAGCTGTTGTAGGATCGTTACTTACTACTGGTGGCAATCATGTTGCAGAAAGTACCGCTTGATTACAGATAGTTTCATTTCCTCACTGTTCAGCGTCTGCCGTATAGGTAAGGGTAAACGTCCCTGGTTGGCTTGTTGGATTTTTTACTTCAAAAGAAAAAGTCGTTCCCTGTATAGCAAATGGTGAAGACGTTGGAGAAACGAGAACAAGCGAAGATGAATCAAATACAGCAGTTCACTGAAATTGTGCATTTGCTGTAGAGATAGCATCTTTGATAGTTGCAGTAAGTCATGCTCCTACCGTTCCTTGAAGAGTATAGTAGACAACACTCCCACTGAGCTCTGCACTCTTGATTAACTCTCCTGTTCCTGTTCCGCAAGGATCTCCCTCTACGGTAAACGTATCGCTACTATGGTTGTTTGCAGTATTTACATCTCCATTTCATGCTTGAATAGTTCCTTCAATCGTAGCTGTGTATTGCTCATCGCACAGACACTCTGCAAGTTCTACTTCAAATGACACTGAAATAAACTCATACTTCGCAAGTTCTGCTGAAGAACAAGAAAGAACGTTGTTTGCATCTACAACACAAGAAAGGTTATTTGCATTTGGTCCATATCCTTGAACATCTATCGATGATTGATCTATTTGTGCTGTCGGTGCAAGAAAAATAGTTGATGAAACATCGGTAGCGTTATTTGTATGAGACAGATTAATAAACGAAGCTACACACGTAATAGTAGATCCACACGTAAGATCATTGTCGCTACACACGTCTACGTCAGTACAGGTTACGATGATCATAGGATCTCATGGGCATCCCGCTACTGTTCAGTCTGCTCCTCATTTTGGTGTTCCGTCTGTCGTAGGCAAACATTTTTCTTCTGTAGGCGTCTGTGTGAAAACAGTAGTGTATTTAGTATATACTTCTCTTTGTAATTCGGTAAGTGGAAACGGATTATTTTCATACCATCACCCTTTCGGATTTCTCGGATCAGTTGATGTGTCTCCCTTTGTTCCTCATGTACTCTCTCCTCATCTAGTCGGTGCATCTTGCTTACCTGTATTGTCTGATATATCAGTACCAGTTCCCTGTGTTACTCCTATATTTGTTTCAGGAGTGTCAGTCAACTGTTCATCGGTAACAGCAACGATCTGCTCATCATCGTTTTGAGCTGTTGTCGTCGTTGTTACATCTAGTTGTATCAGCTCTCCAGCATCTGTGTTCACAGCAGATGAGTCTGTAGCAGGTGATGATGATAGCGAGCTATCTACTACGCTACGCACGGTAGCCGACTGTAGATCACTTGCAGTAGTCAACGCTTGAACCGCAGTTCA
>CAYLWY010000081.1:0-4013 GCA_964387665.1 uncultured Candidatus Peribacteria bacterium
ATTTTCAGAGCATATGCATTTCACAGTGATGCTCTGAAAATATAGGTAGTTCCATAGGTGGAATTTATAGAGACTAGGGGTTTGCAATTTTGCAAATACTTCCTCACTCAGAAGCCGTATATACAATCCATAGGGTAATTTCTTATTATAGAAGAAATTTTTAATGATCTCATCTTAGAGGAAGACAACATCTTCTTCTTCGTGAACAGCAAAACCATATCTAATGACTTTGTTGGTACATGCCTCACATACTGGATAGATAATGATACTATCCCTTATGTCAAATGCTTTTGAAAACTTCTTTTCTATGATAAGCAGAAGATAATCAATCATCTTCTTGGTATGTTTTACTTCAAATACCGAATATTGTAATCTTCTTCCATGTCTTTCGAGTAACTTTGAAAATTGTGTTCTTAATTTATCGTTACTGATATCATATGAAACGATCAACATGCTATGCTTTGATATAAAAAGGGAGGAGTGTGGTACTTTCTCCACTCATCATACAAGAGTAGAACGATTTTACATACTGAAAGATAATTTCTTTTTCTGCAAGAATAGGACCAAGGAGCAATTTGAGATATTTTACTCTTTGGTCGTTTCTGATAGCATATTCTCCATGTTTGACATAAAAATCTTTTTCATCGATCTGTCCGAGATTATAGCTTTTTCTGAGCTGTCTATCTACAAGACACCTAAATGGTTCTACAAGATCACACACAAGTGACTTTCTCTCGTAAAATCCTGTATGATACACTCATTTATAAATATCAAATCCATACAAATTCAGGTGTGCTTCCAAGATATTGTACAACATAGTATATCCTATATCGAGCAAGAGGTTTGGTATATCGTTTCTTGTTCTTGGCATTCTTTTGTACCGAGCGAGTGGTTTGAAATAGTGCAAAAAAAACAGCTTGGCCACAGTTCATTCAAATCCTCTCATCGAATCAGGAGTTTCCACAGAGAGAATTTTTGAATAAAACTCAGTACATGTTGCTATTGCCTTTTTTAGTTCTTCGTCTTTTTCTCTTATGGATTTGAGGAGAAGGATCTGATTACCGACCTTGTGCTTGATGAGTTCTTTGGCGAGAGGAAATGAAAGATCTTCTTTGTACTGTTTTTGCCTCAGGACATAATTACCTTGTAGTCCATTTCAGATAAGAAATCTGGGTTTGAGGGTAAAACTGAGTGCATAAATGCTTACATTCCATGTATGTAGTGCATCGATCAGTCTCGTAGAAAACGTACAATCTCAGATGATGAAAATACAGAACAATTTGGAGATAGACATTTTATTTACTATTTCCCCATTTTCTTTGATGAGTAAGTTTTCATTTTGTAAGGAAAGATGTCTATGTTGGAGTACATCGACAAAAGCGATTTGTTTTTCTAAGAAGTCTGCTGTGGAGAGCATCCGTGTGTACGCAAGTAATAATCACACAATTCTCTATAAATACAGGCAGCACATTTTTTAGGGTTTTGCGTGAAACCACGAGCATTTGGATTAAAGGTTTTGTATTCATGAATAAGTCGTTCGAACTTGAGCTGTTCTTGTCCTGTAGGTAAAGGAATGTTGTATCTGATATTATCCTTTAGTGAATAAATTGTCAAATTTTGTACATCATAGCCCATTTCTGTCATACATCGGTATTGTGCATAGAGCTGATACTTGTAACCATCATATACTCTCACGACTTTATTTTTCCTCTCGACGAGTGTTTTTGTCTCTGTATTATAGATATCTATCTTACCACAGAGTTTGTAACGATCGCTATAGACGGGAAGAGATTGGAGGTATTTCTTTGCGGTGCTATACGTTTTTTCATCAATAGTTTCATGGGCAAGTTTGCCTGCGTGTTGCACTTCTTCTTGGTAGATCGTTTCATCGAATTTGTCATAGAGTTCGTGAAAATAGATGCTCTTGGGACAGAACACGAAGTCGTTGAGGGTAGAGATGCGGATGTATGAGTCCATGAGTTAGTAGAGAGCACTTCTATGGAGTATCCTGAGTAAGACTATTTCTTGTGATTGAGGATGAAAGTTAAATAATACTCTATAATTTCCTACTCTTAGTCTAAAGTCCGCAACAGGATAGTTTTTGAGTCTTTTTACCTGTGCATTCGAAATACCATCTTGTTTTAGTAGTTCTATTTTGTTGAAAATAGTAGTGCATTCTACTTTACTTATTTTAGCAATATCTTTGGCGAATATTTTTTCATCTAAGATGACAAGTGTGTATCACATTTTATACAGCATATTTTTTTCTAAAATCTTCTAGAAGTATTGCATCCGAACGATCGTTAATTTCGTCTTTTTTTAATAAATTGACCGTTGTTGGGTCGTTTGCTTCTCGCATTTCTTCCATTAGTTGTTCTATCATGCCACTATTTTTCATGGCTTCATAAAAATCTTTTCCGACGACGAGTCAGATATCTTTATTGTTATACATGACTACTTTGATGCCATGATCAAATTCTTTTTTTCCGTTTCTTGCAAGATTAGTTGTTGTTGTAAAATCCATCTATACAGAATACAATAAAAGTACAATAATTATTGTATTAAAAATGTTGTGGTTTGCAAATGGAAAAGAAATTTATTTGATGTAGTGTAGAGTGTAGATGTATGGCTTAATTAGTGTAAGTTATTACCTTCTTTAATGACTTTTTTTACTAAATTGTGTTTTATGAGTATTTTTTTCTTCTATCCTGCATTTTTTTACGTGATGAAAATATTGGTAGCATATTTTCCCATTTATTTCTATTTGTAAGCCACAGATCTCGTTCTTCTTCTGAAACAAAAAGATCTAAATCATCTTTTTTACTTCAATCTGACATCCATTGCTTGATATGTTCATTCATAATGAGTCATTTTCTTGCAATATTATATGCTCCGTTTGCATCTCATGAGGTGGGGAGCTCAGCAGTGTTTGTAATTTCTGCTCATCATGCTTTCGCAAGATACAGACGACTATCGAATTTCATGCTATCTTTTTCGACAGGTGAGAGTATGAAATCGTTCTTTTTGTCATCACTGTTTCTGATTTGCATAATAAGATCAAGAATCCATAGTAAGCTGTTTACCATATCAACCGATAAATCTGATTCTTTTTTTTGTGTGATTTGATTGATAATATTCTTTGTGTTATCTATACCGTGCTTATCACACCATGCATCGAGAAGTTGTGTGGGATCATACTGCTTATTTATCCATTTTCATGAAGTTTTGTCAGTACTGCCTCTTCGTCTCTCGACATTAGAATATAACTGCCAGTTATCATATGAGAGTATATACGCTTTTTTTGTGTCATGGTAGAGTAAGTTAGAAAATGATGTTTCTAGTTGTTTTTTCATCGTATCAATCTTTCATTTCTTAAGATAGATCGTTTTTCTCCATCAGGTTACTGGATCTGTCTGAGAGGTGTAGTTTGCACGTGTATAAAACACTGCTCATCGTTGTTTTCCTTTTATGTCACCAAAAGTTTCTACTTGTGGAGTAAGTTGGTATGGATAAGTCACACTTCCTGTATCTCAGTTTGGTGTGTGTTTGTTGACAAGAAAATTAAGTTTCTTCACAAGAGCAAGTTCCAGTTTTTGGTAGACAGAGTGTTCTATTTTTTTTCTACTATTTTTGAATCATCCATTGAGATCTTCAAATACTACTATGGCGTTGTATTGTATCACCAGATCGGTGATTTTCTTTACTACTTGTGAGATATATCACTCTTTGAGATTTTTGATGTTTCCTATAACGTCTCGATTTTGACGAGCAGCAAGTTTGGTATCAGCTTTCTCGCGAAGTTTTGCTTCATAGTCTACTTCTTTTCATATTGGTCATACTATGTTTAGTGTCCCTTGTTCTACGATTTTTCCTGTCTTTACCGAAATGACACTATAAAACGCGAGATGTTTTTCACCACGATCAATACCGATGATATGCATGTGTTGGTGGTGAGGGATGAGAATTTCTTTGTTAAACGTTTCATTGAATCTTGCTCATCATTTGTTGCCAAA
>CAYLWY010000082.1:0-1606 GCA_964387665.1 uncultured Candidatus Peribacteria bacterium
GCACGAGAGAAAATTCAGCAAGTGATAACTGTGGATGACGACCGAGAATAGCGAAATACATGAAAAAGTGGTAGGTAAAATTTCTATTGAAAGTATTCTTTTATCTGTGGTAGAACATAAGCAACTGTATCTCTCAGGTCGAGCTGACACAATTCGTCGATAGACACCCACTTATAGACGGTATGTTCTGAACTTAATATAATTTCATTATTTGGCATGTCTCGTTGTTCACATACCCATAATACGAAGACAAAAAATCTTTCAGCATTATCAGTAAATAGTCTAGAACAGACATGTAACGGACAAATGTTTTTGAGTACTACTCCAGTTTCTTCTACAGACTCTCTACGTATAGCAACATGCATGTCTTCGCCAAAATCTACACTTCATCATACCATGTCTCGTTTTCCGCCATCTTTCTTGTAATCAGAGCGTTGCATCACGAGACATTTTTTGGTAGCTGGATCTACGATGAGACACTTTTGTCATACGATTGTCGTTTGCATAGGGCAAAAAAGATAAATAATTCCTTACTGTTGCATGATTGTTGTATACGCTTGCTGATATCTTGCAAGAGATCATTGCTCTATGTGATCGAACACAACTCTATCATCTTCTTGTCTATTGGCAATAAAAAAATAACCACACTGATCTGTTCCACTCTGTATATGCTCTACAAGTTCTTGTGTTCATCACTTCAGTCATGCAGGCAGCAAATCGTATGCATACCGAGCAAATTCATCCATACCATCACTGTGTTCTGCATAGAGCAATACTTCACGCACTGGCAAACGATATGCGTACGTCGGCACCCATCGATTTTTTCCTCAAAGCGTTTCACACACCAATACCGCTACAAGCTCCAAATGGTCTTTTCTTAATCCTGTCACTCCGAGCTCTTGTTCCGACTCTCTGATTGCACAGTCACGAATATCATCATCACACGATGGTTCAAATTTTCCTCCTACACCGCTACGCGTTCAGACAAACGGTCATCTCGTATGGCGTCAGAGCAACACTTCTTTCGTCTCGTCGGCGATGAAAAAAACTAGTGATGCTGCACGTCGTTCAGGATGTAAGGCGCCGATTTCATCTCCTACAAGAAGCATGACTATATCTGAAATATAAAATACTAGAAAGCTATTTTCTCGCCAAATTTGTACGAAGATTTTGCGTTTATCACCTCACGAGAAACGCCGTAGACACGATGATAAACCTCATCTACTGCACCAAACACCACCTCATCTCGACTATATCACAACTCTTGTACTCATGCACGGACCGTTTGTTCATCTGGTCACTCTATCTCGACAAAAGGAGCAAGTCCAGGTCGCTCATCGAGCATAAATTGGAGATCATCTTTTTCCCATAGTTCTCTTCGCGTTTCTTGATACGACTTGTACGTAAATCACCATCGCTCCAGGATAGCTACCATCGTATCGAACGATCCTACCGTCGTTTCTAGCTCTTGGACCATATTTATTCCTGTACCAGAGACATCTTTTGCGGTAATCGTCACTTGTCCTCACTCATCCCTGACGCGAAAGTATTTTTTTCCTCACGCTGGATGGTCGAAAACAACTCTCTTCATAAACGTGCGTTCCTG
>CAYLWY010000082.1:1706-3993 GCA_964387665.1 uncultured Candidatus Peribacteria bacterium
TCATTCAGTTCTGTACCGACATGTGCCTTGGTTCGCTGTCGACTCAGATCGGTAAAACAAGAAACCAACGCATCCAACTCTTGTCGCAAGAACATATTTTCAACCAATTTCCCTCATTTTGCACGTCTTCGCTGTCTTCTTTTTCGGGTTACCATCCACTCCGTGATACCAAGTTTCAGATAGTTACTATCAGTAATCAACGTAACAGGAACTCCTATATACGGTCTCGAAGGAGTAGCTCATGATGCAAACAATCAAGTAACATCAGTCCACACTCGTTTCTGAGAAGTATATGTTTCAAAAAGCCATTGCAACGTTTTGAGTGCAGCAGTAAGTTCCATAGCATTGTTGGTCGTTTCTTTTGCTCATCACGAAAGGACTACCTCTCCCTGTTCACCTCACTGAATCACTCCTGCCCATCCTCATGGACCCGGATTTCACAAACAACTTCCGTCTGTATATATCGTTCGCATCATACCATTCAAACAAAACCGTTGCAACTTTTTGTTATTTAGCTACATACTAGTAATGTCACGAGCAATTGGTAGCTGAATACTCATAAATATACTTCTCGTCGCTTGTCGAGGATGGTTTTTTCGTACCACCTTTGGCAACACTCATCAATGGTGGTGGCTACTTGTCTTGAGTTGTATCAGTAGTGGACTACTAGCAAGTTTCCCTCGACTAGCAGACCAATTTGGTACAGAAGCACTGTTGTATACACATCTTGCAAACATCAACGGATGGTGACGAGCAACTCTTCTCGGTGCACTTATCTGCATTCCCGCTCTTATCTATATACTTCTCTGAGACG
Organism: uncultured Candidatus Peribacteria bacterium; assembly: GCA_964387665.1. Lineage (GTDB taxonomy): Bacteria > Patescibacteriota > Gracilibacteria > Absconditabacterales > Absconditicoccaceae > CAYLWY01. The sequence goes on from CAYLWY010000082.1 coordinate 2,521, forward strand.
GTCCAAAAAAAGAGACACGACGCATCATCGCTTACTTTTTCATCCTCTGATGAGGCAGTTTTTTTGCACTTATCATATCACCACGAGTCGGCCTTGCCAGTCGGCTACTTATCGCGCTCATTGAAGAACGAACCAAAACATCTACCACACTAGCTCTGAACGACCGTTTACGCATACTAAGTTCTGATCTTATCTTCTTCTGACTCATCAGTGCGCTTGGTTTTGCTTTCGTAGAAAATAGTGTCTATCTACGAAATCTGTGAACCGCAAGCGTAGCTAGTGCTACCTGATTAGTTATCAAAAGAACGCTTACCTCATGGGTCATGCATCTCACCTATACTGGACTTATTGCTGTATGATGCGTTACCTTAGTTGACAATAAAAAACAACGACCGAAATGAATTGCATTTTTCGCAGCAGGAATTTTCCTCCATACCTTCTTCAATGCCACCTTACAAACTACCCCTATCATAGTCACGCTTGGGAGTATTCTGTTTTGATACCTTTTCATGAGTTGGTTAATCTACAAATCAGAGAGAGTGTACTTATCGTAAATACCATAGTTTTCACAACGTTCTCTTTTTTTCTTAAAGGTTAAGTTTTCGCGTGAGGGTAAAAACATTATCGATGTTAATGCTTTCCAGAGTTTTTTCTCAGCTTCCTTAATCGCGCTTCCAAATACTTGACAAATAATATTACTATAAGTATAATAAAGCATGCATTTTATTTTACTTTTTCACAATGCCTGAAATCATTTGAGTATCCGATAATACGGATATACCAAGAGAAACAAACGAACAAGCAATAGATGAAAATCAACCAAAAACAGATCAATTAAAAAAACCTATTGTGCCCAGTCCTACGCGAGGTATAGAGAAAGCAGCCCAAGAAGAAGCTGATAGAGAAGAAGCTGAAGCAATTCTTGGTATACTACAGCATTGGGATTGAAAATAAGGAAACCCTAAAAAACTCAGGTTTTGGGATAAAAATCATCGTAGTTTTCATCCTTATGTATGGTGCAAAATGGAGAAGTTTCTTTATACCCATAGGGTGCTCGAGCCCTCTAAAGAGGATAAAGAACCTCATCGTAAAGTCACTTTCAATACTTTTGAGTCTAGTATCTGCTATACTATAAACCAGAACGTTTAGGTATTATGCAAAGTCTCCTTGAATAATACCCTACGCTAACACTGGTCCTCATTCTCCTTCCAGCAAACTACTCGCCACCTGCGGGTAGTTTTTCATCAGATCGTCTGCCATACGCTGCACATGCTCTATGAAAGCACTATCGGTAAGTATCTCTACGGGCAGATCAGTATCTCACGACTGTCTCGTTCACAAAAACTCTCCTGCCCCACGCAGTTGCAAGTCCAGTTCAGCAAGTTTGAATCCATCATTGGTCATTTCCATATGTTGTAATCTCTGATAGGTCTCTCACGACTTACTCTTTGTCTCGAGGAAACAGTATGATTG
>CAYLWY010000083.1:0-320 GCA_964387665.1 uncultured Candidatus Peribacteria bacterium
TCTACACGGTAGAAGATCTGATTTCATGAAATAGCAGTAATCACCTTGTCAAATCACCCACAAGCAGTAGCATCAAACTCACAGCTATCTGTTGTCTCGTTACAGCTATCTATTGAACAACTCAATCAGTCATTACATACCACGGGTGCTCATCATACACAGGTATTTGTATTTAGATCACAAGTCTCTACTCCATCACAGTACAAGTTATTGTTACAATCTTGATCAGTGAGACATTCCTCATCACTATCACAGATACCATTACTATTCGTATCTATACAACACTCTGGTGTCATACATACTCCTGATCCTGTATATGT
>CAYLWY010000083.1:420-3952 GCA_964387665.1 uncultured Candidatus Peribacteria bacterium
TCACGCCATCTCCACAGAAATTCTCATCACTATCACAGATACCATTATTATTCGTATCTATACAACACTCTGGTGTCATACATACTCCTGATCCTGTATATGTACTTGGTTCACACTGCTCTCCTGTTCAAATCACGCCATCTCCACAGAAATTCTCATCACTATCACAGATACCATTATTATTCGTGTCTATACAACACTCTGGTGTCATACATACTCCTGATCCTGTATACGTACTTGGCTCACACTGCTCTCCTGTTCAAATCACGCCATCTCCACATGATGGACCATCTGGTACACATACACCACCACTTCACACATATCATGAATCACATGCACAAGACGTACAATTAGCTCATCCATCACACTCTTCTCCAGGGTCAGTATTTCCATCTCCACAAAACGGTCAACCACAGGTATCACACGTATAGTTTACTTCTTCTCCATTCCCAAACGGTGCTTGCGATCACTCTACTGGAGCAGTAACAGCTACTTGTTCTATCCATGAAGGTCATCAGATCGGTCGTCTCTGGTCGAGAATAACACAAGAGTTTGTATTTGTACAGGTGAGATATGGATTACCTAATCTACAATCAAAAGAGAATGATCATGACGGTGGATTCCATCCATCTACCGAACTCAATGTACTCGTATTTGCAAACTCATATCCATCAGTATCTGTATACCAACCACCAACTGCGTTTTCCACCTCTAGTGCAATTTCTGCTGCATCCCACGAAGGAGCAAACAACGTTGCCGAACCAGACGCAGTAGTAATCGTCAATCCAGTACCCCCTGTTACCAGATACGTACCGCTACACACACCATAGGTAAGTGATGCTGTACTAGCAGTAAGATACTCTGTACTACCACACGTTCACTCTACCTGACAGAATCCGTCCACCGTTACCGTGTTACCGACGTTTTCCAAGGTGAAATCTATACCATATATTTCTGCATCGCAGTCAGTACGCAATCCACATGGCAACACATTGAGACATACTCAGGTCTGGTTGTTTATTGGTGTTTCCTCATTGGCATCATTTTCACCTATAATATCTGCTTCATTACAGATTGGACTACCACCGTACCCTGGTGCTTGCTCATCAAACCTAGCCAAGAACGTAAAAGTTACTGTATCACCTACAAAAAATTTACCATCCAACTCTGCTATAAAGCCATTTTCCGTAAGCGAAGTAAACGTATACGGCAAAGGACTGATGACCGAAAGAATATCAACCAAAATCAATCATGGCTGTAAAGCATCAGTAATTACTGGGTTCCACGCATCTTGTGGACCACTATTTATACCAGTAACCACATATACTACCCAGTCTCCATCATTGATATTTCAGCTCATGAGATATGCAGATGGATAGGTATTGATCGCAATATTTCCGTACGTCGAGTCGTACTGCGTGAGATAACTTTTTTGGATTTCAAGATTGTACAATTCTAGACAAACCTCATCGCTATACGCATACAAGGTAGCTCCCTGAGGAGATTGTTGTGAAACAGTAACACGGTCGCACACATCATCATCTCATCACTGCAACAATTCCATCGTCACCTGAATACTCATAGCTCATCATGCATTAGGATTTATCAGATCTAGATCAGTACATGAAAATCCTGTACCTCCAGAACCAGTACACGTTCACGAGACGTTTGTCATAGAGGTAATCTCATAGCTATAGATAACATCGCCATTTGGATTTTGTGTTAATATATCGAGTACAGAACCAATCTCTCACGGTCACCACGTGATATCTATGAAAAAGTATCCCGTAGAGCCAGCTATCTGAGAAGCTGTTTTTACTACTCACAGATTCGATGCTCATCACTCGATCGTACAGGTAGCAGAACATCCATCTCCATTCAACACATTACCATCATCACACTCTTCTGTAGGTTCTTTGATACCATCGCCACAGATACCTACACAAGCGCCTGTTCCCGCTGGAACGCAGACACCATTACAAGGCACTGTTCCATTATCACACGTACAGCTTGCAGTACAGTCAGCAGTGCCATCACAATCCTCTCCTGGATCTACTGTTCCATCACCACAACTTCATCATCCATCATTACAAGTATCACACGTTCATTGCCATGTCGGATCAGAGCTTGCTACTCCATCATCTGTCGACTCTTCCGCTGGTTCGACTACACTTCATAGATCAGTCCATGCAGCTCACCCTACATACCAACGAGCTATTACGTCACCGCAACTATCTTGCGGCAAAGCACAAGCAAGTAAGTACTGTCCTTCTCTACATGCATACGATCTGTCATATACTCCTGGTCATCACAATGCTCATAACGTTGTCTCATCAGCAAATTCATACGTACCGCTATTGAATGTCGTATCTAAGAGGTTTTGCACTGCAAGGGTACAGTTTCACGCACAGGACACATCTACACTACTTGGTGGTATAATATTACTTGGACTTTCTCAGAAAAAGACCGTAGCTACCGTACTTGTTGGGTTGATCGAAACAGTCACCCCACAGGTTTTATAGGTAACGGTTGCTGAAGTCACAAATCCCGTTGCAAGATCACAGGTTGCTTCTATTTGACATTCTGTAGTCAAGGTCAAGTCGGTTCATGACGCAACTGGTGTCTGCGTGTATAAGAAATTCTGTCCATACACCTCTACAGCACAATCTTGTGTAGGTGAACATCACAACAACTCTAGACATGCTCCCGTCTGGTTATTTGACTGATCAGTATCTGGATCAGGATTTGTTTCTCATCGAGATTCTACATCGTTACAGATTTGTGCTCCAGATCACCACGTACCTGTACCGTTGTCGAATTTTACCCAATAGCTAAAGGTCACGCTATCTCCTGCATAAAATTTTCCTGGTATAGTTCACACAAATGTTGTCGATCAAGGAGTAATATCTGGTGGAGTTAATCATGAGATATCAGTAGTTCCGTTTACTGTTGCTCACAAGTATTCAACGACTTCCATTCATGCAGGTAGTGTTTCGTTGTAAAACACATCCCAAGCATCTTCTGGTCCGTTGTTTGTTACTGTTACTTGATAGACCAATCGATCACCATCTGCTATCTGTCCTGCAACGAGACGACTTTGTGGATAGGTATTGAATCAAGTCACACCTGCAAGTGAATCATATCCAGTGAGCACCTGTTTTTCTACTTGAATATCATACCCATCGCTACAAACTGTCCTTACAAGAGGAGATCACACAGAAGGCGTCAATGTTACTTCATCACATATTTCTTTATCTCATCACTCGTTTGCATACACGGTAAATTCAAACGAAAACGTTCATCATTGATTGAGAGGTGGATTTTTTTGTAAGGATACGGTCCATAGATCACCAAACGGATCTATAGTTGGTCATGAAGTAATAGTTAAAGGTCAAGTAATGTTTACAATAATAGATCAGGTAATAGATGCTATTGCAGCATTTGTTGTTAAGACATCTGTTATCGTAAACAATCACGTACCTGGACTCACTGTTCACGAAACTCTGTAGGTAATCAAAGATCCTACAAAACT
>CAYLWY010000084.1:0-3936 GCA_964387665.1 uncultured Candidatus Peribacteria bacterium
TTAAGTTTTTACTAACTTCGTCGGTTTTTTTTAAAACTTCACCCATTGTTCTATACAACACAAGTGAGCTATTTTTTTTCAAAAAAATGCATTACTGTTTGCATAGAATTATTTACGTATCGTTGGTACTACACGAACTCACTGGGGGTATTTTTTACTTCGCATAGTCACTTCAGGATGGTTTGGATATCCTATAGTAGACGCTCTTACATAAGAAGTATCTTGATGTAAAGTAAATTGATCAGGTAATATGCAGGTTTCTATATTCATATCTGCAGAAATAGTTGGCTCTATAGGAGTTATTACTGAGCCATCTGGTGCTATATATACATAAGGATCATCAACATGTTTTTTAGAAAAATTCTTGATACCGGCAAAAATATGTCCAGGTGTATGAAAAACAACCAAGTCATCTTCTGGTATTCATGCAGCAAGACATAAGGTAAGAAAATCTGTAGCAAAGTCTTCACAATCTCAAATATATCACTGCATCAACCCATCAACCAACGAAACAACTGGTTTTCTCATGAAACAAGTAGTATCGCGTGGATTATCTGGATTGAGATCATACTTGTACTTCATGCTCGTTGCTTTTTGCTGAACACATAACAAAACAGCTTCTATTTTCTTTTCTTTCGAGAGTCAGGTAAGCGACATTTGCTTAGTTAACTTTTTTGCAAACATACTTGACGAAGCAACAAACTTCATATACTCTCCCCATCCATCACTCATCAGCATATACTCTCATCACAATCAACTTGATAGTATGTGTTCTGCTTTATACTCTCTCAACGCAAGCCAAAAATCTGGCTTACGTACGAGCAATTCTCCGTAAGGTGTATGTATAAAAATCGTGTCTCTTTTAGAAAATCGTTTTTCTACTAATGCCTTTTCTTGGTCGATAATTTTCTGTCTATCTACTCGACTTATAGTTCACATACCTGGATCCACGATCGGTATCCTTTGGATGCTTGTATCTTGATCGAGTGGTAGTGGCACATACGATATATCAGAATCTTCGTCAAGAGGAGGAATCGTTTCTGGCTCAGAAAAATCATCCTCTCACCGCGTTCGTGAAGGCAATTGTCGTTCTGGAATCTGTATATCTGGCATTCTTATCTCTGGAAGTTCCCACTTTGGAGTAGTTCGGGTTGTCCAACTTTTACCAAACAAATTGTTATATCTTGCCTCATAAAACACTTTCCCCAGCAAAGCTGTAAGCATAAGAGAAAAAACAATCTTTTTCCCCACTGACTGATTCCAAAATGTAGCATCAGTAGGGATTATGGGTTTCCCTGGTTTCTTCTGAAAATTTTACTAAAGAATGCTCTTACACCAGAAGGAGCTGGTGAGGAAGCAGGAGGTGTCGATATGTTTACAGGAGGGACAGGTACATTTTGCGCATGAGGAATTATTGGATCATGTTCTTTTGTATTGTACCACTCGAAGAACCAATGAGCAAAAGTTGGAGATCTTTTAATAAGCTCTGATGCACAAGCAATAAGTGTCTGTTCCGTATGTCCTTCGTGACGTAAAAACCAATTTGTATATGACTCACCTACCGCTTCCGCAGTAATAAACCCGTTCAATTCGTTATCAATTTCTATTTTATGTGCAGTGATTATTGCTTTTAGTTCATTATTTACTCTTCTAATTCTTCAATCTTGGTAAGCTCTTTCTACTTTCTCTTTATTTTTCATTCTTTTCTTCTCTCTACGAGGTGTCGCTCTCTGATCTTCAGGAGGAAGTTCACTAAACCAAGGATCTCTGACCACGGTAATTCAAAATATATCTCTAACAATAGCTTCTGTAGACGCATCGGCATTACTATCCATATAGGCAAGAAGTTGATCTTGCATTGGTTTGGTCTCGTCAAACTGCCCTCATATCTGAGTAAACAATTCACGAAGATGATCCTGTAAGTCAAGATGTGTAAGGTAAGGACTAATCGTTTGTGTTAATTCAGAAAAGCACTCTCTCATCTGTACAAACTCTACATCAAGAGTACCAAGACGTTTGTTTCTTCTTTTCATCTCTTTTTTCAGCGACGCATACTTTGACAACATATACCAAATAGACAGAAAACTCAGTAAGAAAATACGCAACAACTTTTCAGTTAACTCAAAAGGTCAAAATTCAGCTTCTCTGAAAAACTTCAATGTAGAAGCTATATCAAACATATCAAAATTGGGATCCACCTTCTTTAGTTCAGCAGTAAACTTCTCTGCAGATGTCTGTAATTTTGTAAGTTGGACGTTTAGTTTCTCCTTATCTATGGCCTTAAATTCCAAAGGAGCTCTATCAGCATATGTTCATTGTTCCATTTCCGCTAACACCTTCTCTAATTCCCCTATAGAAGTGTTATATTTCGTAGCAATTTTTTGTAATTCTGCGGTATACAAGGTGACAGATTCATTAAATTTTCAGACAATTTCCTGTATCTCCATATTGGTGTTTAAGTCAAACACCCCAGATCATAAAGAAAGGACTGTAGAAGGAATCTGTAGCCAAGAGACCACATCTCCTTTGTAAGAAATATTTTTCATTCATTGGAGGTGTTTTAGGTCACTTTCCAGCGCTTGTTGAGATTCAACCAACATACCCTCATGTCATCACGCCTGTGCTACAATTTGTGCAGCTTGTGTAGTAGCATCAGGAAACTTGGCAGAATCCACTCTATCGGTACTTCCTACAGTCACCAGTTCTTTGGCTCCAGCTAGTTTTCCAGCTCATCACTGAGCAGCTTCCTCATCCAAAAGATTATTTGTGCTTGCAATACTTTCTTCAGGAATGGCACTCATGTACGTAGTAGTCTCATTTGTTGCAGCTATGAAATCATTTTTAGCTAATTCAATTCTCTTTCACTCTAGTTTTTTCTTGTCTGTTCACAGAAAAGTTGCCATGTGTCACGTAATATCCATAATAATCATCAACATAACTATTACCATTGCAGACCTTTTTGGAATAGAGAGTCTTGATCGAAAGATTTCTTTTTTTGTAGGAAGAGCACTCACTGAATTACGTTTCCAGTTATCCATATTTTTACCTACATCTTTCATTCGTTTCTTGGCTACTACATATACCAAAAATCAGACAAGAATAGAAGAAATTTCAATTCACTTTTGATTCGGAGTTCAGTCCGAATTCAACAATAAGTTCTGAAGTCACTCTGGCAAAGAGTGAGCATGACGAGGCAGTAAGTTCATCAATCCTCTAAATGTTTGAAAACCTCACCACAAAGCTACTGATCACTCTGTGATCGCAGAAAGTCGTTTTTGAAAAATATTACCATCTTGTTCATGAATAACTCTGTCCAATCTTCTGATGAGACTTTTCAATCATCACACGTTTGCTACCTGCTCTTGTGCTGCAGTATAGAACTCATTTTGTGCATCCAGATACTCTTCTACAATAGATCATACCGCGGGGTCTTGTCCCAAACGTTCCAAGAATAGCTGGACGAGTCTATCCATGTATTGTTGTCTAAACGGCTCAGCAGAGTCTTCATACGCTTTGATTTGTCACTCTTGTGCAGCAAGTTTGCTACGCTCACTTTCTATGCCTATTGTATGCTTTGTTATGTTTTCTGAGTGACCATTTACCTGTTCTCAAAATATTTCTATCTCAGCACGAAAAGTCTCTATTCAAGACGCAACTTGTGCGAAAAATGGAGATTTTTTTAGGTATGCTTCAGCATCATCTGGAGCATCGCTACGAAGATGTGACCCAAGATCTGATAGTGTTATAATATCGTTATGTGCTTGCACGTAATCACGCACTTTCTCTTGATCACTATCATCAAGATCTCACACATGAAATCATAGCAATTCAGAAGGAAACTGAGCAATTTCTTTTTCACGATCTGTGATCATAGTAGCTACAACTTCTCACGCAATTTGCACAGACGATAGTCACTTTCTTCTAGCAATTTCCTGT
>CAYLWY010000085.1:0-3895 GCA_964387665.1 uncultured Candidatus Peribacteria bacterium
ATTTCTCCGAGTTTGAACTCCTTATTGGTAAGGACGAGAATACCTGCTATCAGATTTCCTAGTATTTCCTTGAATGCGAATCAGATACCAAATGAAATACCTCACAAGATCCATCCTAGATCGATATTCATGATCATAAATCAGATGATCAGCGCGAGAGTAAGCATCGTGTAGAAAACGATTTCTCCCACGAGTCCACTTACTTTGTCAGTGTAGGTATCGTCTACGACACTTTTTGCTTTGAGTTGCCTAGTGATGAGTTTTGATATCCACTTAGAGATAAACACTAGCACACCGACGACGAGAATTGCTATGATGAGTTTGACAAAAAAGACAAACATATCTTGTCGAGAAAAAAGACCAAGAATAAGCGAGTCCTGTGCGGCAGTACTGCTTTCTGCTGCTACATTTCCTTCTGCTGCCATACTGTTTTTCAGAGAACTAAAAAGGTCTCTTCAAGTATAGACAGAAGTGAGGCATTATGCAAATTTCATCAAGAGATTTATTCGTTGAAGATATCAGCTTTGTGTCCTGGTAGTTCAAGTTTTTCGTAGGATTGCTTTACGAGTCAGGCAAACTGTAAGATGGTGTCTTTTACGAGACCATTACTAATTTGTTCGTGAGTTATGTATATTTCTTCCGTTCTATTGTCTGTTCTTTCTTTTTCCTTGAAGATACTTTTTCTCACGAGCTGTTCGAGAGATATTTCTCCTCTGATTGCTGCATTGAACAGTTCTTTGTAAGATCTTCCACGTCGTGCTTCTGGTTCAGTGTGTCCAGCAGTTCATCACAGTTCTTGTTCGAAAAATTTAATAAATTTTTTGTATAAAAGCTGTGTCATGACGTGATTTGCTTTCTCATTACCTGAACTGTTGACGTTCGTCTGGAATTGGTCAAGGATACCAGAAAAACTGCTTCGCATACTCGAACTATGTTCGTTGACGAGTTGTCATTGGTTAAATCTCATCATATATGATCTAAACGATCATTCGGAAAGATTCAAGAGTCATTCTTGGAAAAAAGGTGATTGTCCATCGATTTGTCCTATAGAGTCATTGTCCTGAATTCCTTTGTATCCACCAAAAACCCCTCATCATCACAGATAATCAGTGACTATTCTTGTGGTTTCTGTTTGTTCTTCAGGAATATTAATTAAGTGCTCATTTTTGTAGTTAAACGCATCCATGATGGTTCATCAATAGTTTGACCACCAGTTTTTAAAACTGTTACGAATTTCTTTACGTTTATTCATACTGTAATTATGAATATGCATTTTATCAAATTCGCTGAGCTCAAATCATGAAAACTGTGTAAAGGTTTTGATTTGTGCGTTGCGAGCGATATGATCGAGAATTTTCATTGTCTTGCCAGATGCATGTGCATCACCTGCAAGGAGCGTAATAGGAATACCTCTCGATCTTCCTATACCTTTTAGTTTATTGACATAATCTTGTGGCAACATATGTACCATACCTGTAGCAAAGATTTGTAATATAGCCATATAGAAGTCACTGTAATGCTCAGGGCTTTCTACAGCTCACTTCATCGCTTCTAGTGACGACATGAGTATTCGAGGAAGATTTTGTCCAATTCCTCATCATTCGAATGCATCCAACATGTAGGGGAAATCACCTTTTTTGCTAAACGCACTCGGATCCAGTGAATTTGCTCCTCCGTACAGAGCATCTTTGTGTGATTCTATTTCTCTTCAGAACTTAGATCATCGTCCTACTTTATCTTGGGTTCCATCTTGGAGAAATTGTAGTTCAAACTTCACTATCTCACTTTGGAGTTCATCTGCTGCTCCTCACATCGACTTGTATTGGTCTACTTTTCTTTTTCTTTCTTTCAAGAACTGTTGACGTGCATCCTCACCGAGGATGCACTTGATCCATCGCCCTCATCCATCTTTATCTGCGTATTCTGATAGTGCTCTAAAATATGGTCCTCACTTTTCAAGTGCATAAAGAAGTGCTCATGCTGCTCTATACTTATACTTTCTAGATGAACGTATATTTTCAAAAACTCATGCTTTAATATTTTCTGATATAGGATTGTCGTGGACACTTGCTTTGTCACTGTCTCAGGTGGCAGCTCGTTCTGATTTAAACTTTTGAATTCTATTTCGCACCAAACCATCTGTTCATCATAAGTCGTTTTTTACCTCATCGAGAAAGAGAAACGAGGTGTTTGGAATCCATCTGCTGAAGTAATCGGTCGCAAGTGCAGCTTGAAATTCTTGCTCTTCTTCAAACTTTTTTTTGTAAGTTTCTGGTATAGCTTTCAATCACTTCCAGATCGCAGCAAGGCTTAATGGTTGTCTAGGAAGTCAGTCACTGACGATTTTCTTCGGATCAAGTCTCTCTCATGAACGCTTCACCTCTGTGCTCGTGAGGGGATTTAGTCACTTTGTAAAACAGAACATCTGAAAAGTATCGTAGTCCATTTTCTTAGTCCAGAGAGATTTTCTTTCTTGATCACTTTTGTTGCCATCTGGCACTGCTGCCGACAGGGTTACTCACGTAGTTCATCGATCGACTTTGTACAGGACGCTTTCTGCACTATCGAACGAAGTAATCTTTTCTTTTAGATTTCCTACATGAGTTACTGCTTCTTTACTTGTTTTATCGTCTTCGGTCACTTTTTTCTTAAAATTATCTACTTCAGCTCGTTTTCCTCAGAGAGTGTTACTGATCGAATTCATAAATCATGACTTAGTCGCAACTTCTTTTCACAGCTTGTAGACTTCGTTTTTTCCTATTTTTTTTAGTTTATTGATGCCATATCAGCTTCTCGGTATTCTGACGGGTTGTTTTTTGGTGACTTGCTTTTCTGTTGCGTCACTCATTTCCATAAACACTTCGTTGTCAGTAAGTCAAGTGATCGTATACTTTACCCGATTGAAGCCACGTCCAGGAATTTCTGAAATCTGTTCCTTCAAGAAAATAACTGTTCCAGCTGCAAGAGGAGCACCAGCATCGCCTTTCAGACTATCAAACCCTTTTTTGAACTCTTCCTGTTCAGTTTCACTAGTCACTTCAGGCTCTTGTGGCGTGCTAGTCGTTTCAGAAGAGGGTGCGATAGGTACAGAAGTATTCTCTTGGCGTGTTTCTGAAGGAGCATTACTTTGTTGGTCAGTGTTTTGTGGCTGTCTTCATGATTGTTGTCTATTTGTCGTCTGTTGTTGCAGAAATTGTGCAGCGTCTATCTGCTGTTGATGCATATCTGCAAGCTCTGCTTCGCTTGGAGAGTTATTATTTGCAAGTGATTGCTCCTGCTGTGCAAGAGTATCGAGGTGTTGTTGTGCGATAGTACGCTGCTGTGCTTGTTCTGTGTTTGCAGGATCGAAATTAGCATCTACTTGTTCGAGATAATTTTGCAGTCTACGACTCATAGCTTGTCTACTACTTTGCACCGTCTGGACTGTAGGAGGTGTGGCTTGGTTGGCATTTGCTGTGTTTGCTACCAAGAGATTAGTGAACTTCTCGTAGTCGCTGGTGTATTCTTCAAGATGTGCTGCATCGAGACGTTTGATAGCTCTTCGACTAAATCAACTGATTATTTCTCCTATCTTTTCCTCGATACTCTCTAGCCAAATTTCTTTGCCGTCTATGGCGACGTATCGTTTTTTGCTTTCTGCATCTCTTTGTCGTTTGATTGATTTACCATCAGCTATTTCACACAACGTTTCTTGATCAAGGGTGATGATTTCTCAGGATTTGGTAGCGGTGGAGATGTGATGTATATCATGAAAATGGAGCAGTCTATGTGCTGTTTCATGTGTTTTTGCTGAGAGCATATCTTCGATACATGCTCTTATTTTTTGGTTTTTGTAGATATCTTTACTGGTTTGTATGGTACCGTCTAGGTTCGTAAAGTGAAGTTCATCGTCTTT
>CAYLWY010000086.1:0-3645 GCA_964387665.1 uncultured Candidatus Peribacteria bacterium
TGAATCTGTTGCATAGCTTCTGGAGACTCTTCGTGTTTGTGATGACTATCGAGATCATGGGGACGATGTATAGGAATCATCTTGATATGAACGTGAGGAACTTCTAATCATTCGAGAATCATACCGACACGTAGACTGTTGGCCGCTTGTTGCAGTGCAGGAGCGATTTTTTTTGCTGTCTGAAACAGAGCAGTATAGTATGGTTCTGGCAGGTCGAAGAAATGGTCTACTTCGATTTTTGGAACGATGAGAAGATGTCCGAGCTGGTAAGGAAAAATATCTAAGAAAGCAAACGTCAGTTCGTCTTCATAGATCTTGTAGCAAGGTATCTCACCAGCGATGATACGTGAGAAGATGGTAGGCATGGTATCCAGAACACTAAAAGATGCTCACAAGGTAATGAGATTATTTACAGATGCAATACAATATGGTGATGTGCAAATTTGCTTTTTTTTGTTTCTCGTATATACTTTAAGAGTTTTTATTTGGTATGATGATGATGGCTGAACTACAAAAATTAGCTGATCTAAAAAAGTTTATCCAAGAAGCGAGAACTCTGCTTGGTTCATACAAACAGCTGACCTTGAAATATCAAGAAGTAGTAGAGAAATTGGAAGATGCGGTATCTTTGGAAAAAGCATTGGATGCGGCATAGATGCACAGCACTTTTATTTATTATATTTTTGTCATGGGAAGTGAAGAACTAAAGGCTGCAACCTCAGAGCAAACAAAAAACTTTACTGCCCTAAAAGAGGGTCTCGACGTGCATGACACTGACAACAATGTCGTTGATAAAGATGACATGAGAATACTGGAGCAACAGTGAGTTGTGCTTTCAGAAAGATTAGCATCTGCATCAGAAGCAGTAACGACAATGATGAAAGATTTAAGAGCAAGAATGGCTGCATTTGTAGTGGATAATTGAGATGTAACTGATATATCTTTTACTCTTGCAAACGGTTTGATTAAAGAGATGGAAACATTTCAACAAAACATCTCAAATTTGCAGGAATGGGCAAAGACACATATTTCTTGAGCGTATAACATACAGAGAACAGAAACATGATGAGGAAAAAGCACTACTGTGGAATGAGCCGTAGGAAACGAAAATTTTGTTGCAGGTGCCACTGTAACAACAGGTAACGTAGATAGAACGGTATCGGTGACTGCTACTGCTGGAACTCACCAAGCGACATATACTACAAGAACAGATCTAGGTACATGAATGAAAACGAGTACGGTTAGCGTTCGTGGATGAAATGGAAATTTACTCAACAGGACGAGGAATTGATGAGTTCAGGGTCCTCGTCCTGACAACAGAGGCAATCCTGAACAACAGAATCCAACGCCTGATGAGTGGGCAATAGACAACCAAACTCCTCCTGAGGAACCGAAGGTAGTGCCTGAAATACCTCTTGATGAGACAAAACCTGAATCTCCTCACGCGAATACGGGGTAGAGCAAGGTACATGATTATGATATGTATTGCACGTAGAGCATAGACGTCTTGAAGATGTGCAGTCACTCCATGGAAGAGTAGGAATAAGTGTCTTGCAACCAGAAAAGTATAGACTAGATGCTGCTCTTCAGTCAGAGTTTAATGTGCGAAATAATAATATACATCTTCAAGACCTTTCTGCAAGATTGTCCGCATCGTTTAGATGATGATCGCGTATTGATGTTTCTTACCTTTGTCAAGATTGTTTATATGAGTGAACTGAATCTTTCAGAGTTGATGGGCAAGCATTCATTCCGGCACAGTATTTGCCGAAATTTCTTGCCAATTTCAGTAATCAGTTTGGTGTCCAGTTTGGCGTAGATGCATGACTCTGAATACAAAAAGAAAACAACCAATCTGTTGTAGTGGGAAGAGTATGAGGGATTATGCAAAAGGACGCTGTACAAACAGGTATTTGGATAAATCGAGCAGAGTGATCGAAGCCCTCTATAGAAGTTTGATTTAAAGTAGATGGGGTTTTTTCAAACTAACAAGCTGTTAATACGTTACCAAGATTAAGGTAGATATGGATTTTTTTCTGTCTATCTAACAAACGTTTTCAGATAGCTATAGATCTCATTTTTGGTATTTCTCGTGGGTACATCAGTCATTACTCGATCGAATGCTTTCTGGAGAATATCTCCTAGCTGAGGTCATGGAACAATACCGAAGTCTTGTATGAGATCGTTGCCGTTTATAGCAAGCTGTTTCATCGTAAACTGTCCTTCTGACTCGTAGAGTTCCGTGACGAGCATTTTCAAGTGTTCAAGTTCACTAATAGCTGCTTTCTGGAGAGGATTGAACTGTCCTAGTCTGTCTGCGATAGCGATGCTAAGCAAATTAATCGTAGCTTCATATCATCACTCACTGAGGAGTTCTCTAAGTTTTTTTGTCCAAGTGTCTGGCTTGCTATCGAGTATTTCTCCTGGTCTATGGTGATGCTTGATGTATCGACAGATCTGCTCGATCTCTTTTCCAGAAAAGGCAAGCTTGCCAAAATCTTCTTTTGCACATCTGACGCTAATTTCTGGATGTGCAATATATCACGTTCTATCTGGATTTTCTGGGTTGGCACTGATTGCTGCGTCCATGAACGCGTACTGTTCTGGTTTACCGACATCGTGATAGAGCATAGCAAACTTCACGAGTGGATCGTCGCAGAGTTGTTGGCAATGTCGTAGCGTGAGGAGTGTATGGTCGTACGTATCGAAGGGGTGGTACCTCACCGGTTGTCGGTTGCCTATCGTGTTTGCCAACGCAGGAAAAAGAGTTTCCAAAAGCCCTAACTCACGAAACAATGCAATATATCAGAACGGATTGTTTCATGAGAATACTTTGATGAGTTCGGCATGACAGCGTTCTGCAGAAAGTTCAGCAACTAAACTAGCAGTCGTTTCCATAGCTTGTCGTGTTTTTTTTTCGATATCAAAACCACTATTTTGCTTGTCTGCGTGGGGGATGTTTTGGTTCAGTATGTTGACGAATCTCACTCATCTGAGGATCCTGAGTGCGTCTTCAGTAAATCTGTCTACTGGTGTACCGACTGCACGAATCTTGCGATTGACGAGGTCGTGGATCCCGTGATGAGGATCAAGTAAGATACTTGGCGTAACAGATGAGGTGTCTGTGCCATACGTACAGGTAGGGAGTTTCGGTATGGTTTTGTTGGTCAGGTAGTCGTTAATGAAATCGTGATCTTGCAAAATTACCGTCTGTGTATCAATAAGCACGCATCATCCATGCTGTTTGAGTATGGTTAGTAAGTCATGATCATCTTTGAGCGTTTTTGGTAGTTGTGCACTGGTTACAGGTAGGTCGCTTGTCGTGAGAGGATGTCGATAGATAGCATTGATCGTAAAATCTCTTCTGTGACTATCAGCCAAGAGGTCGTGCGACCAGACTATCTGATCAGGATGACGGTTGTCTGCATAGCCCGTCTCTTCACGAAAAGGAGTGATCTCATAACATACTTCTGGATCGGTTTTGTGAATAAGGGTCATCGTACCAAACTTTTCTGTACGGAAACGACTTCGTCCTGTTTCAGGAAGATGTATATGATTTCGTCGTGCGTCAGGTGTTCCTGCTCAGGTGAGATCTACATCGGTTACTGTTTCCGTGATGCCGAGGAGGAGATCTCTGATAGCTCA
>CAYLWY010000087.1:0-3630 GCA_964387665.1 uncultured Candidatus Peribacteria bacterium
TCGAGGGCACCCCCGGCACGCTCTACGAGTACCGAGCGTGGCTCCGTGCCCGCGCCGCCGCGATTCGGGGTGAGCAGCCGTGAGCCGACCAGGGACACCCCAGGAGGAGACCGTGAGCTACTGCGCCTACCCCGACTGCGGCCGGCCCACCTTCGCCAAGGGCTGGTGCAAAGCCCACTACCACCAAGCCCACCGCGGCCAACCCATGCACCCAGTCGGCCAACGCCCACCCCGGCCCACCTGCACCGTCCCCGGCTGCCAGCGCCCACACAAAGCCAAAGGGCTCTGCGTCACCCACTACGACCAGGCCCGCGCCGGGAAGACCCCCGGCGCCATCCGGCCACGACGCGCCACCAGAGACACCTGCGCAATCGACGGCTGCGACCGGCCAACCGAGGCCAAGGGCCTGTGCAAGCCGCACTACAACCGCGCCCGCTACCAGAGCCTCCAGCTCGCCGCCCCCGGCCAACCCGCCTGCACGGTCGACGGCTGCGGACGCATCGCCAAATCCGGCGGGCTCTGCAACAAACACGACTGCGAACGGCGCCGACGCAAGGCCGGGATGAAACCACGGACCGACCGCCCTGCGCGGCCACGAACGCAAGGACGGTCCCCCCAACGCGAAGACCGGTCGGCACTCCCGGCCGGCTGGGACAGGCGCGCCAAGGCAAAGCGCCCGTCACCCACACCGAAAGTGCTGGCCGCGGAGATTTCACTGCGGCCAATCACCCCCGAGGAAGCCCACGGAGCGCTGCTCTGCCTGCGTCGCCATGGCGCTCTCGACCTCGCCGAGGCCCTCGGTTTGCCCACGCATCCCGATGGAGTTGCTGCATGAAGCGCACGGCTCACTGCCCGCTCTGCGGAGCGCCGGCATCCCGGACAGACATCAGACGAGAGAGGCAGACCATCGTGACCGCGACCCATCTGTGCGCCGAGGGGCACATCTGGTCTGAGCGCTGGACGGAGGCTGCCTGATGGCTGACCGGCGCTACTTCTTCAAGATGGACGTGGGCTACCTCGACAACCCCAAGGTTGCGCCCCTGGTCGAGTCCAACCCGCGGGCGGTGCTGCTGCACATGTGGGCCATCGCCTACTCCCGTCAACACGGCACAGATGGGGTCGTTCCAGCCCGGCGCGGACTCCGCGATGTGTGGATAGAGCCATGCTCGGAGCAATGCCCAATGCATTGCCAAATGCAATGCAAACCGGAATGCGACGTTGCAGCACTAGTGCATGCGGGCCTTGTGGATGTCGTTGAGGGCAACTTAGTCGTTCACGACTACCTGGAGCACCAAGAATCCTCCGAATCCATCAAAACACGCTCTGACAAGGGGAGGCAGGCGGCACTGGCTCGCTGGTCCGATGCCAACCGCAATGCATCTGGCAATGCATCTGGCATTGCGTCGAGCAATGCATCTGGCAATGCAGAGGAGAGGAGAGGAGAGGAGATATATACGTCAGCGCCAAGCGGTGCCGATCAGGACTTCGCCGCTTGGTGGGTGGTCTACCCCCGCAAGGTCGGCAAGGGGCAGGCGGTCAAGGCCTATCGAGCAGCCAGGAAGAAGACCGACCAGGCCACCCTCATCGCTGCCGCTGCCTCGTTCGCTGCCGCCAGCAAGGGCACCGACCCCAAGTTCACCCCCCACCCGGCCACCTGGCTGAACGGCGAGCGCTGGCTCGACGCCCAGCCAGACGGCGAACCCTCCTCGAAGCCCGCCTCGGACGGCTTCATCTACGACGTGAGCTACTGACATGGCCCACAATCCCGTCGAAGCCGAGATGTCGATCCTCGCCATCGCCCTGACCAACCCCGGCATCACCCAGACCCTCCCGCTGACCCCCGCCGACTTCCACGACCCGGCCCGCGAACGGCTCTGGCTCGCGATCCGCGAACTCAACGCCCAAGGCGTCCGGCCTGACCCCGTGACCGTCACCGCACACCTCGCGCTGCCCACCCACCTCTCGGCGCTGATGTCGGAGCTGATGGTCGAGGTCGCCACCTACCCGGCGATCCTCGGCAACGCCGACGCCTACGTCGAGGTGATTCGGGACCGCTCCGAGCGCCGTCGCGTGCTGGCCGCCCTCACCCGACTACAGACCCGAATCGAGGACGAGTCTGTCCCCGCGGCCGACACTCTGGCGACCGCTGAGCGCGAGCTGGTGCGCTCCACCCGCGCCGAATCCGCCGTCGAGGACGCGATGACGCTGGACGAGTTCTGCGACCAGGACTTCGCCGCGATCGACTGGATCGTGCCCGACCTGCTGGCCCGCGACGACCGGCTGGTGATCACCGGACTGGAGGGCTTCGGCAAGAGCGTCTGGATGCGTCAGATCGGCGTGACGATCGCTTGCGGCCTGCATCCCTTCAATCTCCGGCCGATCCCTCCGCGGCGGGTGCTGATCGTGGATTGTGAGAACCCCAAGCGGATCATGGCCGACAAGCTGGCCACCCTCCGCGGCGTGGCTCGGGTGCGAGGCGTGGACGCCGCCGACCGGCTGTGGATCAAGCGCTTCCCCCAGGGGCTCGACCTATCGAGCCCGAATGACCGGCTCGCGCTGCACATGCTCTGCCAGATGCTCTCGCCGGACGTGCTGCTGATCGGCCCGGTCTACAAGCTCTACGTCGGCGGCGCGAACTCCCGCGAGGAGGACCTCGCCCGGCTGGTGACCGCCGAGCTGGACCGACTGCGTGAGGAGTTCGGCTTCGCGCTGATCCTGGAGCATCACAGCCCGCATGCCGCGCCGGGCGTCAAGCAGCGGTCGGTGCGACCCATCGGCTCGTCGCTGTGGCTGCGCTGGCCGGAGTTCGGCCTTGGCCTGCGGCCGGCGGAGGGAACCGAGATCCCGGACCGGGTCGCCGATGTCGTCTCGTGGCGCGGCGCTCGCGACGAGCGGGCCTGGCCTCGACGGCTAGAAGCCGGCCGTGAGGGCGAGATGCCCTGGGTCGACCCGAACCAACTCAGGAGGTCCGCATGACCGCGGCCATCCGCCAATCCATCCGACAAGCCGAGGAGGCATCGTGACCACCGCCGACCAGACCGACCGACTTAAGAGCGCCGACACGCTGCTGTCGGGCCACTACCGCGACATCACCGCCAAGGACATCGCGCTCTCGACCGCCTACTCGCTGGCCGACATCGCCGAGTCGCTGCGGACCATCGCCACCCGCCCCGAGGTCGACCCCGCTGAGGCCGCCATCGACACCATCGCCCGCTGCATCCTGGCCGGTGCCGCCGAGACCGCCGCGGCCGAGGGTTGGGAGCGCTACCCCGAGATCGGCGAGCGCGACTGGGCGCGCGTCGGGGCAGCCCTGGAGCGACTCGCGCCCTACCCGCCGGCCAGCGAGCTTACGGCGGCCTACGGGCTACTGGAGGGGCGGGCCGACCATGAGTGACCAGACCCCCGACCTCGCCGCGCTGGAGGCACTGGCCGAGGCGATCCTGAATGGCTGGCAGCCGATGAATGTGCCCGAGGGCTCACAGTCCTGGTGGCAGGCCGAGACGCTGGTTCGCCGCGGATGGATGTCCGACAACGACGCCAAGTTCGTGGCTGCTGCTGACCCGGCCACCGTGCTCTGGCTGATCCGCGAGGTGGAGCGGCTGCGGGGTGGGGTAAATGGCTAACTCGCAT
>CAYLWY010000088.1:0-1355 GCA_964387665.1 uncultured Candidatus Peribacteria bacterium
AAACTCGTACATTTCAACTTTCCAGTGAGGTTGAAAATCACATAGATTTTGATGCTTTTCGAGAGTTTTTCAGAGTTTTCTTATCCTTGTTTCTCAATAAAGTTTTCATTGTTTTATGAGAAAAAAAGTATACAACACGGTATTTCTATTTTACCATTTTTCTTTTTTTTATGAAGGCGTTGTTTCCTATTATTCCTCGTGCTCGTTTATGGGTAACGATCGGTTTGCTGATATTATGTGCTTGAATTACTTTGTTCTGGACAAACCAGAGATATTCTATTCAGTTTACAGGATGAGTAGAGATGATGATAGATGCACCAGAAATAGACCAATCTGTCGATACGGTAGTCGCAAAAGCACTTACTGATGGTGGGTTTGTCCCAGGAAATGTGACGGTAGGTAAGAAAGATGACTTTGCTACTCTTCTCGTTCAGTTGCAACTTACTGATGATGCACAAGTACAACAGGTTGTTAAACTGCTCACGTCTACCTTGGTAGAAAATAAAGTAATAGCTTCTGCTGATAACATTCTAGAACAATCGATTATCTGACCAAGTATCGGAGCGTATATGAAGAAATCGGCTGTAATGGCGTTGTGATGGGGTGTAGTGTTTATGGCTATATATATTCTTTTTGCATTTGCAGCGATGAGACATCTTATCTCGCCTGCACTCTTGTGAGTGATTACTATCTTGACTATGCTTTTTGATATTGCTTTTCCAGCAGGTATGTATGGTATCTGGATGTCGATGAACTCTGTGGTACAAGTAGATGCGGTGTTTATTATTGCTTTGCTTACGGTAATGTGATATAGTATCAATGATACCATTATTATTTTCGATAGAGTAAGAGAAAACTATGTCGCACATGAAGAGCAGTTTACCAGTGGAAAGTGAGATGTAAAGGAATTGTTTGAAAAGAGTTTGTGGCAAACGATGAGAAGATCTTTGTGAACATCACTTACCACTTTCTTAGTAGTAGTGGCTATGCGAGTGTTTGGTACATGAGCACTAAAATTGTTTGCGTTCACGTTTGGTATGTGAGTTCTATCTGGATCATTTAGCTCTATATTTTTTGCTGCTCCGCTTGCCTATTTGTTTAGTGAAAAAACGCTTCGCAAGAAAGACTAATATAGTACTATAACTAGAGAAATGAAATTTTGTCTGTTCTGCTGGTATGAAAGAACAATTTCCTCTTTTCACTCATCATCCCCATCTTGTTTACCTCGATAACGCTGCTTCAGTACAAAAACCCCAGTATGTGCTTGATGAGGTTGCTTATTTTCACACCCATGAATACGCAAATATTCACAGAGGTGCCTATCCTTTATCTCTTGCTGCTGAATCGCAACGAGA
>CAYLWY010000088.1:1455-3624 GCA_964387665.1 uncultured Candidatus Peribacteria bacterium
GTTTGAAAGTAGTGAGTTTGTCATTGGTCTCCAATGTGACTGGACAAGTATTGTCGCTAGATTTTGTAAAAGAATTGTCAAAAAGATGTCAAATATACACGGTCATAGATGCATCGCAAGCAGTTCCTCATCTCAGTATAGACGTTGCTACACTCTGAGCTGACTTCGTGTATTTTACAGGACACAAATGCGGTGCTATGACCTGAGTAGGAGTGTTGTGGGGAAAGAAAGAGCACTTGAAACGTATGCAACCTGTCTTTGTAGGATGATGAGCAGTTGAGCTCGTAACGACAAAAGGACATACCTATCAACCATTTCCAGACAAATTCGAGCCAGGCACACCAAATGTAGCGTGAGCAGTTTCTTTGCGTGCTGCGTTCGAACGAATTGCTTCGCTGCACTGATGATCAGCATCGTTTCGTGAGCAACTCGGTAGATCGTATACACGACTTGCAGAAAAAGAGCAAGAATTAGTGACCTATGCGTGCGAACAGTTCTCAGAGTTACAAAAGAATTGATTGCTTACCGTGATAGGAAGTGTAATTCCACAAGACCGTTTGTGAATATTTTCGCGAACAGTACCGAACTGATCCTTACATAAATTGTGATACGAACTTGGAGAACAGCATATTTGTATTAGAACATGAGCGCACTGTACGCATCCGTTTCATCAAACACTTGGTGTCGACTCTAGTGCAAGAATGAGTATGTGGGTATACAACGATATCTGAGATCTAAAAAGGTTTTTTGATGCCTTACATGCATTTTTGGACCGTCAAAAGAAGTAGGTATTCTTCCTAGTATTCAAGTTCTTTTTTTTTAGTATAAGAAAGATTTTTTTTCTTCTTTTGAGATGTTTAGTTTATCAAGTTCATATCAACCTGCATGAGATCAACCAGAAGCAATTCGCAAGATTGTAGATGGATTTCAGGATGGAGAAAATTTGCTCACCTTGCTCGGAGCGACGGGTACCTGAAAAACATTTACGATGGCAAACGTGATCGAAAAATTGCAAAAACCTACCCTGGTACTCTCGCACAACAAAACACTTGCCGCTCAGTTAGCAACTGAGTTCAAACATTTTTTCCCCAATAATGCCGTACATTATTTTGTAAGTTATTTTGATTATTACCAGCCAGAGAGTTACCTTGCCGATCAGGGACTCTACATCGAAAAGGAAGCAACAATAAATAAAGAAATAGAGATGTTTAGGTTGTCTACGATGGCTTCTTTACTGAGTCGTGAGGATGTGATTGTCGTCTCTTCGGTGTCTGCACTTTACGGACTGTGATCTAGAGAATTTTTTGCAAATAACCGTTTGTATGTAGAATCTGGACAAGAGTATGACGTAGATGAACTCAAACAGCAACTTATTCGTATGCAGTACAAACCATTGCATGGGACTCTAGAAGCGGGAATGTTTGCGATTCATGGAGAAATGATGGATATCTATGCCAGCACGGACAAGCATTTGCGAAGACTGTATTTTGATGATAAAAAATTAGAATATATTCAGCTGAGAGATCCTCTAACTTTTGCTCCTATAGACACCGTCAATCGTTGTACTATACGACCTGCTACGCAATTTTTACAAAATTTGGACGATCTTACGGATACGTTGCGTCAGATTGAACAAGAACTTCAAGAGCGTGTTGCTTGGTTTACCAAACAGTGAATGCTAGTAGAAGCACAAAGATTGCAGAAAAGAGTTATGTATGACATAAAAATGATGCAAGAAACCTGATTCGTAAACGGAATCGAAAATTACAGTCCGTACTTTGAAAAAAGACTAGACGATGCACCACCAAACACGATTTTTGATTACTTTCCCGATGATTTTCTTCTCATCATCGACGAGTCACATATGACCATTCCTCAGTTTCAGTGAATGCCGCAAGCAGATAGATCGAGAAAAACAGCACTGGTAGATTATGGTTTTAGATTGCCGTCTGCTATCTCACATAGACCGTTGTGATTTAAAGAATTAACGACGAAGTTGCAGCGAACGAGACGAGATGAGTCGTTACATACCGTGTTGCGTACGGAGACAAAAAAAACAAAAACACTTTTTGTTTCTGCTACCCCAGCACAGTATGAATTAGATATGAGTACACAAATTATTCAACAAATTATTAGACCGACAGGGTTACTGGATCCTATTACCTATGT
>CAYLWY010000089.1:0-3417 GCA_964387665.1 uncultured Candidatus Peribacteria bacterium
ATAAATGCTTCTATGTTATTCAAAGAATCTATCTCTTCAGCAAGAAATCGATGGATACAGACCTTGGCATCACAGGCAGCACCTGCATGCTTTGTTGCTTCTATCACGCTAAGATAGGCATCTGGCATCTCTGCATATTTGCCAGCGATAGCAATATGTACGGTTTTTGTGGGTTGTTTTATGCGGCTGAGTAAGGTGTTTCGCTTGGTGAGATCAGGAGACATGACGGGTAACTGGAGTTTTTTTTCTATGACTTGTGCTACTCACTGTTCAGCCATCTTGTTAACGACATCATAGATAGTTTCTACATCTAATCCTTCTATGACTCAGGTTACTTCTAGATCACAAAACAGCGCTATTTTTTCCTTTATCTCTTGCGGTATGGATTTTTCTGTTCTGCACAAAATTATGTCTGGGTGAATACCGAGTCTCGTTAGCTCTTTCACTGAATGCTGAATCGGTTTTGTTTTGAGTTCGTCACTCATCTTCAGGTAGAGGAGTGGGACGACATGCAGGTAGAGCGTGTTGCTATTTCACAAATCCTTACGGAGTTGTCTAATCGCTTCGATAAAATGTGGTCACTCAATATCACCGATAGTTCATCCTACTTCGACAAGCGTGACATCAAATCATGTCGCTTCTTCTCTGAGAATATGCTTGATATGATCGGTGACATGAGGAATAATCTGCACAGTTTTTCCTAGGTATTTACCTGCTCTTTCAGCAGCAATGATCTCAGAAAAAATTCTGCCAGAGGTGACAGAACTATTACGGGTGAGATGCGTATTCAAAAAACGTTCATAATGACCGAGATCGAGATCAGTCTCGAATCCATCAGCAGTAACAAATGTTTCTCCGTGCTCGTACGGAGACATAGTCCCAGCGTCAGTTTGCAGATAGGGATCGAGTTTGACCGCATTGACTTTATATCATGCACTAACGAGTAATTTTCACAATGATGCTGCCGCAATTCACTTACCGATACCTGAGATTACTCCTCATGTCACAAAGATAAATTTCATTCTAATTTTACTTGGGTAAAATCAAGAGATAGGAATTTTCTAGGACGATGCAACTGGAAATTGTCACAAAACCATCAGTTGTCATTTCAAAAACAGTATTTGTTTTTCATTTTTACCACTTAGAATTGCAAAACAAGACAATATTACTACACAAGAAGACACTTCTGAATTCACGTTCTTCATATGAAAAAAAGTAAATCAACGCTATTGTATCGAATTCTTTTTGTAACCATTGTCTGATCTGCAGGGTTGCTTTTTTTTCTGTTTCTCCAACATTTTCTTGATCTAGAAAAAATCACAAAAATACCTCAATCGACGATCATTCAAGATCGTACAGGAAAAGAGTTATTCAGATTTTTTGAAGAAGATAGACGCTGGTTATCGTTTGAGGAAATTTCGCCTCATATGATTGATGCGATCATTGCTGTAGAAGACCAAACGTTTCGAGAAAATAACGGTACAGATAGATCAGGACTCATGAGAGCGATACTTGCAAATATAGACGTTCGATTATATGGTGAAGGGCAGGTGCAGTGAGGATCGACCATTACCCAGCAGTTAGTAAAAAACATCTATCTTACGAAAGAAAAAACCATCTCGAGAAAAGTACAAGAGCTTATTCTCTCCCAACAGCTAACGAAGAAACGAACAGCTCTTTTTGTGGAACAAGGGTATACAAAAAAAGAAGCTCAACAAGAAGCAAAAAAGTCGCTCGTGAGTGCTTACCTGAACTATGTGTTTTTCTGAAATCGTTCATATGGTATAGATGCGGCAGCAAGACATTACTTTCAGATACAAGCCAGCGAATTAACTATCCTACAAAGTGCTATTCTTGCTGCATTACCACAAGCACCATCGATCTATAACCCTACGGTCAACCAAGAAAGCATCATGTGATACTGGACTATAATTAATCAATGAAGTTGAGAAAGTACGCTTTCGTTAAATACGAGTGGTGCAGAAACGATATATGCATTATTGATTGAAAAACCATTTACGATACAAAACGATTGTCTTGCTGATCTTATGGATCGAGCATCGGTCAGCTCTGGTAGTTTACAAACGATCTACGAACAATGAAGAAAAGATCGAGTATTATGTCGTTTGTATGAAACACGTAAGATCACAGAGAGCGAATTGATACAATCTTTTTTGCAAGCTAGAGATATTATTTTTTTTAAGCCCAAATACACTATTCTCGCACCGCACTTTGTCTACCGAGTACAACAACAAATACTCGCTTTGCCTCAGTTTACGGAAAGCAATCTAACCTATGAACAGCTCAGTCAATGATGATATACGGTCATTACGACGCTTGATAGTGAGCTGCAAACTGCTGCAGAAGATTCTCTAGCTAATTATACGACACAACTCCAACGTTTGTGAGGAAACAATAGAGCACTTGTCCATATAGATAGTACCAATGGTGATGTCCTCAGTTATGTCTGATCGGTAGATTTTTACAACGAAGAAATAGACGGACAGGTCGATGTTCTCAAATCAATAAGACAAATCGGCTCTACCATAAAGCCGTTTTTTTATGCGTATTTGCTTACACACTATCCATTTACTATTCAAGGAAACATTGTAGATTTTCCCATAGGAAAAGATGGTCCAGAAAATCACGATGGAAGGTTTCGAGGAAAAACATCTCTAGCGACTGCGCTTGCATGATCGAGAAATTTGCCTGTAGTGAGAATATTTCTTGCCTTGTGATGAGCGGAAACATTTGTCCCGTACTTGCAGTCACTAGGATTTACCTCGTTAGATGCTACAAAAAAAGAGTACAGATATCCTCTTGCACTCGGAGCTGATGAGGCAACCTTGCTTCAACTTGCACAAGCATATACACAGCTGAGCACTACCTGAACCGTCTATCCAATGATAACCCCTATACAACGTATCGTATGACCAGATGGAGTAGTTGTTTATGAAAAACCAACGAGTCGCTACAAAAAAGTGATCCCAGATACCGTAGGAGAGATGATTTGGCGTATCCTAGAAAACCAGAGTAATATGCCTACTGATTGGAGACGACTGCACAACATGGCACTGAAACAATTTGCATTGAAAACAGGAACATCTGATATCAAGATAGGTGGCGAACCACGTCCGAGAGACGGTATCTCGGTAGTATACACTCCTACCGATGTGATTATCAATCGAGCAGGAAACACCGATGGATCTGCTATGTGACCGAAGGCATTTGGTGGTGAAATGAATCATTATTCACTCAGAGAGTATGTACAAAAAATAGTTTCATTGGAAAAAATACAAGATCAGCCGAGAATTACGAACACCTCCTATACAACTGGCGGTTGGTATGCGGGTATAGATCACCAAGAACTCACGAGAGAACAAGAACAGCTTCTCTGGAGAGGAAATAGGTAGATAG
>CAYLWY010000090.1:0-3416 GCA_964387665.1 uncultured Candidatus Peribacteria bacterium
GGGATCATTTTATAATATTATTATTATTATAATTTGAGCATACCAAACTATGGGTTGCCTTAAGAATGCTCCATTAAGATTCTGTTAATTGTGGACTTTTGTTCGAGAGGAAAAGGGGCATCTTTTTTTCTTTAATAATTGTTCTTTTTTAATAGAATATAATTTAGTTAAACATGGGATTGTATATTAATAATAATAATATATGAGCATACCAAACTATGTTTTTCTAAATAAAAAGGACCATGGGATCATTTTATAATATTATTATTATTATAATTTGAGCATACCAAACTATGTTTCCTTAGAATAGAGAAGATTCTGTTAATTGTGGACTTTTGTTCGAGAGAGAAAGCCAGCACCTTTTTTTCTTTAATGATTGTTCTTTTTTAATAGAATAGAAAAAACTGGATACTTGTGTGAGTTAATCTGGTTAGAAGAGTGTGGGTTATTTAAATATAGCAACACTAATATTAAAGAAAAAGATAATTTGAATAATACATTGATTGATTCATATTAATATGATTTGGTTAATTGTAATTTTTTTTAAGAAATAGATACATAGATTTCATTTTTAAAGCATTGTTTTAAAAATTTAAATTAAAGAAACAAAAAGATATTAATGATTCTATCATTTAATAATCTTAATCTTTTCATTATAATGTTAAAGTTATTATAGAAAAGAGGCCCAAGAAGAATATTATATTAAAATTTTTTAATTAATGTTCTGTTTTTTGAATGTAATTTTAAAGAAATGATAATTTTTTAAAATGGGGAAAAGAAGGATGTTTTTTTTTAAAGTATTATGATATTTGAATTTAGAGTTAGGTTTTTTTCCTTTCTCTATTTTTAGATTAAATATTATTTTTTTAAAAAAAGTAGTTACCTGGTTGATCCTGCCAGTAGTCATATGCTTGTCTTAAAGATTAAGCCATGCACGTCTAAGGATAAATATTTTTTAACCGTAAACCTGCGGATGGCTCATTAAATCAGTTACAATCTACTCTATTGTATAAATTACTTGGATAACCGTAGTAATTCTAGAGCTAATACATGCAAAAAATTTGAACTCGCAAGGGAACAAATGTATTTATTAATATGCAAAATCAATACAGGTCATTCCAAACTCTAGATTATACTTTAATCGGTATTTTTTAGGGGACTTGTAAAAAAAAATTGAAGAATCATAGTAAACTTACGAATCATAAATTTAATTATTTATAGATGATAGGAACGAGTTTCTGACCTATTAACTTTCGATGGTAATTTAGTGGATTACCATGGTTTTCATGGGTAACGGAGAATTTGGGTTTGATTCCGGAGAAAAGGCCTGAGAGACGGCCATTACTTCCAAGGAAGGCAGCAGGCGCGTAAATTACCCAATCCCAATTCGGGGAGGTAGTGACGAGAAATACTAGTATTGGTCCCAACGGGAACAATGATTGGAATGAGAACAATTTAAAAACATTAACGACTAACAATTGGAGGGCAAGTCTGGTGCCAGCAGCCGCGGTAACTCCAGCTCCAAGAGTGTATATTAAAGTTGTTGCGGTTAAAAAGCTCGTAGTTGGACTTGAGGGATTTGTATAAAAGGATTCTAGTTTTAAAGCTAGACATCTTTGTATATTTTTTCCTTTCTTTTTATTTTTTTTTAAAGATTTGGAAATATGGTGTTAAAACCGGATGTCCTCTTCTTGTAAAAATAGATAGTTTACTTTGAAAAAATTAGAGTGTTTAAAGCAGACATGACATGTACAATTGAATATTACAGCATGGGATAATAGAATAGGACATTAACCTTAATTTTGTTGGTTTTGAAGGTTAATAGTAATGATTAAAAGGGATAGTTGGGGTCACTTGTATTTGATCGCTAGGGGTGAAATCCTATGATTGATCAAAGACAAACTACTGCGAAAGCATTTGACAAGGATGTTTTCATTGATCAAGAACGAAAGTTAGGGGATCGAAGATGATTAGATACCGTCGTAGTCTTAACCATAAACAATGTCGACTTTGGATTAGGAAATATTACATGGATGATTTTCCTAGCACAATATGAGAAATCATAAGTATTCAGACTCCGGGGGGAGTATGGTCGCAAGAGTGAAACTTAAAGGAATTGACGGAAGGGCACCACCAGGAGTGGAACCTGCGGCTTAATTTGACTCAACACGGGGAAACTTACCGGGTCCGGACACTTTGAGGATTGACAGATTGATAGCTCTTTCTTGATTAAGTGGGTGGTGGTGCATGGCCGTTTTTAGTT
This sequence comes from uncultured Candidatus Peribacteria bacterium, assembly GCA_964387665.1. Lineage (GTDB taxonomy): Bacteria > Patescibacteriota > Gracilibacteria > Absconditabacterales > Absconditicoccaceae > CAYLWY01. The sequence goes on from CAYLWY010000090.1 coordinate 2,264, forward strand.
GGTGGATTGATTTGTCTGGTTAATTCCGAAAACGAACGAGACCTTAACCTATTAAATAGTATAATTAAAATTGAATACAAATTCTTGAAATTTGAAAAAAGAAAAAGAAATGGATACTTCTTAAAGGGACTCTTCATATTTTAGTGAATGGAAGTTTAAGGCAAAAACAGGTCTGTGATGCCCTTAGATGTTCCGGGCTGCACGCGCGTTACACTGATGCGATCAAAGAGTTTAATTTAAATTTCCTTATTTGAAAAGATTGGGTAAACTTTAAAATCGTATCGTGATTGGGATAGTGCTTTGTAATTATCGCACTTGAACGAGGAATTCCTAGTAGGTGCAAGTCATCATCTTGCTCCGATTACGTCCCCGCCCTTTGTACACACCGCCCGTCGCTCCTACCGATTGAATAATCCGATGAGGATTCAAGATAGAGATTTCTTATTTGTCTGAAAGGATAAAAAAGAATTTTTTTAGAATTTGTTCAAATCTTATTATTTAGAGGAAGGAGAAGTCGTAACAAGGTTTCCGTTGGTGAACCAGCGGAAGGATCATTAACACTTAACACACAACCGATGATGAGGTTCTTTTCTTTATCTCTCTTTTTTTATTTTGAAGAAGGAAAGGAGAATAAGGATTAGGATCTCTGATTCAAAACACACACACACAACTTTTGCGATACCATATGATTATTTAATTATAGATTCCTATAATTATGTATAATGAAATGGAATGGGTTATCCTTTTAATGTTTTCTTTTAAAGAATTGTAATGTATATCCAGAGAAAGAGAGAGAAAATAAATTTTTGAAGCATGGGATTGTATCTTATATGAGCATACCAAACTGTGTTTTACTTTAATTAGAAATAATTAATTTAGAATATGGGATCATATTAAGATATGAGCATACCAAACTGTGTTTTCTTAAATTTAAAAAAAAGATTTAGTAAACATGGGATTGTATATTAATAATAATAATATATGAGCATACCAAACTATGTTTTTCTAAATAAAAAGGACCATGGGATCATTTTATAATATTATTATTATTATAATTTGAGCATACCAAACTGTGGGTTGCCTTAAAGAATAGAAAAATTAGATTAAGCATGGGATTGTATATTAATAATAATAATATATGAGCATACCAAAC
>CAYLWY010000091.1:0-3268 GCA_964387665.1 uncultured Candidatus Peribacteria bacterium
GTTTTTCTAAATGTGAGTGGTCATCAAACACTTGGTTGTAAGGCTCGGATTCATATTTGCAACCGCGAATTCTATCCAAAAACCGGTATTTTTGACGTTTATGGTTTAGTTTTTCCTAAAAAGTTTAAAGACTTAAATGTTTTAATCTGAGTTTAAGGGGGTTTTTCCGGTAATCTGATTTGGCAAGGACCGTTGAAGACATTTCAACAACTTGCGACTGTTTAAAGATTCGGAGATTTCTCGAAAAAACTTGAGCTGCTGTCGGCAGTTTTATAAAAATCTAGATTTTAATCTGAGCCAGTCAGCAAGTTCTTGTTATTGTTTTGTTTTTGAAACCAGCGACAAGGCTTCGATGTGCAAACTTTAAATTTCAAAGACAAAATTTTAAATGTACAGATCTGAATGATTGGCAAGCTCAGCAGAAAACATCTTTTTATCGTCTCGAAATAAAAACATGCCAAGCCGTTCATGAATAAATTCTGCAATAATTTGCCATTTTCTCAGAGAAATGTCACGGCAGCGCTGACTTGCGCGAACAAGGCTATTAGGCTTGTAAATGAAGAAAGAATAAAATTTTAAAAAAGTTGAAATTAAAAATGCTAATTGCAATGCCCATGCACGAAGATATTTTTTTAAATGTCGGCATCAATACCCTGAAGCTGATTTTTATTTAGATCATTATCATGAAATTTATCAGTTAAATAGTGAAGCTAAGGGCAAACCACCAAATGAAGTTTTAAAGTAGCTGTTCGATTCGGATGAACTGACCCGCCCAGTTCGGCGAGTTGACCCACCGGATGGTGACAGAACTGCTGTTTAATTCAGCTCTTTGGTTAATTCAATACTTTTTCCTTTAGGCAAATTTTGTGCTGTTAATTTTTCACGGTACGATGGCCCTATCAGCTGTATTTTCTGACTTGGATTTTTCAAGCGATCAACGATCGCTTCGGCAATCACTGGATCTTCAAATAATTTCAACCATCCCAGTGGGTCCACTTGCGAAGTCACGATCACCTCTTCTATTAGGTCAATAATAAATCCATTATGTTAATATTATAGCTCTTGATCCCCTACCTTTACGGCAGATACACAAAAAACTTAATTTTTGGTGACTAATTAAAACTTCAAGATTTTTTTCTCAATAATACCATCATGTCTTGGTTCCGGGAAGATATCCAGTAACCAAAAAATCCTTTAATAAGCAATTCCATCCTCATTAATATGAACTTAACGTCTGGAGGCTCAAAGCAAGCGTCTAACATATTATCTTTTGCTAAAATATAAGCGCTAAAAAAATTCCAGTTCAAAAAAAGCTCCTTTGATTTATTAGCCAGTGATCCAGTGTTAGTTTTTTCCTGATAATAAATATGTCAAAGAGTACGTCTCTAAGAGAAAGGATGCCAAGTCGCAAATGGCCCGTCAGGTGGCTACCTTTAACTCAGCAAGCTATACTCTGAGTTGCACTGGAAAAAATTTTTCGGGAGTCATTAAAAGCTGAAGAATGGGGTTTTTAATTTCTATAAATTGTTTAATGGTCCATTTTTTTATAAAGAGTTTAAGGACTTAAACTCTTTATTTTAAGATCAAACAAGTGTTCTGTTCGGCCTTTGGTTGTTAAAGCTTTTTGAGTGTTGGATAAATTTATTTCTAAATGTTCATAGAGGCTTTGGTTCTGTCCATCTTTATTTTTCACGCCATCAATTGTTGGCTGGTAGGGAAAACCTTCAAAAAGCCCCAACTTGGGGTTAAATTCTAGATAATACCCTTGGCTTAGTTCGGTAACCAGGAAAGGATTTCCCGAGTTTGAAATTCTTGTCATCCAAGTTACGATATAAGAATTATTGTCGAGTTGTAAAAAAGATAAAGTTTCTGGGTTAAGAAAGTTTTTTTGATCTTGGTAACTTTTTGTTTTTTTAACTTGATCGAGTAGCTCTTCTGGGTTTTTTGCGGACAAAGTTATGTAGCCACTTTTTTCATTTACTGATGGCTTTTTCGACAACTCTTCTAGCTGAAGCTGAAGTGATGACTTAAGAAGCGATAAATAGTTTTCAACTTCCAAGCCTTTAAGACCTATCCAGGGTTTACCAAAGTAATTGTGAAAAGCTTGCGTTGAAGCATCTTGGAAATAGAGATAATGAATATTTGCTTTCGAAGGTGTTGCTGCGGGAATCACTTTCAAGCGAATAAAATAGCGATAATATTTGTAATCATTTTTAGACATAACTAAAACCTGTGTGCATACCAGATCTTCAGAACTATAGTTGCGAGCAAGGGCATGACGAAAATAACCAAGATTAACCATCTGAGACATACTGACATTGATTGTATGTTCAGCAGGATGAGGTTGCTTTAAAAAGTCAGACAGTATCTGACAGGATGGGCCACTAGAGTAACCTTTTAAGGAGAAAAGAACGGTCAAAATAAAAATAATTTTTTTCATGGTTAGGGCTATAACTCATTCAAAGTCGATAAGTCTAGAGTTTTTAAGTCAATTTTTGTAGACAAAGGTGGTGTTTTATCATCCTCGGCGGGGTGTTTTATTTTTTAATCATGATGCTTGATGGTTACTCGCTTTACATGCTGGACTGGGAACTGATGACGGATATGCTCGGCGGAAGTGTAGAAATGTTTGTGCAACGTGTGAAGGAAAAATATCCGCATGCGAAACCAAAATTAATCAACGATAACGGAAGTCAATTCATCAGCTTAGAATTTAAAAAATTACTTCACAAATTAGAAATCCAACAAGTTTTTACGAGACGAAACCACCCGCAGACAAACGGGAAAATCGAACGCCTTAATGGCACAGTACTGAATGCCTTTTTTTAGAACATTTTTGTAATTACTTATTATTTTAGGAGAGGTCTTATCAATAGATAAATTACGTAATTGATAGTATTTATTAAAAAATACTTCTCTGTAAAGCTGTTTCTGCTTTCTCTCCTAAGTATTCCCCGGCGGACTCGGGCCCCTGTATTAACAAATCAACACCAAGCCTTATGTTCCCCAAGGTTTCGGGCTCACCACGATTCTGTTTAAAATAAACGGGCACGATCATAACCTAGTGGAGTTTGCTGATAGATAAAAACTTAATTGCACTCATTTGGGTGTAGGCGGTGACATGAAATGGGATCAAAATCAGTAGAACATTAGTCCCATGGTCCACTGATTATAAATATAACAAAAGGGACCACACCCACTGGTGTTGATGATAAAGTTAGTTTTTGCTCTGAATCCATATACAGAATCATTTTACTATTTTCAGAAT
>CAYLWY010000092.1:0-3227 GCA_964387665.1 uncultured Candidatus Peribacteria bacterium
GGCTGATCTGATCTATAGATCTGGTATCATTTTGCTTTGGGTACTGGTGCCCAGACGATGTAGTACTGATCGCCTACCTGCGTAGAACTGATCTGAATACCTTCTGGGTAACAGGTACTTGCTTGAGGGACAGTAGGAATCGTGGTAGCACCATTGTGTTCTGGTAATGGTGTTGTTTCTTCTGGAATTTCTATCTGACACAGCGTCGAACAACCATCATCGTTTCTGAGGTTAGCATCGTCGCAGGTTTCTGGCTCTTCGATGATTCAGTTTCCACAAACAGCTTCTTTCTCTTTCAATGGAGGAATCATAATCACATCAGATGGCTCTCATATAGTTCTTCCTTGTGCATCTACAGGAAAGACTTGTGCATAATAGGTAAGCGTAGGTTCTGCAATAAGCAAGGTGGTCGTCGGTTGTGTGCTGGTCACGGAGAGTCTGAGATTGGTCTGTGAGGTGCCGTACGTCACTTTGAAATAATCTATCTTGCCGATAAATGTCCAGTCAAGTCTCGCAGTCGTGGTGCTAGGATCTGGAGTCGCTACGAGCGAAGTGATTTTTCTGAGCTCATCAGTAATCGTGATCGTATCTACATTGTCAAAGGTTTCTGTTTTCCCATTTATCGTGAGGATCACGTCGATAGGGTAGGTAGCTGGTTCGTCGAAGGTAATATCTTTCACGAACACACCAGCTGATTGCTTAGTGGTCGGCACTGGCTCACTATCACCGAATTTGAGCATAGCAGAACCGACTTCTTCTGCAGTCGTTACCGTAAAGGTCATTTTTGTTCTAATTTCTACTTCTTTTGCTGGTTTGATATCGAGTCCGAGAAAAAGTTTCTTCGGATCTGGTTCATAGATAAAAGGAATCGGACCAGAGGTAGCGACGATCTTATCTTCGAGATCAAGTGCGTTTACTACGAGTGTGTGCGGTCCAGGAGCGATGCCAGATAACGGAAGTGAAAAATCACCATTTTGGTCTGATAATCATTCTTGTACCTTGCTTCCATCAATCATGATGACGATAGGAGTATTGGCATACGTAGTTTCACCGATGACGCTGATGGTATCTTGCTTTTCTACTGATCCTGAAGCAGGACTACTAACCGTAAGTCCACCAACTGCTGGACCAGGAGAGTTGGCGAGAACGCTAATAGTTGCTGTTCATTTGATACCTGTATCATAGACATCGACGACATTGAGTTTGTAGGTTCACGCTTTTTTGATACTCAATCCTTTTGAAAAAATCTTTACTCACTGATCTGATGCTTCAAAAAATCAGATACCTCCTCCAGGAAGAGTAATATCAGGATTGGTATAGTCGAAGTTTTCTATCTCGAGCCAAATATCACTATCTGCTGTGGTATCTACATTACCGTTACTGTCGAGTGCTTTCACCGTTACATCAGCAAATTCACTTACTTTTACAGGATTTGGCTGTACGGTTACCTCAAATCTACTTGGTGCAGCTAAGGTTAGGAGTGGAACGAAACCAACGATTCCTATGAGATAACGAAAGAGGCGATTCATACGAACAAGACAAGGTAAAGAGTATGATTAGTTTAAACTAGTAACGATAAGTGGTGTCGAGTTGTCTGCAAAGTGTGCGAGCACGTCAGAAAGAGTAAGATGTTCACTATCTCCTGTAGGACGAATGACGAGCAGTTCGCTTTTTGCTGGTAGCGTACCTATTTCTTGGAGCGTGATAACAAATTGTCCTTCATTTGCACGACTTGCATTGAGTAAGTAAGGAGAGCTGATATCAGTTTCTTCTATTTTGACTTGTGTCGGATCGTAAGAAAGAATGAGTGAGATGCTTTGGAGGTTAGGAATCTCTTTCATAGCAGTAAACAAGATGTCACCGTTTTCATGCTCACTGATGACTACATCGCTTTGTGAAATATCGTCAGTGATAGGGACTCATCCTATACTTGTATGCAGTAGATCGCCTTGTTGTACAGCATAAAAGATGCCTAGACCACACGCTGATCAAAGCACAAAAGGAAGAACATAGAGACGAAATCGTGACGGTTGCATCCGAAGCTACAAATAATGAAGTAGGGAGAGAAGAAAAAATTCCTCTAAACACTACGGTAAACTGTAGCAGTTTTTTATGAAAAATCAATAATTGCTTGAAAAAGAGTACTAAAGCTCTTTACTTTTGTTTAAATTGTGTTCCGCATTTGTTCTTGCAGGAAATATTTTTCCTTGACTGTTGTGAAGGTAGAACAGATAATCAGTTTTTGGGGCATCAAAAAGTGCCTGGAGAGAGCTCATGTGTACGGTGGAGATCGGCGTAGGAGGAAGTCAGGCAACCGCTCTCGTGTTGTATGGATTGCTAGTATCAGTAAGGTGTTGTGCAATGCGAGCAGGGGTGCAAGTCTCATATGGTTCTTGAAATCCATAACACAAAGAAATATCTGCGTCAAGTCTCATACCTGCTTCTAGTCTATTGAAAAATATAGAAGCAATAAGCGGTTTATTCGTATCGACTGCTTCTTCTTTTTCGATGATCGAGGCGAGGATGAGTGCTCCGTAACTACTTAGAGAAAAAGTATATCACTTACTTTGGAGCATAGTCGTGAGTGAAGCAAGCTGATCTCAGTACTTAGTTCGTATACGCTCTTGGTATGCCTCCAGTTGAAGATAGACGAGTTGATCTATGATATCTTTTGTCGGATCAAGCATATAGGTTTCTGGGTAGAGGTATCATTCGAGAGAGGTCAATGATCCACGGTCTTCTTTTGCCTGTGCGAGAAAATGATATCTCTGAATATATTTATCTATGATAGCTGCATCAGTAATGAGGGCACGATAGGCACCAGCATCTATGAGTTGTTCTTCATGTAGCTTTTTGTCTATATCTCGACTATTTCGTCACTCTAGTACGGTTACACGTTGATAGCTAGTGGAGGGTCAGGCAAGGAGGATATCGATGATTTCATCAGTCGAGTACGCACCAGAAAAGACGTATTGTCCTGGTTGCAGAGTGCGTAGCTCATCGACGTTTCTGAGCGCTCGTTTGACACGTTGACGTTGTATTCGAGAAAGATCTTGGGTGAGGATATTTCCTACTGATTGTCCTTCTTTGATAATGATAGGTTGTTCTAGTGCTATCTTTCCTCAGAACGTATTTCGAACAATACTGATGATGATAATGTAGATGATAAGTCGACCAGGTTTCAGAAAACGCATCGTGAAGAGATGATAAATTATAGAAAATCGATT
>CAYLWY010000093.1:0-3162 GCA_964387665.1 uncultured Candidatus Peribacteria bacterium
GGAATGACGATAAGATCACCTTTACGTCCTCATCGGGTGCTTTTTTCCCCAAATCATTTCCCTGAAACCCTAATATGCTCTCCTACTTGTAATCATTTCGGAATCTTTACGGTTACTTCACCGTCTGGGTGCGCTATAACCATCTCACCTCAGAGTACCGCATCATACACACCTACTTCAGTATCATACAACATATTATCACCGTCTCTTCTCCGTTTTTCTGATTGTTTGACTAGAATCCTGATGTATAGATCACCCGCTGGTCATCCGAGCAGTCACGCATTTCCTTTTCACGCGTATCTGATTTTCGACTCTGTTTTTATTCATGCAGGAATCTTGACCGTCAACGTTGCAGACTGTTGTTCAAGTCATCCGTTAGCTATTTTTACCCCATCTTTGTAATACTCTTGACCAGCTCCCTGACAATCAGGACACGCTGCTTGGGTTTGCATCACGCCAAATACCGTACGTGCTTGCTGCATCACCACACCACGTCACCCACAGGTTTCGCATGATTTGGTCGTTACTCACGCAGCTGGCACGAGATGTTGGTAACTAATTTCTTTTTCCACGCCGTGATACGCATCCTCAAAACTTATCGTAAGCTGGAGAAGTAAATCATCGCCTTTTTGTGGTCCGCGAGCTCATCACCCACCAAATCATCCACCAAAAAATCATCCCAATAGGTCTCATAAGTCACCAAAGCCACCAATATCAACCTGTGCTCAATTGCCAAATCATCCAAATCATCAAAAACCTCCCGCCCCATAGCCTCACTTACGAAATGCGTCATACTGCTGACGTTTTTGCTGATTACTCAAGACTTCATTTGCTTCGTTTACTTCCTTAAACTTCTCCTCTGCCTCCGCATTGTCTCTGTTTCTATCTGGATGATATTTCATAGCAAGTTTGCGGTACGCTTTCTTGATATCATCTTCGTTTGCGTCCTCTGCAATACCAAGTATATCATAATAGTTTTTTTTGGGATCAAAATCTAGATTCATATCAGTATATAGCACCTAAAACAAATACATGCTACTGATTTTACAAAAATTTGCAAAGCATTTTCACTTCGTGAACGGTTTTGTGAAAAAAACATTTTCCATAGAAAAACAAAAAAATTAGCGTTGTAGTTTACCTAGACAAGACTACAGTGTTTTTCATTTATTACCTCACATAGATTATGTACGTCGTAGGAAGCACACTCTTGTTGCTCATCATAGCAGCATGAATTCATATGCGATCAGCTCGTTTCAAACTACCGTACACTATATGCTTGTTTGCGGTATGAGTTATTATATGACTAGCAAATGCACATCTCCCAGCATGACGACAAATCGATCTCCACCTCACGCCCGATTTGCTTTTCTTTGTCTTCTTGCCTGTACTCATTTTCGAGTCAGGATATAATATGAAATACTACGCCCTAAAAAAAGATTACCTACCGATATGGTCACTTGCCACGATAGGATTACTTATCTCTAGTGCGGTTATCGCTCGATGAGGACAACGAATTTTGTGATATATGGGAATCGAGATTCCTATCGAAGTCATGCTGCTCTTCTGAGTTATCATCTCTGCCACTGATCCAGTTGCTATCCTTTCTATAGCAAAAGAAATGTGACTACCAAAAAGACTACGCCTCATGTTAGAGGGAGAAAGCTTATTCAATGACGGAACAGCATTAGCTCTCTTTTTGATTTTGCTTGAAGCATTGAAAAATCCATTTAGTTTCTCTTCTGGTCTTTCTTGAATTCTTACGTTCATAGAGATGATCATAGGTGGTATCGTCTTGTGAGTACTTATATGAATATGATTCTCTTATCTCATCAGAACGATAAAAAACAATGAGCACACGGAAATAGCGCTGACGATGATTTTGGCTCATCTGACTTTTTTACTTGCAGAACGAATATCTCATACGCACTTCTGAGCAATACAAATTCATATTTCATGAATCATAGCTACTGCCTATGCAGCAATCATTTTAGGTAATTTTTGAAAAACAAAAATTAGTCCCAAAGTCGAAGACTATATGGAAAAGTTTTGGTGATTCTTTTCATTCGTGTGTAACTCGTTAGTGTTCCTTCTTATGGGTATGATGATACAAACCATATGATTTCCACAGAATGATGTCCTCATCGTCATAGGTATTGTCACTCTACTCGTCATCTGAGCAAGGATGATAAGTGTTTTCTGAACTATCACGCCACTCAATTTTTTTCTCTGAAAACCAATCTCTTCGCAACGACAATTTCTGATCTGACGATCATGACTAAAATGAGCACTTGCGTTGGTCCTTGCTTTTCTCATACCAGACTCGCTGACCTTCCCATGACGAACGCTCAGCAGTTCACCAAAAGAACTTATCATTCTTCTTATTATTAGTTCTATTCTCGTTTCACTTCTTTTTCAATGACTCACGGTTAAATCAATCATCAAACGTATGAATATAGATAAGTTGTACGATCTCGAAGAGTTCGAGAAGTATGAGTCGCAAATTCTGGTCTATCACAAGATATTGGAAAAACTAGAACAGATGAATCTATGATATACTATGTCAGCAAAAAGTTTCGAAATACTCCGTGAAAAATATACCGATAAGATAGCCGAAGCTATCATGCAGTTACAAATATTTCTCCAACAACAACATAAACCAGAGATTCTTCTTAAAAAAGCACTAACGCTTCACGCACTCGGCATAGAAAAACAATATCTCAAAGAGATGTTTCGTTACAATGAAATACCAGAAAACTTATATCATTACCAACTTACCAAAATTGAACTACAGGCATCGAGAGTAAAAAGTAACGAAGATCAAATCAGATGATTTAATAAACCGCTCGTCGAACAAAAAAACACGCGAGATCCCATTTTACGGCTTATGGGCAGGTTACAACACACCGACCACTGTACTCACGATGAATTTATCCTAAATAGAACAAGAGTAGTCCTTGCTTCAAAAGTGATCACCGGAATGCACGAACTTCAAAAAATAGATTTCTGATATACTGATCTACGAAGTTCAGAGATCATAGACCGTTATCAAGCATTCCATGATCGTGCACTTACTCAGATACAAGTTCTAGAAACAGACGATGAACATATCGCAATATGCGTAGAAAGTGCATTGCTCAATAAGTGATTAGCAAAAACCGAAGA
>CAYLWY010000094.1:0-3124 GCA_964387665.1 uncultured Candidatus Peribacteria bacterium
CAGAATGACGGATAATAACTCCTCATATCCTCCACAAGATCAAAATAACACTTCCTACTGACTATCTCCTGTAGGTACTCCGTTTTTCATGGCGTTGAATGCGTCTTGTAACTCCTTCGCTTTTGCAGCTATTCCTTCCTTCAGTGTGTTTCCTTCTGTAGTAAGTGATTGTAATGACTTCAATTTATCGAGAAACGGTATGTCGGTCAAATTATTAAACTCTACCTTCAACTGCTGTAACTTTTCTAGGTTCTCTACACCAACAATCGACTCTAAGGCATTGTGCTGCAATTCAAGAACAGTAAGATTACTAAATTGTTCAAAATTTGCTAACTCCTTCAGGTTGTTATACGCCAAGTTAAGTTTTTGTAACGCTGGGAGATCAAGCTGTGCGACATCATCAGCTTTTTCGAGTTCGTTTTTGTGTAACAGCAACTCTTGGAGTTTTGGCAGCGATCAGAGTCTGATTACTTCGACAATATCATTGTAGCTGAGGTTTAATACTCTCAGATTGGTAAGACAACTCAAGTCTTGATCCACAAGACGTATCTTGTTCTGAGCGAGACTGAGAAACTCGACAAGAGTGAGATCAGCAGGATCCATAAGTTTACATACCTCAGGAATAGCCGTAAGTCATAGCTTGCTAAGGTCTAGGTATCCTGTCTGTTCATCAAAATGTTGTTCAAGTAATTCCTTAGTCACTTCAAATCACTGTTCATTGGTTTGGTCTTTTTGCATAACCCATTGGAGAGCATTGTTTAGAGTTTCTTGTACAGATTGCACCGAACAGCCAGAAAGCGTAAGGATACTAATCAGAAGAACGAGGAGTAAAGCACCTTTTTTCATAGAGAAATAACGAAATCTAAAAACGTTTCTATAAGACAGATTGTATTGCTTCTTTTAATTCTGGAAGATTTTTTTCAATAATTCTGAGGATAACATGTTTGTTTATTCACAGGTAATCATGTGCAATAATATTCCTCAACCCAACTACTCTCGAAAGAGGAATATTATTTGGCAAAATAAATGTGGGAAATCTTTTCTGTATTCTTCACGCAAGTTCTCAAATATGCACCAACTGCATAAGACATGCATCCAGCTTTGTATCATCAACAAATATCACCTCACCTGAAGATCATATATGTTTATTTATACGATCTATTGCATCGACTATGAGTTCGAGGGAAATACGCAACCTTTCTTGCATCACACAAACTGTGCTAAAATATTTTCTTTTCTGACGCCAAAACCTTCGCTTTAATACGCTCGTGTAATGAATTCTTCTCGACGAAATCTATCGAAGCGTGAAGTTTTCAAGAAAGAAACTCAATTATGTCTACAATCTCCCATCAAAGCTGTTTTTTTTTATCTTGTTCGTACAGAATATCTACATCACTGTCTGTTGTTTGTTCACCTCTTGCAAAAGATCAAAACAAAGAAATATGTTTTATTCCATTTTCTTTTAGATAAAGCATTACCTCAGGCGAAGAGAGAATTGTTTTTATTTTTTCTTCTGAGAGCATAAACACCAGTATAGATAAATACTTACACACCATATCTATATTTTTTACAAAATCAATACAACAAAAAAAACCCTCTCACGAGGAGAGGGTTTTTTAGTCAACTAAACTCATAGATGTATGAGTACTAAGGTAACTAATGATTAGTTAGCTACTTTTTGTGTACCGATTACACTAGAGTAAGGAAGACGAAGTGCATCTACAGGCACAACCATACCTTGTGTAGAATCGTAAACGATTGTACCATTGTTAAGATTGTTAATTCTGAGTTGTACAGAATCATTTGTAGCAACACCTGAAACATTTACTTCAACTCTGAACTTAGCTGTTTGAGCAGGTTTTACTTCTCTTACAACTGGTTCACAAGTAGACCAATCAACAACTGGTGCGGTTGGTGTAGTGATGTCAAGATCACAAACTGTACCAAGACCACCTGCAGTTACATCAAGTCTTTCAACTGTACCACCATTCAAGGTAACACCTCCGAGAGCAAGATCAAATCCGAGAGTATCCAAGAAGAGATCTAGATCAGAACCGTCTACAGTATTAGTGTTAGACCAAGTGTTAGCAGTAAGTTCAATATTACCAATAATGTTATCACCTTCTACGAGTGAAGCTCCAGCTCCGTCGTTAGTAAGAGCAACATTAGAGATATGTACAGGAATTACTCTAAACTCAAGTGAGCTAGCTGTAGCTGCAGGAAGTGTAACATCCTGTCCACTCTGATCACCTCTAGCCTCGATAGCTTCGAAAGCGAAAGTAACATCGTCTGTTTCTTCACCATCAAAGTTGAATCCGATACCGTTAGTTATCACTTTAATGTAGTACGTGTTAGTACCTTGAGCTACAATAAGGTTTACATTATCAAACTCTACAACTGTATTCTCTACAACAGACTGTCTAGCAACTTCGCTTCCAGTAGAGTTGTAAATAATTACTTCAGTTACTGCGTTTGCAAAGTTACCGTTTGCACCACCAACATTAATTTGGAAGTCTTCGATAAGAATTGGTTCGTTAGTTGCAACCAATCTAAACGTAGAAACATATGCAGAAGTAGTACCAGCAAGAACATTTTGTGCTCTTGAAGTGTTTGTGTTATTATTATCTACAGAGTTGGTAAGTTCACCAGCGTTTGTGATAGTAATAGTTCTACCATTTGGAGTAGGTGCTCCTGGTTGAGAAGTAAGTGATCTATTGTTGTCATCATCAGCAGTAACTCCTTGTGCAGGAATACGTACTTCGATTGTATTACCAACATTATTAACATCATTTACTACATCAATAGTAACGAGGAATTGCATAGTTTGACCTTTTTCAATCTTGATTTCTCCAAATTTGTCGAATACAAGATCTCCAGCAGCAATCTTCGTTCCTCCTTCAGTAGCAACAAGCGTCCATGCATTGTTTACCCAATTCCACAATTTAACTTGTGAAACGTGAGCAGAGTTGAAGTTAGTCACTCCATCTACAGTAATGTCTTGAACGAAAATGTCAGAAACATCATCAGCTTTTACTTGGAAAGCAATAGCATCAATATCCTTAGATCCTCTAACTACTGAAACATTACCACGATTAAGTCTAGTAACAGCGAAGCTAGAGTCTAC
>CAYLWY010000095.1:0-3044 GCA_964387665.1 uncultured Candidatus Peribacteria bacterium
TTTGTCGATAATCATAAATCACATGCTTCTCAGTCAGACCGATCAACATATCCATCTCAACAATATCTAGTATTTACTCCACATACCGTTCATGAATAAGCGTGTGCTCCAATCGTTCATCCAGAAAGAACAAATGCACACTCCCACTGCCATCACGATCCAGGATTAAGTTTTAGTGTATTTGGCAAAACATAAGATCAAGCAGGACATAAACTACCATTTGATGCACTTCAAGATAAAGACAACATCTCATTTATAGTAACATACGCTCCAGACAACTGAACTACTTTCTCTCCACACGCCGTACAGGTACCTGGATTAGATGATGCGTAATCTACTGAAGAAACATATAGTCATGATCATGCATAGGGAACACAAGGATCATTAACCGCACAATTATTTGAATCATACGGTTGTGCGTTACAACTTACTCGTGTTGTCCCTATAGTAGATTGACATACTCATACACATGTTCCTGCAACTGCCTGTCATGGAATAGAACATGATGATCAGACAGCAGATCCAGCAGGACAAAATCACCATGCAGTATTTGTTGCTCATTTACACATAAACATATCGCTACATTGAGATGTAGGACAAGTACAGGTATTTCATGCATATACTGTAGTTACACATGCTCCATTACATGGTCAAAATGTTTGTGAACATGTCCCTCGCTTTCCTCCAGAACAACTACCTCCACCACAATTTTCCAACGTACAGTAATTTCTAGAACCATAATTAATACATGCATATCACGCAGAACATGTTGCAAAAGAATTACATTGCTGAGCAGTAGGTCATCATGTCACTGCTTTACATTGATTATTTACTACATCACATACTTCTCCTCATGAACAGTTTGCATCTGAAGTACAATAACTGAGACTACATGACCCTCCTCCACAGTCAGATACACAATTGTTTGCTGTTTCTCATTTCTGTGTATCACAAGTACCACTTGGCGATCATCAGAAACATCCACTATTGTCAGCAGCATAGACTACCGGAACAGATGTAGGAGAAAATAGTCACCATCCTACAATACTTAACGCAAGAAGTACTGAGAATAGAGTGAATCAAATGATTTTCTTAGAGAAATTCATGAACGAGGAGAAGTCGTAAAAAAGCTTTTTAGCTTTTCGTGGTTGAAAATACTGCATATTTTCAAACATAAAAACATAATCCTAGTATATGGGAGACAAAAAAATAAGTAAAAAAGTGTCAAGTATTCCTTTACATTATAATTTACATATTTTATTTGATATTTTTTGTATATGTAAAAAATGATCTGCTTACACAGACCATCTTTATATTTTATTATAAATATATTGACATATCGTATTTATAGTTACAACATAATTTTACTATTTACTATTATCTTTTAATTGACAATTGGCGGATAAATGCATCAGCACCTGGTGGTAAGCGCAACCATGTCTTGGGATCGGCTCTCAACAACACCGACGCAGAATCGAACACCTTTTGTTCCTGGCTAACCGTCGTGATATCAAACCAGTCAGACAAAATTGCTCTTCTCTTTTCTACAAAACTTGTATCGAGTCATGGTCAAACCGCCATACCATCAATCACTAGTCTTCCATCGTGACATCGATTTGTTTCTGCTAGACGGTCATTACGTATACGATTAGTTGTAAATCATCACGCACTCATCCAGATTCACTGGACGACATCTTGTTGATCACAATCTTGGTTAGCAAAGGTTACCATTCCCTCAGGAACGAGATACATATGACGTCACCAAAGCGATCATTCTACCGTCACATCTGCGTTACGCACGATAACCGTCATAGGAATATCAGTTCATCTTCCTCATCTCAATACTAATGGCGTACGAGCTTTTCCACCGTCATACACGTAGATACGCTGATTTTCTACTTTTTGTAAAAAGCTATTGGTGTATGCTCACAACTGTGTTGTCTGAGAAGCGCGCACAGTCTGTTGCTCTGTCCATTTCGTTATAATCTTTTTCACGTCATCGCCAGGATAAATCGCTGTCAGACTCTGTTGTACACGACGAAGTGTATCTCTATCAAGGACAGCTCTTCCATCTACTTTTCTAAAAACACGTAAATTAGTGTCAGCCAAGGTAGATAGTGACGTTCCTTGATGAATAAGATAAGGATCAGCTACAGCGAAGTTCATCGCACAGATACGTTCATCGCTGACTCATTTATAGACTCTCGGGGATGAGGTCGATCACTCACAGGTTTCATATTTCACAGAACTGAGTACTATCTGATATTCACCCACGATACCTTTCGTAAAATACTCAGTTAGTTGAATCCAACTACTTCACAAACGATGAGCAGAATTCAATGTTTTGAAGTTATTAAATAAGTTTACTCCTGGTTCATTCCACCTATCACGAAGACAAGGGACATCCTCTAGTTTGGCAATAGATTGTCTTGTTGCTCAGTTATATAATTCAAACGTACACAACAATGATGATCCAGGTATGGTTCTTCCAGCACGTAAATTACTACACGAAGTAGCTGATGTATCGACCTCATTTCACAAGTCGAGATCCCACCAGAAAGGAAGATACTCTCCTTGCATCACTGATGGAGGATCGATTTCGCTACATTTTGGTTCCGCATTTACACAATATTTAGCATCTACTATTCATCACTTCGCACACGATGGCGATGGTGATCATCCACTTCATCATCAGCCACTGCTACTACTAGATGAACTTCAGCGAGTAGTAGAGCTCGGTGTCGTAGAAGTTGGCGTACTACTCGTGCTCGATGTACCTCATCATGGACGAGTACAATTATTACGACAGCTATCATTATTGTCTGTATTACCATCATCACATTCCTCTCCTGACTCCACTGTTCCATTTCCACATACTGGAGCATTTGTGGTACAGTTGTTGCGACAGCTATCATTGTTATTTGTGTTGCCATCATCACACTGTTCTCACGTCTCTACAGTACCGTTTCCGCATACTGGTGTATTTGTAGTACAATTTGTACGACAGCTATCAGTATTGTTTGTATTACCATCATCACATTGTT
>CAYLWY010000096.1:0-2993 GCA_964387665.1 uncultured Candidatus Peribacteria bacterium
TATTTGTTTTTGAACACCTTTAATAAATTCGTAATAAAGTTATTTTTTTCATAAGTATATTTAAAGAATTTATTATTTTATAATCTGAAAATATTTGTTTACTTGGAGATATTATCTTATTAGTATATCTAAATCTACCTTCCAAATTTATATAACTAAATAAATCTTCAACATATATGCTTGAAGCTAATATTAAATTAACTAATTCTAAAAAACTATTTATAAAAAAAGATCCTAAATATATATTTATATCTTTTTTGTTTTTTCTTATATTTAAATTATCAATTCCTATAATAAAATTAAAATGTTTTAAATTATTTTTTTTTAAATTAAAAAAATAATTTAAAGGTTTTATATTATAAATTGTATTAAATTCAAACATAGAAATTCTACCTAAATGTCTTGATAATATATTTATTTTTTTTATATTAATATCTATTTTATTTAACAATTTTAATATTAAATTTAATATATTATTAGAATCATTTCTTATTATTGAGGAAGATCCTAATAATATATTTTTTGTAAATAAGTTTTTTTTTTTAAAAAAACTTAAATTATAATAATCATTAAATAATATATATTTATTAACTATTAGTAAACTTAATATATATTTATTTAAACATTTTATACTTGTACCTATATTTATTATTGGGTAATTTATATAATTTAATCCTAACCCTATATTATAAACTTTAAAATAAATATTATTTAAGTAACTTTTTCTATAAACTGAGTTTAATAAAGGAGATTCTAATCTTAAATTAGAACCTATAATAATAAAATCATTAACTTCAATTAAATCCCTTAAAGTATTATTTAACAAAAAAGTATATCTAAAATCCGGTATATTTACATCCATTTCAAAATAGTAAATATTAAAACATCCAATACTATTAAAAAAACCTTTTAAATTATAAACACATTCTAAAGAACTAAATGGGCCTATAAAAGACTGTATTATATTTTTTGTGTTATTAATTAATAGAATAAAAACATTCATGGCTATTTTTCAACTAATACTTATATATTTAAAAAATAATTTTAATTTAGGATAATGTAATCTTTGTATATTAAAAGAATCATAAATAAATCTTGTTTTATTGGATATTCATTCATCATAAAATTCATCTAGATTAGGTAATATTCTTTTTACATTATTATATGAAATACCTATTTTAATACTTAAAGCTAAAGAATCTAAAATATCACAACTTTGTTGATATTTTATTTCTCAATTCCTACTAGTAAAAGATGCTGGCATACTTATTAATGCTCCTACAGGACATAAATCTATAATATTACCTAATAATTCATCATTAATAAAATTTAAAATATAACTACCAATTTCTAAGTTTAAACCTCTTCCAATAACTCCTAAATCAAAATTTCCTGAAATTTCTTGTACAAATCTAACACATCTAGTACATTGTATACATCTAGTCATAACTGTTTTAATAAAAGGGCCAACACAATGTAAATCAACAACAGATTTTTTATTTATTTCATAAAATCTACCTCTATCACTACCATAATTTAAAAAAATATCTTGTAGATCACAGTCTCCACCTTGATCACATATAGGGCAATCTAATGGATGATTATTTAAAATAAATTCTAAAACTGCTTCTCTAGCTTTGTTAATTCTCTTAGATTTAGTAAATATTTTCATATTATCTAATAATATTGTTGCACAACTTACTACTAATGCATTATTAGCTTCACATAAACAAATTCTACAATTTGCTGCAATGATAATTTTTCCATATAACAAAAACAAGGCAAATTTATACCTATTTTTGCACAATATTGGAAAATTGTGTAATTTAAATTCCCTTTTAATTTATAAAATCTATTATCTATTCAAATGTTCATTAATAATTTTTTTTTAATTTTTTCTAATTTTTAAAAAACAATATGAGATACTAATAATATATATTTTTTAATAAAGTCCAAGAACTCTAATTCTATGATATTTTTTTCAATAACTTTTTCAGTAAAAATAGGTCTTAATATCAAAAATTTTAGTTCACAAATAATATTTAAATTCAGGTACTATTAATTCTTTTAAATTATCATAAAATCAAAGTAAACGATGATAATAAACTATTTTATAAAAAATAAATTTATATAATTTATTTTTTCATATGTATGCTTTAACAAAAAATTTAACTACTACTTGATAAATTTTTAAATTTCTTCAGTTTAAACTTCTGTCACCAAAATCTGTTTGATACATAGTTACATTTATATCTAATAATAAATCAGCTTTTATAAATATTAAAATTCATCATATAAAACTAAAATAAAGAATTATAATAAAAATATACATTCTTAAATATTGCATTTTAATTAGTAATTTATTTATAAAATATTTTATAAAATATTTTATAAAATATTTTATAAAATATTTCTTATTATAAAATATTTTATTTATTCTATCTATTTTTATAAAATATTTAAAACATAAATTATAATATGAATTTACAAAAAAAAAAATTAAATAGCCTTTAAATTTATTAAAAACTAAAAGAAAAAAAGCTTCAATAGTTACTCAACAAGCTCTACTAATTAAAAACACTTTAACTAGTCAAATATAATAAAATTTTATTTTAATATATTTATAATATCAATAATAATATTTATCTGAGTAAAGTTTAGTTTTTTTTTTTAAATATACACTTAATTTATAATAATAAATTAATATTTTAATTTTGAAAAAATGTAAAATTATTTCTTTATATATTTTTATGTAAAAATATTTTTTTAAATATCAAATAAGTATATAATTTATTTTTTTAATTTTTCACGGCAATATTTTAAAAACATTTTTTTTTAATTTATAATATAAAATCATAAAATTTACATAAATATTATGTAAATTTTCTTGTCAATTTATTTCCTCTAATTCATTATATTTTCTAGGTATATAAATTAATATAAAATAATCAAATTTATTTATAAAATAATTTTTAATTTTTTTTATTTTATTT
>CAYLWY010000097.1:0-2854 GCA_964387665.1 uncultured Candidatus Peribacteria bacterium
GTGGCGGCAACGCGCCACCACACAGGGCTGGGACAACGCCTATGTGTATGATTCCTTGAGCCAGGTTATCGGTGATGACCGGGGCGATCTCAATCTGGCCCGCAATGCCATCGCCGGTGTTCCTGCCAATGGTTCCCGCTGGCAGTATGACGAGACGGGCAACTGGCACGGCTACCAGACCTTGGCGGATGGCGTCGCGACACTCAGCCAGTCACGTACGCATGACAAGGGCAACCGACTGATGGAGGTCGGCGGAGCAGCGGTGATGCGCACGGACCGCGCGGGGCGGATGGTGCAGACCGTGCCGGGAATGGCTGGAGATTGGAGTGGCGGCTACGAGATCACTTGGGATGCATGGAGTCGTATTACAAAATCGCAAAGCCTGCCGGCGCAGGACACTTATGCGGTCTATGGGTATGACGGTCTGTCGCGGCGGGTGATGCATCGGGAGGAGTCTGCAAGCTACGAGTTGATCCATACCTATTACAACGACGAGTGGCGTCCGGTCGAGGACCGCAAGGAGGGGGAGAGCACGGTGGTCGTGGCCTCATATCTGTGGGGTTCTCGCCACAGGGATGATCTGGTGCGGCGTGACCGCGCTGTGGGCGGCAGCGAGCTGAACGAAACCCGCTACGTCATGATGGACTACTTCAGTCCAGCGGCGATCACCGATGAGAATGGAGAAGTGACCGAGCGTTACCAGTTCAGCGCCTTCGGGCTGAGGACGATCCTCAATCCCGACTTCACGGTGAGAAGCGAAAGTGAATGCGCGATGGAGTTCTCGTTCCAGGGGCAGTTTGAAGACATTGAGACCGGCTGGATGAACTACGGGTACCGCTACTATTTGCCAGCGCTCGGAAGATGGGCCTGCAAGGATCCGATTGGGGAAGAAGGAGGTTTTAATTTGTATGAGATGACAGCCAATGATGCACTTAACCAAACAGACTTCCTTGGACTGGCGGAATGTAAGAAAGGAGAATGGAAAGTAGTTGGCGGTGGTAATCCTGAATTAAAAAAAGTAGGTGCAGGTCAGATCACTCCCGAAGAAGGAAAAAAGATGATGGAGAAGATCAAAATGGCCGAAAAACTGGCCAACAAGGCTTCTAAAGCATCACCTTTTAATGCTGGATCAGCGGCGGGAATGGGTCAAAAAGCTGCTGACAGGATTGGTGATAGTCAAAAAAGGCAACAAGACTTAGCAAAGAGCGGCTTGGGTGGGGATGCATATATTTCTGTGACATTAGACTATGTTTGTTGTGAGTGTCCCGATGGCAAAACATGGAAGTGGAGTGCAAACAAACAGCAAGCAACTGGTGAATCAGGGTATTTCGATTCATCGGAGCCAAACAGCGGAGTTGGCAAGGAAAAGGCCGCCTATCAAAATGCTCTCAAAAGAATAAAATGTTAGCATCTATGGAATCACTCCAAAACAAATGGATTCTAAAGATAGCCGTTTTTATCTTTGGCGTCTTTGTCGGCTTGATTTCAATGTATCAGACTGCGCCATTGTGCATCGCATTAAAATGCAAAGTCGCCGTCGATTCAACTCTGCATAGGGAAATGGAACTCGTTGCCCAACGGGTGGATATAGCACTACATGCGGAGTTGCTAAAACAAGGATTTAAAAACGTCTCACTTTATCCAGATGGCTATGCCTACGAAAATAAAATCCATGGCGTGTATGAATGCAGTCATTATGTAAAATTCAGCGCACAAGAAGGATCGGGAGCGAGTATGCTTAATAGCATCACATCTCAGGCAAAAACAATCGAACAAAGTTATGCAGGGTGGTCACTTGCTATTAGCAAAGAGCCTTTCAGTGAGGTAAGTGATTGCGCGGTAAAGATAGAGTTACGGTATAAGGTCAGGATACAAGATATCTGGAGATAACCTATTCTACCAAACTAATTACATATATGTCCACGACTCTCGAAAAACTCCAATACGGTTTTGACCGTGACAGCCGCCGCGTGTGGCGGCAACGAACGACGACGCAGGGATGGGACAACGCCTATGTGTATGATTCCCTCAGCCAGGTCATCGGTGATGACCGGGGAGATTTGAATCAAGCGCACAACGCCATCGCAGGGCTTCCCAGCAACGGTTCTCGTTGGCAGTATGACGAAACCGGCAACTGGCACGGCTATCAAACGTTGGCGAACGGTGAGGCGTCGCTGACTCAATCGCGAACGCACGACAAGGGCAACCGGCTGATGGAGGTCGGCGGAGCAGCGGTGATGCGCACGGACCGCGCGGGGCGGATGGTGCAGACCGTGCCGGGAATGGCTGGAGATTGGAGTGGCGGCTACGAGATCACTTGGGATGCATGGAGTCGTATTACAAAATCGCAAAGCCTGCCGGCGCAGGACACTTATGCGGTCTATGGGTATGACGGTCTGTCGCGGCGGGTGATGCATCGGGAGGAGTCTGCAAGCTACGAGTTGATCCATACCTATTACAACGACGAGTGGCGTCCGGTCGAGGACCGCAAGGAGGGGGAGAGCACGGTGGTCGTGGCCTCATATCTGTGGGGTTCTCGCCACAGGGATGATCTGGTGCGGCGTGACCGCGCTGTGGGCGGCAGCGAGCTGAACGAAACCCGCTACGTCATGATGGACTACTTCAGTCCAGCGGCGATCACCGATGAGAATGGAGAAGTGACCGAGCGTTACCAGTTCAGCGCCTTCGGGCTGAGGACGATCCTCAATCCCGACTTCACGGTGAGGAATGGCAGTGAGTGCGCGATGGAGTTCTCGTTCCAGGGGCAGTTTGAAGACATCGAGACCGGCTGGATGAACTACGGGTACCGCTACTATTTGCCTGCGCTCGGAAGATGGGCCTGCAAGGATCCGAT
>CAYLWY010000098.1:0-2790 GCA_964387665.1 uncultured Candidatus Peribacteria bacterium
GTCTTCGGCGACCGCAACCCGGTCTGCTCCTGCGTGGGGATGGAGAATTATTCTTCCTGAATTGAACCGCAGAGACGCGGAGACGCAGAGGCGCGAGCCGCACGGGCCAAAGTTCAGACAAGATTAACCGGATTCACACGATTACTCCGGTAGGGCGGTGCTGCTGCGCCGCGATCAATTCCTGCGAAGCCAAACTGAAACCCTGAAAGGGTGAAAAATATTAGCCCAAGGCTGCTCGCACAACGTGTGAGCAATCCTGGGTAAACGCCCCACAAAACAATTCTCCCTCTCCTCGCCGAACGAGGAGAGGGGCGGGGTGAGGAGTCTTATTCGGAGTTCTGCGACTTCTGGTTCTTCCCCTTGGAAACTTGGTAGGTTTTTTTGAAAAACGCCTCGCCGTGGACTGTCGGTCGGAATGCACCTCTGCCAGCGCGGAGAAAAAGATTCTTCCCTTCGCGTTGCGCCGCAGCGAACGTCATGTCAGTTCGTTCTGGAATTGTCACACCAACTTCGGTGGCCAAGGATTCGATTTCAGCAGTTGTGAATGGGGATGAACCAAACTGACTGTAGTGATATGCACCAATCAGCAATGCATTGTCTGCTGGCTTGTCGTGCGTAAATTTTGAAAAGAATCCTTCGCGATCATCGTCGCCGCCATTGTTAGACGTTACGGGAGTTTTGCTTTCCTTTGTCGCTGCCGCACCAGCCAAAACATAATCCTGCAGCAATGCAAAAGCAGCAGGTCGAATCGTCGGGTCTAGCTTCTTTATGGTGTCGTTTACTTCAAGCAGCCGTTTCGTTCTCTCTTTAAGGATGGATTCATTCATAATTTTGGTTGGTTATTTTGGACATGACGGACACGAGCCCAAATTCAGATCGTCGCGAATCCACAAATGCAAAGCATCGCTGATAGTTTTAGTCTTTCCCAAGTCCACACTCTTGTAAATTTTCCCAACAAGGTCAGTCGGCATGCGTGGGATTGAAGAATCCTTAAGCAACGCGCAACGCCTTCCGGTTATCAGCATGCTGCCAACCTCGATTGTCAGGTTGTAATTTAACCCTCGATTTCTGCGATCTTCAAAGAAGGCAATCCCATATTGGCTAGCCCACATATGTGCGGCGACATTTGTCCACAAGTCATCGTTGATGGCTCGATCTGACGCCAAGTGAAACTGTAGCCCATGAAGACGGCAAACTTCTCTCGCAACCTCCAAAGCTGGCTTAACTGGGTCTGGACCTTTGTCACTTTCTCCTGCTTCTGGGAAACGAGTCATTCCAAACACATTTGTTTCAAATGGATGTTGCTCCAAAAACTTTTGCAGGCCGGGTATCAAACTGGGGGGAGCTAGTGCAGGCGGAACAACCGTGTGAGCAACTTGCCCAAGAACCGAACTGCTGGATGCGGCCTCGGCAGAAAAGGCCGCTAAATCCAAATCCGATAGAAACTGCAATGAAGTTTGTTTTCCCAAAGGCGTCATTCTCCATGTTGAAGACTTACTACCGTGAGTTAAGAATCCATCCTTGCGGAGTTTTGCGACGATGTTGGAAACATTTGCCGGCTTTGGCAGTGCAAAAGAACAAAACAATCCCTCGAGTTGCTTGGGTGTAAACTGTCCGTCTGGAAAACGAGCTTGAGCAAGTCTTGCCAAGACCAATGCCTGCTCAAAGAGTTCCATCTTTTGCAGACGAACTCCGACTGTATAATTTCCAGAGGACATTTTGTTTTTATGTGGCTGGTTCAGGCGCTAATTCTTTTATGATTTTAACGCCTTCGCTTAAACCTGGGTTAGTGAGTTTCCAGCCGGAATCTTTTGAGCCGGTGATCAAGTTGCCAAATCGTTTCGTGTAAGTAGCGTGATTGGCTTGGTCATACGCCCCAACCTTCTCGCATAACGTTCGTGCATCTTTATCTGTAAATGCGAGTTCGCCGGCCTTGAGAAAAACTGCCACACCACAAATTACGTAAGCCTGCACGACTTGTTTTGAAACTGTCTTTTGCGGCATTTTTGAAGCAATTACGTCGATGGAATCTCGGTCTATCGAAAAGACGTGCTCCAATTGTTCTCGTGAGAGATTGTTCTTTTTCATCCAAGCCGCAGCTTTTTGGCAGATGCCTTCGCCCGTTGCGTGCGTGTCAGAATCCATGCCGTCGCCCTTATCTTTTTGACGCGTTCCTTGTGGCAGCGATTCCCCAAAAACCATCAATGCCGAAGCAATCGCTCTTTGCCGTCCTTCTGGCGTAAGTGGCGTTAACAATTGAACAAGTTTTGGCGTCGCGGCCGCAACTGCCTTGAGTATTTGATCTTCAATAGCCATATATTTTTAAGGGCACACTCTTAAAAATGGAATGTTTAGTCAAGGTCTAATTATCCGCCCACCGCGACTGCAACTGTTGCGAGTCCTCACCCCGGCCCTCTCCTCGTTCGGCGAGGAGCGGGAGAATTATTTTGTGGGACGTTTACCCGGGGTAGGTGCTCGCGGCCAGCGCACCAACCCCGGGCTAATATCTTTTGCCCCGATGGGGCAAGTCTGTTTGGCTTCGCGAAAGTTGATGGCGGCGCGGCAGCACCGCCCTACCACGGCTCACGAGGACGCTCGCCCCACCGAATCTGTGTTCATACGTGGTTAAACCATTTGCCCGTGCGGCTCGCACCTCGCACCTTTGAAAAATCTTTTAGGCGCGTGAACAGCGCGGGTTAAGTAAAGGCATCGACTTCCGCATATAAAAATCAAATGCCCCCTGCGCATTTGGAATGCGAGGGGGCATTGGCAAAAAATCTTGCCGTTCAG
>CAYLWY010000099.1:0-2716 GCA_964387665.1 uncultured Candidatus Peribacteria bacterium
TGGCCAGTACATTTCCTAAGTGATTGCTCAGCTCATACGTTCTGCTGCCCAGCAAGATGCTGTCATAGATGGGCTCTTCATCCACCACTGGTGGTGAAGCGGGCACAAGGGTGTCCCATCGCCACATTCCCAATCTTGAGCTTCCATACAAATGCTGCTCGTTCCATTTCAGCGTTTCTTCGTCTTTAATACTGTACACAGCCAACACATTGCCCTGCGCATCCCGCACATAATAAGTCGTGGTTACCGTGCCATCATCATCCACCCGTTTGCTGGTGCGGTTGCCGCCAGGGTCATAGCCATAGTCAATCACCACATCACCAGATTGTTTAACGATCCGGTTTATCTTTCCATACACCGTCCATCTTACTGTATCAATATTTTCGGCAACATCTTTCTTTAAATTACCAATAAGATCATAAGCATAATTGTCCTCATCCTGGTCATCAATATCCACTGTATAGTTTGCACCGTTCACAGCATCCTTTACATGGTTCAGCCGGTTGTTCACCAAATACCCCTCACCGTCACGGTGGTATTGATAGTTCAAACTATCCATATCCGTTTCATCCGCCGCCCCGTGGCGCAGGTATTTTAAGATATTGCCATTGGCATCATAGGCTATGCTTTCCCGATAGGCCGTAATTATATCGCTGTTGCTCCAGCCGCTTGTTGTGCCGGTGCTGTGCTGTCGCATTTCAACAAGCCGGTTAAGCTGGTCGTAGCCATAGCTGTAGCACACCGTGGCGCCGGAAAGCTTGTGTAAAAAAATAGCCGCTGATTGATCAACGGCTTTTTGCTTAATGTTATTTTTTTCGGCCTCTTTGAGGCCGATGCTTCGTTACAAACGAAGCATAGCTATCCTAAAGTTTTATTGCTCCTATTGCCTTGCAAACTCACGACAACCGGGGGCTATGCAGCAGAGCATAGACACCAGTGACAGGAGTTGCAGGAAACCCTAATTTCGTTTGTTGGTGTTTTTGCCAGGCAACAAGACCAGCTCACAACACACAACAAAGGCCGCTTAAAGGTTTTGGAAGACCAACTGAGGCAAAATATCTTTATTTTATCATCTATAGTAGCTATCATAGTTATTAGTTAGGCTTTGTGAACTTTGCAGTTTTAGCGGCTTCTTAGTTCATTCACATTGCCACACACAACAGCAAATGCCAGCGCGCTTCTTTCGGGAAGACCTGCAACGGCAGGAAGAGAATGTTAGTTTTTTCATGGCAAAAGTGCAAGGCGTCTTGTTTTGACTGTTCTTTAAGGTGCTAATGGATAACCCTATATCATGAAGAAGTGTTAGATAGGTATCTGTGCCCTGTTATCATCTGATTCATAGTTTGGATCATCGGGATTATAATATAAATATTTTAGTGTCTCATAGAAAACGTCTCCGAGAACTTCATCTTTCCAAAGGTTAGACTTAATGACAAAGCTATCAACTTCTTCAAGATTTAGATTAAACCCCTGATGCAATGCTATTGAAGCCTCAGTTCTTGTTGCTCCAAAATCTTTTAACTGATGAAGTACCTCAATGTTTAATACCACCTCAGGGGATATTTCTTTAATCTGATTAAATAGCTCTTTTATTCTTGGATGCATGAAAAAAATTAAAATGAAATTGCGATTTCTTCCCTGTCTTTAAGCTTAGAACCTTCGGGCTTCATTCTTTCAAATTCCAATTTCCCTTCTTTATAACCACCTTTTATTCTCAAGTCTTTAAGCTGATCAATCATTTTTTTAAACATCCCAGGCCCAATCTCGTTTACTAAATCTGTATTATTATAATTGCCAGCTTGATTCCTAATGCCAATATTTTTAATTGTCAGTATATTATTTTCAGTACTAACTATTCCTTCTAAAAATACAGCTTTATCGTTGAGGTTTAGTGATGCCGTTAATCTTCTAGTATTTGAGTTTACGCTTAATTCCATAGCACCATCCATCATCCCAATTTCGCCACCAGCTTCAAAAACACGAGCTTTTGCTGCAAGAGCTTCAGCTTGATTCAATTCTGGGGATGTTCGAAGCGGTCCTAATTGTGAAACAAGCGGAGATGGCCGATAATAGCCTGAACCAAAATAAACCATCCCTGCGCTTGACCAAAAGTGTGCTTGTTCTGGTGTTTGGCCGTGATCAACTAAGATTTGTTCGGTAATTGATGCCCGAGGAGAACCATATAACATTTCCTGTAATCCCGTCGAAGCTTGATCCGCGCCAAATGTGAATGCTGCAAAACCAAAAGGTGTCCATGCTGCTTCCCATGTAGCAGCCATTACAAGAATACCTCCAGCCGCTCTTAAAAAACCGCCTACCCTAGGCAATACCTCATTATGAAAATCACTTGAGATACGCCGATTCATCTCTTTTACATCTTCCTTGTTTACTTTTGGAACGCCTTCACTCATGAAATATATGGTCTCGTCAGGTTCCGCTCCATCTTTATCAATGAATTTTATTGGTATATTCCCTGCAAATTGGTAAGATGTATACCAAGGGTAAGACGGCGTTAGTGGATCAACACTCAAAAACCTCCCCAGCCTTGTATCATAAATCCGCATCCCGTAATCCTGCTGATTACCTTCACCTTTTACCTCATTATCATTCTCCTTCCCATTAAATCCATAACGATATTGATCTCCAGCGCTGTAGCTGCGCCCCGGCATACCCATCCCGAAGGGAGGCTGAAAATACCTCAAAGAACTGTTGCGAA
>CAYLWY010000100.1:0-2709 GCA_964387665.1 uncultured Candidatus Peribacteria bacterium
TCTTCTCTGCTTCTATGCAACAATACCACGACCTGCTCAATCATATCCTCACGCACGGTATCGACAAACACGATAGAACTGGTGTAGGGACGAGAAGTTGCTTCTGATATCAGATGCATGTCGATCTCAATGCTGGTTTCCCTCTCCTCACGACCAAAAAGGTCAACTTCGATGCAGTTGCTTATGAACTCTTACGATTTCTTGCTGGAGACACCAATATTCGCTATCTTGTGGAAAATAACGTGAACATCCGAAATGAACGACCATTCCAAAACTACCTGACCAAAAACAATCTCACTGAACAATATCCCAAATACAGCAAAGAACGAAAAGACAAGATGCAGGAATTTATCGAACAGATCAAAACTGACGATACGGTTGCAGCACAGCGGTGAGAACTAGGACCTGTCTATGGAAAACAACGAAGAGACTTTAATGGATTTGACCAGATCAGTTGGCTTATCGAAGAGATCAAACGTAACCCTGATAGCAGGAGACTTATCGTGAGTGCGTGGAATGCTTCACAGATCGAAGAAATGGCAAAAGCATGACTCCCTCCTTGTCATTCGTTATTCCAGTTTTATGTCGCTGAGGGCAAACTAAGCTGTCAGCTCTATCAGCGCTCAGCAGACGTCTTCCTTGGTGTCCCGTTCAATATTGCCTCATACGCACTACTGACTCACCTCGTAGCACATGTGTGCGATCTCGAAGTCGGTACGTTTGTACATACCTTTGGTGACGTACATATCTACAACAATCATTTCGATCAAATTCATCAGCAGCTCAGTAGAACACCAAAACAACTTCCTTCATTGAAAATTACTGCACAACATAAAAATCTCTTCGCGATCACTCGTGAAGATATCGTGTTAGAAAACTATAATCCAGATCCGTTTATCAAAGCACAAGTAGCTGTATAGATCTCTGCTACTGAGTAAGAGTCATTTCTATCCGCCTCAAGACATACAATCTCATCTGTCTTTGCCTCTTAGTAAACAGTGGTGCTCCGTTCAGACGGGTTGCTTCTATTTTTTGAAGCACACGAGAAACGATCTGGGATTGTGCACTCTCAGGCAGTTTTTCCAATCTTTCGACGAGGTCTCGTAGACGAGCTTTGGTGGATGAATGCACCAAGATCTCTTCATCTGGAAGTTGTTTTGCTCTCAGAATTCGTCTTCCTGCTAGTCAGTTGGTACAAGCAAATACCGTGAGTTCTTTTCATCATTGCGGTTGCAAGATATCTACATCTGTAGGTGTCGTCTCATACGATTTTTCTACACGGTACTTATACAGCTCATACTGCCCTGATGGCTGCTTTTGGTACAACCATATCTCATCTGTCGGTAATACATCTAGGTTCATAATATCAGCAAAGATGGTCTTATATCTTCATGGTTTGTTGCTGTAGAAATTACTATGTCAGAAAATAACGATATTGCCCTCTTGGTCAGGCATTGGCGTTCATGGATAGTGCATCACTCCGTCCACGAGGTAGGTGTTTATGTCAATCTCCCCTCCTGCTTGCATCGTTGCGTAGTCAGCAGAATCTTCTGGAACGACAATGACTGGAGAGATAAGTCACAGCGTCGGCATGACAATATAAAACCCCACATCTCTATCTTGTTCAGGAAGCAAACTCGTCCAGTACGCAAGACGCTCTGGTGTCTGTCACAACCCAAATGGTGTAAACCAGGAAGGAGAAAGGTAGTCTATAGAAGCTGCTTTGAGCGTAATGACTCATTTCTGTTCTTTTGGTGTCAATGCAAAAACGGATCATCCGATCCAGACAGTGACCACACTTATCCATATACTCACTATTTTTCGATATCTCATTGATCTAATATTTTAATATAATCACGCGAATCACTGAGCCATATAGTCGAGCAAGAGTCACTCTTGCTCGGTCACCCTATGACGTTCTTTATACTTTTTGATACGCGTATACAAAGCAGCTATATGCGCTTTTCTCCGTTTCGTTGCCATCTTACTAAGTGCGTATATTCATGAATCCACACGATTTCTCAAGTAGGGAGAGAGTTTTGCAAACTCATCTACCTGTCCTACCTCAGCAGGTGGCATGACCGGGTTTCCTATGTAAGTAGCTTCTATCATCCATCTCCCGTCGAGTCCGTGATAACACCCAAAGATCAGTGCATCTGCTCCATCTCCATCTCGGTGAAGAGGGGCAACGTTTGACGGTTTTGTCGGATATGAAGCCGTGACTAAGTATCTATATAAGGTATACTGATCACCATTTCTGACAAAATATCGCACCTCATCACTTTCATCTAACCACATCAAGTTCGCAAACACGGTCTTGTATCTTCACGAGTCAGTCTTGAAATAGTTACTATGACCGAAATCTATACGTTTTCATCGATGTCCAGGAGCCACACTAGATGCATACTCTATGACTCATCCTTGGAGGTATTTATTGATACTAATCTCATGACCGTTTACCATAGACGACCAGTCACCACTCTCGCGAGGGATTTGCTGGATAGGCGTAATAAGTCACAGCTGCGGAATAACCATATAGATATCTGCATATCTATCTTCTTCATACGGCAAGACACTCTTCCAGTAAGTAATATCCTGAGGAGCGAGTGCGATATTTTTTGGCTTCGTCCATGTAGGTGCTTCTCGGACCAGTGCCTCACTTTCAAAGTAGAGATCTAGAGATGGATATTTTATTGCTGGATCAGTAAG
>CAYLWY010000101.1:0-2645 GCA_964387665.1 uncultured Candidatus Peribacteria bacterium
AAAAATTTAGTTTGTTGAACATACTCTTAATACGGAATTCCTTATGTAAAAGGTTCTGTACAGCAAGAGATGCTTCGCCCTCCCCGCTACCTTCGCTCGGTAGCTCAGCATGACGCCAGTAACAATTACTGTTTTCTCAAATACTCCCGATCACCGGTTACTGGTCACCGATTACCGGTCACTGGTAACTGGTTACCGGTTACCGATTACCGGGGGTCTATTCTATAAACTGTGTCATTACTAATAGAATAAAATTGTTGATTAAATTTAATACGTTGAGTGAAACGGACAAAGGCTCTGCTGGGAAGCAACCTTTGAAGGGATAACTCAACTGACTGGAATGGTCTAAACGTGTTGCCTATGGTGACACGTTTACTTTCAATCCATTCCAAGAATTTATGCCTTAAAAAATCCATTCTGTTAATGTTGGGTCATTCGTTCTTCGAATAGAATGTGCATTTGGGAGTAGGTTAATCTCCATCCTTTCATTGGAAACTCCCAGTCCTGTTTAAGGTTTCCCTGAACCAAGTAGAGTAATTTAAATAACGACATATCAGAAGGGAATACACGCTTGCTTTTGGTTACTTTCCTCAATTGACTGTGAAATGACTCAATAATATTAGTGGTATAGACTATTCGCCTGATCTCCTTTGGGTACTTGAAGTAGTTGGATAAGCGCTCCCAGTTGTTGAGCCAACTCTTTACCATTGCCGGATACTTTGCACCCCATTCCTGATCCAAGAGCGCCAGATTCCTTTCAGCTTCTTCTTTACTAGGTGCCCGATAGATAAGTTTGAGTGCCTTCATGACTTGCTTGCTGTCTTTCCAAGCTACAAACCGAGTACTCTGTCTGATCTGATGAACCACACACAACTGTACTTCTGTTTGTGGAAAAATGGTTTCAATTGCCTCTGCAAATCCCTTTAAATTATCAATGCAAGCAATAATTATATCCTTAACTCCACGGTTCTGGATATCAGTCAACACATTGAGCCAGAAGCGAGCTCCTTCATTTTCAGATATGTAAAGACCAAGTAAATCTTTTATTCCTTCTCGGTTAACGCCCAATAGACAGTAAACCGCCTTTGTCTTAATAGCTCCATCTTCCTTTACTTTGTAATGAATAGCATCCAGCCACATGAAAGGATATACACTCTCAAGAGGTCTGTTTTGCCATATCTTTACCTCCTCAATCACTCGGTCAGTAATTAGACTGAGTGAAGAAGGAGAAACAGTTACTCCGTAAAGATCTTCCAGGTGTTTACAAATGTCACTGTAGCTCATTCCCTTTCCATAAAGGGATATAATCTTATGATCCAGCGCTTCACCAAGGCTGGTTTGACGTTTAGGTAAAAGCTGAGGATCAAAGGTACTGTTCCGGTCTCTGGGTGTATTGATGTCCACATTGCCAAATGCAGTTTTAACCTGTTTGCTCATCTTACCATTACGCCTGTTGGCTATTACAGATTCCTCAAGATGGCCCTCAAGTTCTCCATTTAACCCAGCTTCAATGAGCCGCTTCAGCAAAGGTGCCAAAATACCATCTTTGCCCTCAAGGGCTTCTCCGTTTTGAAGTCGCTTTATAGCGTCAGCTTCAAACTCTTTGTAATTGAACTCTTGTTTTTCTGTGTCCATACTGTATCAAGTTAAGGTTTTTTCCTTTTGACACAGTTTGTAAAACAGACTCCGTTGTTGCATTGCTGGGAGTGTTTCCGTCATTCTGCGGGGTTGACCTCACCCCGACCCTCTCCAAAGGAGAGGGAGTAGTACGAACTCCTTTTGAATACTTCCTAACCACCAAAGCGGTAGGCTCCCGTACTTAATAGAATTACTCCACCGGTAGCCATCCGTAGAGCACGTTGTTGATGGCGCTGTGCAGGCTGGCGACTCCAATGCTATCCGGTGGGGGGTTGGGTGGGTTTTCGTTTGGTGTTTGAAGTGTCCTGGTCAGTTCGGCCACCGCCTTGTCGATGGCCGCATCGCCAAAGGTGACCTGCACATCCTGACGGCCGATGCCTTTGAGGAGCCCTTCGATGTATTGTTTTCCCTCGGCTTCGGCCTGAGTTAGGATTTTATTGTCCAGCGCACGCTGACGGATCGTGTCCTGCCGTTGGGCGATGATGGCGCTGAGGTAAGTACTTACCTGCGGATAGAGGTCACGGCCCACATGAAACTGAAAGCCTCGGGTTTCCTTGATCTCCATCTCGGCAATGCCATAGTTGGGATCATTGAGTTCCGCTTTGGGCAGGATTACCTGCTTGATGCTATCATTGCGCTTCACCCACTGCATGTCTTTGAGGTTGATAAAGGCAGTGATGGTGACGGGTACCTGAGCCACTGCCCGGATGGCTTTGGTTTTGTCGTTTTTACGATGGAGGAAGAAGAGGTCGTTGTAGACCTGCCGTACCAGGTGGAGTTCTTTCACCACCAGTACTTCTTCCAGGCGGGCGGGGGTATTCCTTCCTGTGGGGGAAATCCAAGTTTGGGTGACCCACACGCCCAGTCCGGTGCCGAGGGCGAGGGCCAATAGGAAAATGATTAGAGGGTTTTTCATTGAACTAAAATAGTATATAGTCTTGAGTCTTTAGTCTTGAGATGGAAGAAAATGTTTGGGGAACACCTCACCCCGACCCTCTCCTATGCCT
>CAYLWY010000102.1:0-2597 GCA_964387665.1 uncultured Candidatus Peribacteria bacterium
TGCATAATTCACCCAAACTGACCCCCTATTTTCAGTCCAAATTGACCCCTGTAAATACGATTGACATTTTAGGTTCAAAATTGATGATTCGTTTGTAATACAAATTTAGTTTTTTAAGGGGTTAATTTTCAAATTTTCTTTTTCTTCTTAAGGATTCACCATTTAATTCAATTTGATGTGCATCATGAACAATACGATCAAGGATTGCATCAGCCAATGTTTCATCGCCAATGATATCGTACCATGCACCCACCGGAACTTGTCCGGCAATGATGGTGGATTTTTTACCATGCCTGTCTTCAATGATGTCCATAAGCAGTAATCTGCTTTGGTTGTCGAATGGTTGTATTCCGAAGTCATCAAGTATCAGTATATCCTGCTTTTCCAGGTATGCGAACTCCTTGATTGAAGACCCGTCAGCCTTTGCCATCTTAAGCTGAGCCAGAAGTCTCATGGTGTTGGCATAGTAAACTTTGAAGCCAAGTAAACAAGCCTGATGCCCCAATGCAGAGGCCAGGAAGCTCTTCCCTGTACCTGTACTGCCGGTTATAATTACATTTTGAGCTTGTTTAATAAAGGTGCATTCAGCAAGTCGGTGGACAATGTTCTGATCAAGCCCTCTTTCGAGGCTGTAATCAATAGATTCAATGGAGGCCTTGTAGCGGAATTTGGCATTAAGGATACTCCGGTTAACGGCTCTGTTGTGGCGGTCCTCCCATTCGCTCTCTACAAGTTGCAGTACCAGTTCATCGGCGGTTAGTGCATCCATATTGGATGACTCAAGGACATGTTTGAAGTTGCGGAGCATGCCGTAAAGCTTCATTTGTTTCATTCTTTCTAATGTTTGTTCGTTCATAATATTTATTGGATTTTGGTTTGATAATATTCTTTTCCTCTTACATTTCTGTGGGTTGGTGTTGTTGTATTTGCTGCTATTTCTTCTTCAGGACTAAGTTTATCCAGTCCCTTTTTCAGTATATCCTCGAGCATGTTATAGTGAATGGCTTCGTATTCCAGAGCGCGTCTGCATGCTCCGGTAATGCGTTGTTGTCCGACGCGCTTGGCCAGATTCAAAACACCATTACATGCTTTGTAGCCTTGTTCAGGATGGGCTTTACTTCCAAGCAGGCGCTCTATAAACATGGCGGTCTCTTCGGATATCTCTCTGGCTCTGCTGATGAAGAACTCAGGATTCCAGTCAGACATGAACCTGTGTTTGCTTGCAAGATGTTCATCCTTGGTTGTATACCTGTTGCGCCGGTAATTGCGCTCATGCGATGCAATTAATTTGTAGTGGTAATAAACCTCCACTTTTGATGAGTTAAAATGAAGTTTAACTTTCTTGCCTATAAAATCAAAAGGAACGCTGT
The DNA here is from genome assembly GCA_964387665.1 of uncultured Candidatus Peribacteria bacterium. Classification (GTDB taxonomy): domain Bacteria; phylum Patescibacteriota; class Gracilibacteria; order Absconditabacterales; family Absconditicoccaceae; genus CAYLWY01. Next base: position 1,371 of record CAYLWY010000102.1, read on the forward strand.
AGTAATGTCGATCTTCATGCAAGGCAACATGTCCGTTTTTCATCACGGAGCATTCCTTAAATTTCATCAATTCATATGGGATGACTGGTAATGCAAGTAATGTCTGCTTTTCCTCAGTTTCAAAGATTTTTCTGCGGCTGTCTCCTTGCTTGAGCGAAGCAGTATTGTGCGATTCTAATGGCACTTTTATAACTTCATTCAGTTTATCAATGTTTTCAAACAGTATCGGGTTTTGAAGTGCAGTGTAAATGCGCTGATAGACCAGCCTTACTGCATTTTCAACAAGCGCTTTATCTTTCGGTTTATATGCTCTTGCAGGAAGGATAACGGTGTTATAGTGTTCGGCAAAACTGGCAAAGGCATCATTAATGATGGGCTCATACTTGCTGGATTTTGTAACTGCTGATTTCAGGTTGTCAGGGACAATGGCTTTAGGTACACCGCCGAAGTACTCTAAGGCTCGCCTGCAACTGTCTATAAAATCTTCTTTGGTTTGGCTGTAGGATCCTTCAACATAGGTTAACTGGCTGCATCCTAATATTGCAACAAAGACCTCCAGTTCTTTTAATTCACCGGTTTGAACATCCACTACACGAAGCTTATCACCGCAATAGTCAACGAACATTTTATCACCTGCTTTATGGTCCAGATGCATGGTTGAGCCACTTTTACGCTTGTGTTCTACAAGGTAATGATAGAAACGTGTTCGTGAGTACCCATCGGGGTATTCATTGATGTATTTAAGCCACTGTATTTCCAATGTCATTCCCTTCTGCCGCATAGCTTTCAGGATATCAGGTAATTTATTTTGGAGATACTGATACCGTTGTAAATCGGGAATAAGTGGGGCTGCTACAGATGGAAATAACAGATCTTGAAGTTCCTGGTCTGACTTAGATTCAACATCCTCTAGGGTTAGACCTAACGAAGCAAATTTCTGAATGTAGGATCTGACTACATTTCTTGAAACTCCTGTCATGGAGCTCGTTCGCTTACTGCCAATACCTTGACAATGACAGCGGATAATTTGTCTGATTTTACTCATAATGATTGGTTTATTTGACATCGTTTACGGTTTTTTGAACCGCAAACTATCAAACCAATCATCAATTTCTTACCTCCAATTTCAGGGGGTCAATTTGCACTGAACGAAGGGGGTCAGTTTGCGCTGAAAATACTAGGTCAGTTTAGACTGAACAGAGGGGGTCAATTTGACGGGATTTTGCA